>NZ_WTAR01000007.1 GCF_013139515.1 Lutibacter sp.
TTTATGAAAGGACCACTTTTTTACGCTAAAATTTTATTGTTTGGAGAATATGGAATCATAAAAGATTCTAAAGGCCTTGCAATACCTTACAATAGTTATCAAGGTGCTTTAAAAAAATCGGCTGAAACTTCTTCTGAAGAAGAAATAAAATCTAACAAAAATTTAAATAAATTTTACAATTACCTTTCAAGCATAGATAATAAAGAACTAGGTAGTTTTAGATTGAATGAATTTAAAACCGATTTAGAGGAGGGTATGTATTTTGATTCAAGCATTCCTCAAGGGTATGGTGTTGGAAGTTCTGGTGCGTTGGTGGCGTCAATTTATGATAAATATGCCAATGACAAAATTACGGTTTTAGAAAATTTAACGAGAGATAAATTATTAAAGTTAAAGAGTGTATTTTCATTAATGGAATCTTTTTTTCACGGTAAAAGCTCTGGGTTAGATCCTTTAAACTCCTATTTAAGTATTCCAATTTTAATAAATTCAAAAGACAATTTAGAAGCAACAGGAATTCCATCTCAAAAAGAAGGAAAAGGAGCTGTGTTTTTGTTAGATTCAGAAATGATTGGTGAAACAGAACCAATGGTAAACATTTTTATGAATAAAATGAAGAATGAAGGTTTTAGAAAAATGCTAAACGAAGATTTTGCAAAACATACTGATGCTTGTATTGATGACTTTTTGAAAGGAAATGTGAAGTCGTTATTTGGAAATGTAAAGCAATTATCTAAAGTAGTTCTAGAAAATTTTAAACCAATGATTCCGCAACCTTTTCATAAAGTTTGGCAAAAAGGAATAGAAACAAATGATTATTACTTGAAGTTATGCGGCTCAGGTGGTGGTGGTTATATTTTAGGTTTTACAGAAGATTTTGATAAAACTAAAACAATATTAAAAGATTTTAAATTAGAATTAGTTTATAGATTTTAATAGTAGAATTATAGCAACTTACTAGGTTGTGCTGAAGTTGTTTAAATAGTATTCTTACCAATGGATTTACTTAAAATTTCTAAAAAAAACACCAAAAAGCAAACTCCGTTTTATATAAAATTGTTGAGCTTGTTTTTCGTTGTAAGAGGTTATAATATTTTTTTAATTGTAATTGCTCAATACTTAGCATCTATTTTTATTTTTTCTCCTGAAAAGTCGTTGCGATATGTATTGTTAGACTTAAATTTATATTTTATTGTACTTTCAACAATTTGTGTGATAGCATCAGGGTATATAATTAATAATTTTTACGATTCAGAAACTGATAAAATTAATAAACCCGTTAAATCAAAAATTGATGCTATTGTAAGTCAGAAAATTAAACTTAGGTTTTATTTTTTATTAAATTTTGTAGCAGTAGTTATTGCTTTTCTGGTTTCTTGGAGAGCCGCTTTATTTTTTGCTGTTTATATTTTCTTAATTTGGTTTTATTCGCATAAGCTAAAAAAATATCCTTTAACAGGGTTATTTTCAGCAGCAAGTTTGGCCATTTTACCTTTTTTTGCAGTTTTTGTCTATTATAAAAACTTTTCTGAAATAATCTTCACACACGCAGCCTTTTTATTTTTCATACTCTTAATAAGAGAGTTGATAAAAGATTTAGAAAGAATTAAGGGTGATTTTATTCAAAATTATCAAACCATTGCAGTTAAATATGGAGAGTATTTCACAAAAATGTTAATTACACTTTTAACACTTTTAACACTAAACCCAATTTACTTTTTGTTAAAGTATCCTGAGATTGGAGGGATGAAATATTTTTTCTATACAAGTGTGCTAGTCTTAATTGGTTTTGTTATTACACTGTGGTTTAGTAAGAGTAAGCGAAATTATGTGTTTTTACATTTAATTTTAAAATTATTAATTACTCTAGGTGTATTTAGTTTAGCTTTAATTGATTACAATGTAATTATTAATAAAATATTACTGAATTAAAGCAATCATGTTGGTAATTATCAGTAGAATAAATTACTTTTGCAAAAAAATATAAATAATGAACTCAAATAAAAACTCGTCGAGAGGACGACACCAAGGTAAAAAGAATACTCAAAATTCTTCAGAGAAAAAATACGATAGTAAAAAGAGATTTTCAAAATCTTTTAAAGATAAGCCTACTTTTACAAAAGATAGAAATTCAGTAAAAACTGAAAAACCAACTTCCAAACAAATTAAAAAAGTAGATGAAAATGAAGGAATTCGTTTAAATAAATATATTTCTAATTCAGGAATTTGTTCTCGTAGAGAAGCTGATGTTTTTATTAAAGCAGGAAGTGCTTCAGTTAATGGGAAATTGGTGAATGAAATGGGATATAAAGTGATGCCAGGTGATGTGGTTAAATTTGACGGTTCAACAATAACTCCAGAAAAGAAAAGGTATGTTTTATTGAATAAGCCTAAGAATTTTATAACAACAATGGATGATGATAGAGGCCGTAAAACTGTTATGGAATTGGTAGCAAATGCTTCAAAAGAACGTATATATCCAGTTGGAAGATTAGATAGAAACACAACAGGTTTATTACTTTTCACAAATGATGGCGAACTAGCAAAAAAATTAACACATCCAAAACATAATATTCAAAAATTGTATCAGGCTACATTAGATAAAAAACTATCAATGAGTGATATGCAAAAAATAGCGGATGGTTTTATTTTAGACGAGAAAAGAGTGTTGGTTGATGAGATTTCTTACATAATGAATCAGCCAAAAAGTGAAGTAGGAGTTAAAATACATTCAGGTAGAAATAGAATTGTACGTAGAATTTTTGAACACTTTAATTATAGTGTTGTTAAATTAGATCGTGTAATTTTTGCAGGATTAACAAAGAAAGATTTGCCTCGTGGACATTGGCGTTATTTAACGGAATTAGAGGTAAGTACCTTAATGATGCTTTAATATTTCGCACAAATATTTATAAAAAAAGTCAAGAGAAATCTTGGCTTTTTTGTTTTAAAAATTAAATGATTGTTATTGTTAATTTTAGTTATTGATTAAAATATTTTTTTATATTTGAAAAATTACTTTGTGAAAAGAAAGAGTAATTGCAATTTTTAATTTAGAATATTAACTAATTTGTAATGAAGCGCATAATTGTAGATTATAAAAAACTAACACCAGAAATTCTTAATTTGTTAGTGAAAAAATTCCCTGATGGATATGGAATTAGAGACATTGTGAAATTTACAAACCATAAGGGGAAGTATGTTGAAGCTATTGAAGTTGCAACTAAAAACACCATGTATTTAGTGAAAATTAGTAATGAATTAGTAGATAGTATGGAAAGTCATGAAGAAGAAGATGTAATACCAAATGAAATTATTGACAATATAGAAGATGTTGATGTAAAAGATATAAATCTAGACGATGACTAGTTGATTATAGGTGAATTAAAATATAAAACCGAACAATTTGTTCTATTTTTTTGCTAATTACAAAACTTAATTTTTATGTAAATCATTTAATTTAGTGCTTAGATAGAGAAATTGATTTTGACTTGTATAGATTCTATTTTATTTAAGGACTGTTAAACTTTTTTGATTAAATTTAGTTGATAAATGGGTTGTTAATAGAGTATTTATGTATTGAAATTTACACAAGCTGATAATTATCAATAGGTTAGTAATAGATATGTTGTGGGTTTACCTATTATTATTATTATTATTATTTATGGAAGTATTTTTTAAATATGCTACACCCGTAATTTATTGGATTTTAATAGTTTTTTGGATAATTATTTTTGTATTTTATTTTAAAAAAATAAAATCTTTAGAGCCCCATAGCAGCTTGTTAAAACTGTTATTAATTATTTTAGCAATTGATGCTTTTCGTACATTTTTTGAAAGTTTATATTTTGGTGCTTGGTATACTTCATATTCTGGGCTAATACCAATAGGTGTTTTTAATTTTTTAGCAAAACAGGAAGTTGTTTTCATTCCTAAATTTTTTAATTTAGTAGCAGCAATTTTAGTGTTAACATTAATTATTAAAAAATGGATTTCATCAGAAATATCAGAAAAAACGATAATAAATGAGCTTGTAACTAAGCAGATTAAAGAAATTAAAAAATTATCAATTGCAGTTGAGCAGAGTGCAAATTCTATTGTAATTACAGACTTAGAAGGTAATATAGAGTATACTAATCAAAAATTTACTGATATTTCAGGTTATACTGCTGAAGATGTACTAGGTAAGAACCCTAGAGTTTTAAATTCAGGAGAGCAGTCTAAATCCTATTACGGTAAAATGTGGAAAGCTATTTTATCAGGTGAAAAGTGGAGCGGAGAATTTAAGAATAAATCTAAATCAGGAAGATTGTATTGGGAACAAGTTACTATTTCACCAATAAAGAATGATTTAGGAAAAATAATAAATTTTCTAGCAATTAAAGAGGATATTTCAAGGCGTAAAGAAAGTGATTTAAAATTGTTAGAACAAAAATCACTTTTTGAAACTATGTTTAATTCAATTACAGATGCTATAATTATAACTAACACAAAACGTGAGATTGTTTTAGCAAATAAAGGAATGGAAAATACTTTTGGATATTCCCTAAATGAATTATTAGAAAAGTCAACAAAAATTCTTTATGTTGATGATGAAAACTTTAAGAATACAGGTAAAAAAGTTTTTGATGAGTCTGTTGGTGTTGTGGATAATAATTTATACTTAAATACCTATAAAAAGAAGAATGGTGAAGTATTTAATGGAGAAACTTTTGGAGTAAAGTTATTTGATACTCATAAACAATGGATTGGTAATCTTGGAGTTATGAGAAATGTTGATGAGCGAATTAATTTTATAAACGAAATTAAGTTAGCAAAACAAAAAGCAGAAGAGAGCGACCAATTAAAAACAGAATTTTTAAACAACATGTCGCATGAAATTAGAACTCCAATGAATGGTGTTTTAGGTTTTTCAGAGATGTTAAGTAACCCTAATTTAAGTGATGAAAAACGTCAAAATTTTGTAAATATAATTCAGAATAGTGGTAGGCAATTATTGCAAATTATTGATGATATACTTGAAATATCAAGGTTGGAGACAAAACAAATTAAAGTTAGGGAAGAGGAAATTTGCTTGAATAACTTTTTATTTCAGTTATTTTCAATTTTCGACATAAAAGCTAAAGAGCAAGAAATGCCATTATATTTAAAAACAGGGCTGTCAGATAAAGAGAGTACAGTGTTAATAGATGGTGTAAAATTGAACAAAGTCTTAAGTAATTTGTTAGGGAATGCATTAAAATTTACAAATAAAGGATTTATTGAAATAGGATATACATTAAATAATAATGAAATAGAATTTTATGTAAAAGATACAGGAGTTGGAATAGCCCCTGAAAAACATAAAGTAATTTTTGAACGTTTTTCACAGGCAGATAAAGAATTGACAGAAAAAGTTGGAGGATTAGGACTTGGTTTATCAATAGCAAAAGAAAATGCACAACTATTAGGAGGTGAAATTCAAGTTGAATCTATGAAGGGTAAAGGAGCTACTTTCTCTTTAACCATACCTTATAAACCTTTATCTCCATCTGTCGAAATAGATAATAACTGTGCTAAAAAAACGATATTAATTGCAGAGGATGAAGAGGTGAATTATATTTATTTAGAAACACTAATAAATGATTTACTTAAGTTAGATGTAAAAATAGTTCATGCCAAGAATGGGCAAGAAGCTGTTGAAATAATCAAAAATAATGAAACCATTGATTTTATATTAATGGATTTAAAAATGCCAATAATGTCTGGTTTTGATGCTGCAAAGATGATAAAAGAAATCAACCCAAATATTACGATAGTTGCTCAAACTGCTTATTCAACAACCGAAGAAAAAGAGAAAGCTTTAGCAATGGGATGTGATGATTTTATATCAAAGCCAATAAATAGAGAGGGTTTAAAATTAGTTACTGATAAGTATTTGGTTTTACAATAGGATTTTTATTATCCCAAATTTTGAAAAATGAACAAGATATTTGTTCTTTTTCTAATTTTCTGAAACAAAAAATCCGCAACTACTTATAAATAAGCGTGTTACGGATAATTTTTGTGGTACCTCCAGGAATCGAACCAGGGACACAAGGATTTTCAGTCCTTTGCTCTACCAACTGAGCTAAGGTACCATTGCCTTAGCGGATGCAAATATAAATGTATTTTTTATACCTGACAAAACAATTTTTAAAAAATGTGTTGTATTTTTGAACTCTTTAATAAATATAGATGAACTTAATAATAGACGTTGGTAACACTAGAATTAAATTAGCAGTTTTTAAAAACAGTGAAATAATTCATAATGAAAGTATTACCTCAGATATTTTTGAAATAAAAGTAATTGAGTTAATAAAAAAATATGGATGTGATAAAGCAATAATTTCTTCTGTAGGCACAGTAAAAAAATCTCAAATCGCTAAAATTTCATCAAAAATCAGACTAATTGAGTTAAATTCTAATACTAAAGTGCCTTTTAAAAACAAGTATGCTACTCCAAAAACGTTAGGAGTTGATAGGTTAGCACTAATTACAGCTTCAGTTTCAAAATTCCCCCAAAAAAATATACTAATTATAGATGCTGGAACATGTATAACTTACGACTTTGTAAGCTTAGAAAATTGTTATTTTGGTGGTGCAATTTCTCCAGGTATTAATATGCGTTACAAATCATTAAATGCCTTTACAAAAAACTTACCGCTTTTAGAGCTGAGCAACGTTCACCAACTTGTAGGTGGCTCTACTGAATTTTGTATGCATTCAGGTGTGATTAATGGTGTTATAAATGAAATTGATAGCTTTATAAATCAATATAGAGAAAAAAATTGCGATTTAACAGTAGTTTTAACAGGAGGAGATACAAATTTCTTGGCAAATAGATTAAAAAATAGCATATTTGCCAATCCTAATTTTTTATTAGAAGGATTAAATACAATTTTGACACATAATTTGTAATAAATGATAAAAAAAATAATTGTAGTACTAATAACACTATTTATTTCAGTTTCAAGTTTTGCTCAAAAAAACAATACTTCAGCGTATTCTTTTTTTGGTATTGGAGATAAAAACAGTATGAATACTGTTGAACAACTAAGTATGGGTGGAATAGGTGTTGCACTTAATGATGTATATCATCTGAATTTTTCTAATCCAGCATCAGTTGCATCATTATCGTTTACAACCTATACACTAGCCATTGAAAACAAAAACATTACTGCACAAGATGCAAACAGTAAACAAAGCGCAGCTTCAACATATCTTTCTTATTTAGCTTTTGGTGTTCCAATTGGAGAAAAAGGAGGCTTTACTTTTGGATTGTTACCAAACTCCTCAGTGGGTTATTCGCTTGTAACAAATGAATTGGATGGTGATGATGTAATAACTGAAGCGACACTTTATAGTGGAGAAGGAGGAACAAATAAAGTTTTTATGAACTTTGGTTACAAACCATTTAAAGGTTTTAGTGTAGGTTTACAAACAAATTATATTTTTGGTAAAATTGAAAATAGTATCATTAACCAAATAGCAGATAATCCATTAGCAACTAAATATGAAACAGTTTCTAATGTTAAAGGATATTCTGCCAATATAGGATTTCTATACAAAACAAGTTTAAATTCTAAAGTAGATTTAAATTTAGGAGCTAGTTTTGATTTAAGTAATACAATTGATGCAGATGGGAATGAGTATTTATACGCTGTAGATATTAATACCTTTGAATCGCCAAAAGACACCATTTTAAATGGGAACAGTGTTGGAAAAATTAAATCACCTTTAAAAACAAGTTTAGGTGTTGGTGTTGGAAAAGATAATAAATGGTTCGCAGGAGTTGATTATAGTTTTCAAAAAGCATTAGAATTAAGTGGAAATACGTTTAGTAGCTATTCTAAAATAGCATATGATGATTACAGTAAAATTGCAATAGGAGGATTTTATACTCCTAAATTTAATTCTATATCAAGTTACTGGGAAAGAGTTACTTATAGAGCTGGTTTAAAATTTGAAAAGACTGGGTTATTAGTTGATGCTCTAGGAAGCGAGGCTGATTTTACTGCAATTGATGATTTTGGCATATCTTTTGGAGTAGGATTACCATTAAGTCAACAATTATCAAATATTAATTTTGGATTTGAATTTGGTAAAAGGGGAAGTACAAGTAAAGGTTTAGTACAAGAAGATTATTTTAACTTTAGATTAAGCCTATCATTAAATGATAAATGGTTCAAAAAATTAGAAATATTTTAAATTAAAAGAATACGACGATGAGAAATTCAAGACAAATTTTAGCTTTATTAATTTTTATGATATCTGCACCAGTTGTTTTTTCACAAGCTGCTGCTGATTGTAATATTAAATATAACTTATTTAAAGGAGATTATAAGGCGAAAAAATATGATGCTGCTTTTGAAAACTGGATGTGGTGTATGGATAATTGCCCAACACTTTCAGTAAATATTTATAAATATGGTATTAAAATAGCCGAGCATAAATTAAAAACTGCAACTGTTGGTCAAAAGGCTTCAGCTGCTGATTTAGTTATGAGAGTTTATAACCAAAGGTTAGAACATAAATTTAAGAATGATAATGTTGCTAAAATATATGATAAGATAGCTACTTTTAAGGCTTCTCAAGGAATTTCAGAAGTAGAAGTATATGGATGGATTGAAAAAGCTTTTAAGATTGATCCAACTTCAGTATCTCCTAAAAATATTTATAAGTATTTTGATATTATTTTGAATAAAAATAAAGTTAATAATCCTCAAATTGTTTTTGATACGTATGATGAAGTAGGTGAGGGAGTTGAAATTAAAAGAGAAGCATATTCAAAAAAGATTGATGCAATTAATGCAAAAGACTCACTTTCAATTAGTGCGAAAGATAAGAGAAATAGAAAAATTTATCAACAAATTTTAACTAATTTAACAATTGTTGAAACAAGTTTAGATGCAAAATTAACAGAGATTTCTACGTGTGAGAATTTAATTCCATTGTATAAAAAATATTTTGATGAAAAGCAAAATGATGGTGTTTGGTTAAAAAGAGCTGTATCTAGAATGTACAATAAAGAATGTACTGATGATCCTTTTTATGACACATTAGTTGAAGCTTATGTAAAAGCAGATCCTTCTCCAAATGCATCAGTATTTTATGCTGGTATTTTAATGAAGAATGGTGAAACGAATAAGGCTATGGATTACTTTAAACAAGCTGTAGACCAAGAGTCTGATTCTTATAAAAAAGCAGGTTATTTATTAAAAGTATCTCAAATATTAAGTAAAAAAGGAAGAAAAAGTGAAGCAAGATCTTACGCTTATAAAGCTTTAAAAAATGCACCAACTATGGGGAAAGCTTATTTAATTATTGCGGGTATGTATGCTTCAAGTGCTAACTCTTGTGGAACAGATGTGGTTTCTAAAAGAATGGTGTATGTTGCGGCTTTAAACAAAGCTATTAAAGCAAAGTCTGTTGATCCAAGTATAAGTCGTTTGGCAAATAGATACATAAGATCATATTCAAAAAACTTACCTTCTAAGAAAGACTTGTTTGCAGCAGCTATTGATGCAGGATCAACACATAGAATTGGTTGTTGGATTAATGAAACTGTAAGAGTTCAGTCAAAAGATTAGATTTAAAATAGTATAATTGATATATTTGTTGAATGACAAAATCAGTTGTAAATCATATTAAAAGCATTGCTACTGTATTTACGGTAACAATGCTTTTTTCTTGTACAAATAATGCGAAAGAGGTTCATGATTTTTTAGCAGATAAAAATTTGCCAATAGGTGAAGCGTACAATATAAATCATAAACATACAGACTCTGGAAGAATTAATGTAAAAATGAAAGCCCCGGTTATGCTAGACTTTGGAAATAGAAATGAACATCCTTATTCTGAGTTTCCTAAAGGAATAAAAATAACTTCCATAGATAAAAATGGAGATTCTATTACAATTGAAGGTGATTACGCAAGAAATTATAAAAAAACTGAAATTTCTGAAATTAAAAATAATGTTATTATTTTTAATCACGCTCAGAAAAATAAGTTAGTAACAGATCAAGTATATTGGGATAGTAAATCTCACTACTATTTCACCGAGAAAAAATTCACATTTTACACGTTAACTGATACAATTAAAGGAGTTGGTTTTGAAGCGTCTGAAGATTTAACTAATTGGTGGGTTAAAAACCAAAGCGGAGTAATTAATATAAAAGAGTAAATTATGCAAAAAATCTGGAAAATATTTGAATATGGTTATTTAATTGTAGCTATTGTATTTATTGTTGAAACTGTTTTAAATTGGAATGAAAATAGAAATAAAGCTTATTTATTCTTATTATTTTCTGTTTTAGCTGTTTTTATGTATTTCTTTAAAAAAAGATTTAGAAAAAAGTTAGAAAACAGAAATAAGTAATTCATGGAAATTCAAATTGCTGTTATACTAATTTCAATTTTACTCTCTGCTTTTTTTTCAGGGATGGAAATTGCCTATATTTCAGCTAATAAATTTCAAATTGAATTAGAGAAAAAAAAAGCTGGTTTTATAGCTAAAATAGTTACTAAATTAACTTCAAAATCTTCAAAGCTTATTACAACAATGCTTGTTGGAAATAATATTGCGTTAGTGGTTTATAGTTTATTTATGGGTGAATTTATAGTGAATTTTTTACCTTTAAATGAATTTAATGAATTTTCTATCTTACTAATTCAAACAATACTTTCAACACTAATAATTTTAATAACTGCAGAGTTTTTGCCAAAAGCTATTTTTAGAATTTATGCGAATGAAACGCTATGGTTTTTTGCGCCCTTTGCTTATCTGTTTTATGTAATCTTTCATTACATTTCTGACTTTATTACATTTATTTCTGATTTCTTTTTACGCGTTTTTTTTAATTCTTCAAAAATAATTCAGCAAACTGAGTTTAGTAAAGAAGAACTTGGAAACTATATTTCTAAACAATTAGAAAATACAAAAGATATTGAAAATGTTGATTCAGAAATTCAAATTTTTCAAAACGCATTAGAGTTTGACAATGTAAAAGCTAGGGAGATTATGATTCCTCGCACAGAAATTATTGCTGTTGATATTAACGAGAGCATTCAAAACTTAAAAGATTTATTTATAAAAACAGGTTATTCAAAAATACTAGTTTATAAAGAATCTTTAGACCATGTTTTAGGCTATGCACACGCGTTTGAACTTTTTAAAAAACCTAAAACATTGCGATCAATATTATTACCTGTAGAGTTTGTTCCTGAAAGTATGATGATTAACAACGTGTTAAATGTTTTAATTAAAAAAAAGAAAAGTATTTCAGTTGTTTTAGATGAGTTTGGAGGCACATCAGGTATTATTACCGTTGAAGATATTGTTGAAGAGTTGTTTGGTGAAATTGTTGATGAGCATGATACGGTAAAGCTTTTAGAAAATAAAATTAACGATAGAGAATTTGAATTTTCGGCCAGATTAGAAGTTGATTATTTAAATGAAACATACAATTTAAATATTGAAGAAAATGAAGCTTATGAAACGTTAGGAGGTTTTATTGTGTATCATAATGAAGACATACCAAAGCAAGGTGAAGTTATTGAAATTAATAATTTATACTTTAAAATGTTTAAAGTAGATTCATCAAAAATTAAAGAAGTTTATTTAAAAATTTTAGATAAAGTAGATTAAAAGTAATCTTTACATAAAATAACTTTCTTTTCCTATTAATTATAACTGTTTCACTTTCATAATTAAATACTAAATTGTATTTTCGCTCACTGTAATAAAAGAAAACAATAATGGCAATATTATCAAAAATTAGAGATCGTTCAATGTTCCTAATCCTAATTGTAGGTTTAGCACTTTTTGCATTTGTACTTGATCCAAGTTCAATTCAAAGCTTTTTTAGCTCAACAAAAGTAAATTCTGTAGGGCAAGTTAATGGAGAAGATATTGATAGAGAGGAGTTTGCAAAACAAGTTGAAGCTTATAAAACTCAAAGCGGTGGAAGAGCTAGTAATATGCAAGCTGTAAATGCAGTTTGGAATAATTTTTTAAGTGAGAAAATTTTTCAAGATCAACTAGAAAAAGCAGGAATTGTTGTTGGTGAGAAAGATATTTGGGATGCAATGGTAGCATTACCTGAAATTCAAAATTCAGCACTTTTTAAAAATGAAATAAATCTTTTTGACGAAGAAAAGCTGAAAGAATATATTGCGAACATGAAAGATGAAGCCGATAGTGGTAATACACAAGCTTGGTTAAATTGGTTGGCAACTGAAAAAAGCATCAAGCAAAACCTAGAACGTCAAGCATATTCTTCATTAGTATCAGTTGGTTTAGGAGCTTCTTTAGAAGAAGGAAAAAGAGATTATATTTTAAATAATACTAAAATTGATGCTCAATATGTTTTTATTCCTTACACAACTATTGCAGATAGTTTAGCCGTTGTAACCAAAGGTGATATTCAAAAATATGTTGAAAATAATCCTAAAAGATTTAAAGCAGAAGCTACACGTTCTTTACAATATGTAAAATTTGATATTCTTCCATCTGAAAGTGATGATGTAGAAGTTAAAGCTACAGTTGAAGCTTTTATTAACGATAGAGAAGAATATAGCAATGCTGCTAAAGCAAGTGTTAAAGTAGCTGGTTTAAAAAGCACTTCAAATTATGAAGCTTTTTTAAGTGAAAATAAATCTGATTTATCATTAGACAACAGTTACAAATTTAAAAGCCAATTACCTGCAACAATTTCTGATGCTATTTTTCAAGCTTCAGTTGGTGATGTTGTTGGTGCTTATAAAGATAACGGTTATTATAAAATCTCTAAAATTGTTGAAACATTACAATTACCAGATTCTGTAAAATCTAGCCATATTATTGTTCCTTATGTAGGTACAACAAGATCTACTTCTACAAAAACGAAAGAAGAAGCTAAAAAAACTATTGATAGTATTTTTACATTGGTTAGAAACAATAAATCAAAATTTACTGAAATTGCCAATGAAGTTAATTCTGATGGTACAAAAGGTAAAGGAGGAGATATTGGTTGGGTAAGAAAAGATCAAGCTTTTTCTCCTGGATTTGATAAAGATTTTGCAAATTTTATTTATAAAAATCAAGCAGGTAGTATTGATGTAGTTGAAACAGCATTTGGTTTTCATATTATTAAAATTGAAGATCAAACAAAACTAGAAAAAGTAGTTAAGTTAGCTACATTTTCACGTTTAGTTGAAGCTTCTGAAGAAACTGAAAATATTATTTTTGAACAAGCTGAAACATTAGCTTCAAATTTAGCTGAAGGGAAAAAGTTAGATGATTTAGCAAAAGAATCAACTTATAAAATTCAATCAGCTGTTAATTTAAAAGTTTTATCTGAAAGTATTCCTGGATTAAATAACCAACGTCAAATAGTAACTTGGGCATTCAAAACTGAAAGAGAATTAAATGATTCTAAACGTTTTGATGTTGATGTTGCTGGAAAAAGAGGTTACGCAGTTGTTTTAGTAAATGGAATGACTGAAGAAGATGGTATGGCTTTAACTTCTGAAATAATTGCTCAGATAAGACCAGAATTAATGAATGAGAAAAAAGCTACACTTATTAAAGATAAAATGAATGGAGCTACTTTAGATGAGGTAGCGCAAAATAGCGTAAGTGTTGTGCGTACAGCTTCATCTGTTACTTTGGCTAGTCCATTGCTTTCAGGAGTTGGAAATGAACCTGCAATTGTAGGGGCAATGTCAACTTTAAAGTTAGACGAAATTTCTGATAAAATTGAGGGAGAAAAAGGAGTGTTTGTTGTTAAAGTTTCTAAACGTGAAGCAGCTACTGAACTTGAAAATTACGAAACTTTCAGAAGTGCATTGGCTACTAAAGTTAAAGGTAGAAGTTATCAATTATACCAAACGTTGCAAGATGCATCTGATATAAAAGATAATAGAAGTAAGTTCTATTAATCTTAAATACATACATAAAAAAACCTGTTCCTTTTTTGGGAACAGGTTTTTTTTATGCCTTATTCTTTAAATTTTAAACAATAAAAAAGCGAGTTATTAAACTCGCTTTTTTTGTTATTATAATAAAGTTCTTATTATCCGTTCATAGAAACTAAAAACTCTTCATTTGAAGTAGTGTATTGAATTTTATCTTTAATAAATTCCATAGCTTCAACAGGGTTCATGTCAGCTAAATATTTTCTAAGAACCCACATGCGTTTAACCGTTTTCGGATCTAATAATAAATCATCTCTTCTAGTGCTAGATTTAACTAAATCAATTGCTGGATAAATTCTACGATTAGAAATATTACGTTCTAACTGAAGCTCCATATTACCAGTACCTTTAAATTCTTCAAAAATAACCTCATCCATTTTAGAACCAGTTTCAGTTAATGCAGTAGCAATAATAGAAAGCGAACCTCCATTTTCTATATTACGAGCAGCACCAAAAAAACGTTTTGGTTTATGAAGCGCATTTGCATCAATACCACCCGATAAAATTTTACCAGATGCAGGTGCAACAGTATTATAAGCTCTTGCTAAACGTGTAATTGAATCTAATAAGATAACAACATCATGGCCGCATTCAACTAATCTTTTTGCTTTTTCTAAAACAATATTAGCAACTTTAACGTGCTTATCTGCAGGTTCATCAAAAGT
The DNA here is from genome assembly GCF_013139515.1 of Lutibacter sp. Classification (GTDB taxonomy): domain Bacteria; phylum Bacteroidota; class Bacteroidia; order Flavobacteriales; family Flavobacteriaceae; genus Lutibacter. The sequence goes on from NZ_WTAR01000007.1 coordinate 14,643, forward strand.
AGAAGCAACAACTTCACCTTTTACACTACGTTGCATATCTGTAACCTCTTCAGGTCTTTCATCAATTAATAAAATAATTTGGTATACTTCAGGATGATTAGATGCTATTGAATTAGCAATATCCTTTAATAACATTGTTTTACCAGTTTTTGGCTGAGAAACAATCATACCTCTTTGTCCTTTTCCAATAGGAGAAAACAAATCTATAATTCTTGTTGAAAGTGTACTTCCTTTTCCCGCTAAATTAAATTTCTCATCAGGAAACAAAGGTGTTAAATGCTCAAATGAAACACGGTCTCTAACAATGTTAGGATTTAAACCATTTATTTTTGAAACACGTATTAATGGGAAATATTTTTCACCTTCTTTAGGTGGTCTAACTACACCTTTAACTGTGTCACCAGTTTTTAAACCAAATAACTTTACTTGTGATTGCGATAAGTAAATATCATCTGGTGATGATAAATAATTATAATCTGATGAGCGTAAAAAACCATAACCATCAGGCATCATTTCTAAAACACCTTCACTTTCAATAATACCATCAAATTCGTAATCTGGGTCTCTATAACGGTTAGCGTTATTTGTGCGCTGTCCTTTGTTGTTGTCTCTTGGTTGAGGTCTTGGTTTGGGAACGTTAGGTTGTTGTTTTGGCTGGTTAGGCTGTTTGTTAGCTTGGTTTGGGTTAGGCTTTTTATTAGCTTGGTTTGGATTAGGTTTGTTTTGCTTGTTTTGAACAGGCTTATCATTTTTACTTTGTTGAACATGAACCGGAGTAGTTTCATTAACCGTAGTCGTTTTTTCGTTTTCACGACTAATAGGTTTTCTAGGTTCATTTCTTTGAAGTGTTTTTACACTTCTTTTTTCAACAGGTTTCTCTGCAGGTTTTACTTCTTGTTTAGTTTCTAAAGGAAGTTTATCTTGAACAATTTTAGGAGAAGTAACTACTTTTTTTGGTGCGTTAGGGTTTTTTATAATTCTCTTACGCTTTGGTTTTTCATCAGTAGATGAAGTCCCTTTTTTAATAATTTTTGAAGGAGTTGTTGCTTGTATATCTAGAATTAAATATACTAAATCAAGTTTTTTTAATTGGCTAAATTTTTTAGCGCCAATTGTTTTTGCAATATCTTGTAACTCTACAAGTGTTTTCTCCTTTAGCTGGGAAATTTCAAACATTATGTTAATTTGTGATTTTTATTTATATGTAAAGACTATCTATCTTATTATTTGGTAAATAATTTTAATTGTGAATTAAACTTGTGGTGATTAGTCGTTTTAGTTGTAGTTTTCTTATGTTGCTAAGTATAAGAACATTGCAAATATATAAAATTATTTTATAAAACTAATCTTTTATTCTTTAAAAAGAAAACGTATTTTTGCTTTTCATTAGTAAAATCTATGATTCAAAGAATACAGACAGTTTACTTATTAATTGCAACATTACTTTCAGGAGGTTTAATTTTTATGTTAAAACTATGGAAAAATGAGCAGGAAATAAACTTCTTTGTTATAGATTCATTTAAATCAGAAAATATAATGCTTAAAGTAATGGCAGTATTATTTTTTGTATCAGCTTTTTTAACATTTATTGCTATTTTTCAATTTAAAAAAAGACAATTACAATTTGTTTTAGGCCGATTATCAATTTTGATCAATTTTATTATATTAGGTATTATTGTATATTTTTCACAAAACTTATCTGGAGAAATTAACGTTTCGGAGAAAGGTATTGGGTTGCTCATTCCAATTTTAACAATTTTATTTGTAGCTATTGCAAATAAAGCAATTAAAAAGGATGAATAACTTGTAAAATCTGTTGATAGATTACGATAGCCTTTTATCTTAGTATATTAAGTGCAGAAAAACCATTTCAATAAAATTGAAATGGTTTTTTATTTCTAACGGTTTTCAGTGATGTAATAAAATCATTATTTTTGGTTATATATTTTACGTAATTATTAAATATCTTTGAATGAGGAAAATAATGAAAAAGATAAAAGTTCATATTGCAGATGATCATCAAATATTAATAGATGGTATAATTGCAGTTTTATCTACTGAAAAAAATATTGAAGTTGTTGGGTATTCTCTTAATGGTGAAGATGTTTTAAATTGGTTTGCTTCTAATGAAGCTGATGTCTTAATTTTAGATATTAATATGCCAAAGGTTGATGGGATTGTAGTTTTGCAAAATTTTTTTGAACATAGTTTTCAGCAAAAAGTTATTGTACTTTCAAGCTATGATGATACAAAACTAATTAAAGAGGTGCTGAAAATAGGAGCAAGTGGTTTTTTAGCTAAGAAATGTGCAGGAGAAAATATTGTTGAAGCCATAAATACAGTTTATGAAGGTCATCAATATTTTAGTAAAAGTATTCAGCAAAAGTTAATGGAAACTTTCACAAAACAACTTTCACAAAAAGAATCGTCCCTACACGATAGCGCATTTTTTAGCTCAATTACCGCAAGAGAAACAGAAATACTTCGTTTAATAGCTCAACAATATAATTCAAAAGAAATAAGTGAAATTCTTCACATTAGCGTTAATACAGTTGAAACACATCGTAAAAATTTAATTCGTAAATTGGGAGTTAAAAACGTTGTTGGTTTAGCAATTTATGCAGTAAAAAATAATTTAGTTTAAGTAAATTTAATGGTTGTAAAAATGAAATTATTTAAATTAATATATACTCTCTTAGCTTTTTTAATGCTGTTTAGTAATTCAGTTATAGCTAGTATTTCTTATGCGGATTTTAATAATAATTTTGTTATTAATATTAAATTAATTTCTTTTACTCATGAAAAATTAAAAGGCATAAAAGAGTTATTAGAAAGCGATAAAACTGAAGAGGCTTTAAAAGAATTACATTTAATTATAGAAGAAGCTAAAAACACTAACGATACATTGTTATTTATTGAAGGCACAAAGCTTTTGGCTGATATTTACAGAGAAAACGGAGATTATAAAAAATCTACTTTGCACTTTAATAAAATAATTCCATTACTTGAAACGAATTATGAAACATTACAATATGTATTATTTAAAAAAGGTGGAAATTTTCAACTTGATGGTCTAGTTGATAGTGCATTGGTAAATTATGAAAAAGCTGTTATTATTGGTGAGAAAGTCCAAAATCATGAAAATTTAAAGGCTAAAATTCATGGTAATTTATCAGGTATTTATTATTTGAAAGAAAATTACTCTAAAGCAATAATACATTCAAAAATAGCTGCAAACTACCAAAATAAACTAGGAAATAAAGAAATTGAAGCAGGGATACTTAATAATTTAGGAGGTATATATTATATGCAAGGAAGATATAATGAAGCACTACAAGTATTTAAAAAATCGATTTTAATTGTTGGATTTGGGCAAGAAGATTTGCAAAAGCAAACTAGAAATTCTTCCTATATAAACATGGCTTATGCTTACAGTGCTTTAAAAAACTATAAAAAAGCATTTGAATATCAAGATAAGTATTTTTCATTGAATGATTCGCTACAGCAAGAATTAAAGTATAAAGAAATTGCTGAAATAGAATCAAAATATAAAGTGGCTGCCAAAGAAAAGGAAACTGAAATTGAAAAAGCGAAGCGTTTAAAAGCGGAATATTTATTATTTGGTTTTGGATTTGCAATATTTATTTTACTCTCAGGCATATTTGTCCTTTATAAACTTTATAAATTAAGTAAGAAAAATCATGCGTTACAAATAAGTCAAGATGAGTTAGTTTATCAAAGTACTATAGAAAAAATTAAAAGTGATTCTCAATCAAAAATTTTAGCAGCTACTTTAGATGGTAGATTAGAAGAACGAAAAAAAATAGCAGAAGTTTTACATGATAATGTTAGCGCATTACTTTCTGCTGCAAACTTGCACTTGTTTGCTGGAAGTAAACAGATAAAAGGTAAGTTCCCTGTTGAAATAGAAAAAACACAAAAAATTATTAACGAAGCTTCAGAGCAAATTAGGGATCTTTCACACAAACTAATTTCATCGGTTTTATTAAAGTTTGGCTTAAGTGTTGCAATTCAAGATTTATGTGAAAAATCTTCAAATTCAGCAATAAATTTAACGAGCGTTTCTAAAAATATTGACCGATTTAATAAAAATTTCGAATTAAAAATATTTAATATTATTACTGAAATGGTAAATAATATGATAAAACATAGCGAAGCAAAAAACGGTACAATTAAAATTGAACAGTTAAATGGGAAGCTACAATTAATAATTTTTGATGATGGTGTTGGTTTTGATGTTTTAGAAATTAGTAAAAAAAGTGGTATTGGTTTAAACCAGGTAAAAGCAAGAATAAGTGTATTAAATGGAATTATTGATGTAAAATCTAGCAATTCTGGAACAAGAATTTATATGTCTATACCAATTGAGTATTAACGGTTTTCTAGTTCAATTACTTCCAATTTAGATATTTTATCTTCATGAATCTCAAAACGAATCATTGTTCTTACATTATGAAATCCATGTTTACCTGCGGCGCCAGGGTTCATATGTAAAATATTTAACTTCTTATCAAACATCACCTTTAAAATATGTGAGTGTCCGCTAATAAAAAGTTGTGGAGAATTTTTTTTAATTTCCTCTTTAATTCTTTGGTCATATCTATTTGGGTATCCACCAATGTGAGTCATCCAAACAGTAACTTTTTCAATGGTAAATTTATTATCTAAAGGATATTCACTTCTAATTAAAGCATTATCAATGTTGCCATAAACGGCTCTAACGGGTTTTAGCTTTTTAATACGATCAATTACTTCAAGATTCCCAATATCACCAACGTGCCAAACTTCATCTGCTTGTTTTACAAATTTTAATATTTGTTCATCAATATAACTATGTGTATCAGAAAGTAATAGTATTTTTTTCATTTGTAATCTAAATTCTAAAATCGTAAATATGATGTATATTTGCAACGGTACAAAAATAGCATTTCAATTGAGATATTTTATAGAATTAGCATACAAAGGAACAAACTACCATGGATGGCAGCAACAACCAGACGCTATAAGTGTACAAGAGTTAATTAATAAGGCACTTACCACAATTTTTAGAACTCCTATTAATGTTGTTGGAGCAGGGAGAACTGATACAGGAGTTCATGCCGAGCAATTATTTGCACATGTAGATTTTGATACTAAAATTGATACAAAAGATATAACATATAAACTAAATTCAATACTACCAAATGATATTGCTATTGAAAAAATTTTAGCAGTTACAGAAGATGCACATGCGCGTTTTAATGCAATTAGTAGAAGTTATGAATATCGAGTTTTTTTGGGAAGAAACCCTTTTTTATTAGAAAACACCTTGCAGCTAAACAATAGAAAGTTAAATATTGTTAAAATGAATGAGGCTGCTGAAATTTTGCTAACTTACACGAACTTTAAAAGTTTTTCTAAAACAATTTCAAATGTGCAAACCTATAATTGTGATGTTAGAAAAGCAACATGGGTTTTAACAAATAAAAGTCTAATATTTCATATTACTGCAGATAGGTTTTTAAGAAATATGGTAAGAGCTATTGTTGGAACTTTACTCGAAGTTGGATTAGAAAAAATAACATTAGAAGAATTTAAAAAAATTATAGAAAGTAAAAATAGGAGTAATGCAGGTACATCTGTGCCAGCACAAGGGTTGTATTTAACTCAAGTTACCTATCCAAAAACAATTTTTATACATGAGTAAAAAGGTTACAGGGAAAGCTTTTGACGCTAAAATATTTAAGCGTTTAATGAGTTTTGCTTCAATATATAAAATGCAATTTTTTATTGGTACAATGTCAGCCATTCTACTGTCGTTGGTGTCTGTTGCTAAACCTATTTTGCTTGAAAGAATTGTAAAAATTCATTTTGAAGCGAAAGATGAAGTAGGTATTTTAAACAATATATTATTAATGTGTGCCTTTTTACTCGCTGAAGTTTTTATGCAGTTTATTTTTATTTACAAGGTAAATTGGCTTGGACAACACATTATAAAAGATATTAGAGTGCGATTGCAAAAACATATGTTGCAATTTAAAATGGCTTATTTTGATACTTCTTCAGTTGGAAAATTAGTAACTAGATTAGTTTCAGATACAGAAACTATATCACAATTTTTTGGACAAGGTTTATTTATGATTATAAGTGATTTGTTAAAAATGTTAGTGGTTGCTATTGTTATGTTATGGATGAATTGGAGAATGGCACTTATAGCATTTATTGTACTTCCAATTTTAATTTATGCTACTAAATTATTTCAAATTGCTATAAAATCAGCCTTTCAAGAAGTGAGAATTCAAGTTGCAAACTTAAATGGTTTTGTACAAGAGCGTGTTACAGGAATGAACATTGTTCAGCTTTTTAATCGTGAAAAAATAGAATATCAAAATTTTATTGAAATAAACGAGAAACATAAAAAAGCACACGTAAAAACTGTTTGGTATTATTCAATTTTCTTTCCAATTGCTGAAATTCTTTCATCAATAGCCGTTGGTTTATTGGTTTGGTATGGTAGTTTAGATGTTGTAAATTCTGGAACTACAAATGCAGGAGAAATTATTGCTTTTATTATGATGTCTCAGATGTTATTTAGACCGTTACGTCAAATAGCAGATAAGTTTAATACGCTTCAAATGGGAATGGTAGCTGGTGATCGTGTTTTTGAAGTGCTTGATACTCAAAGTCAAATTGCTAAAACAGGGAATGTTGAAGCTGTTAATTTTAAAGGAAATATAGCTTTTAAAAATGTTCATTTTAGTTATATTAAAGGCGAAGAAGTACTAAAAGGAATCTCCTTTAATGTAAAAGAAGGTGAAACAATTGCAATTGTTGGAGCAACTGGCGCAGGAAAATCTACCATAATTAATTTGGTAAATCGTTTTTATGAAATTGATAAAGGAGAAATTTGTGTAGATAATCATAATATTAATCAATACACTTTAACTTCTTTACGAAATCAAATTGCTATAGTTTTACAAGACGTTTTTTTGTTTTCTGATTCAATTTTTAATAATATTATTTTAAGTGATGAAACCATTACGTTAGGTGAAGTAAAAAAAGCGGCAAAAGAAATTGGGATTCATAAGTTTATTATGAGTTTGCCAAATAACTACCATTATAATGTAAAAGAACGTGGTGTAATGCTATCTTCAGGTCAAAGACAATTAATTGCATTTTTACGCGCGTATGTGAGTAAACCAAGTGTGTTAATTTTAGATGAGGCAACTTCTTCTATAGATTCGTATTCGGAAAAATTAATTCAAAAAGCGACCGATAAAATTACGCAACATCAAACTTCAATAATTATAGCGCATAGACTAACTACAGTAAAAAAAGCGGATAGAATTATTGTAATGGATAAAGGTGAAATTGTAGAGCAAGGTTCTCATTTAGAATTGTTAGCTAAAAATGGGTATTATAAAACGTTGTATAATATGCAGTTTGCTAATGAGGTTGCTTAAGTTAGATCGTAACGGATAGTTTCAATTAGTTCATTATTACTTTTAAACAATACAAACTCTCCATCTTTAATATAAGAAATTTCGCCTGTTTCTTCCGAAACAAGAACACAAAGCGCATCAGTTTTTTCAGTAATTCCAATGGCGGCTCTATGGCGTAAACCAAATCTTGCAGGAAGGTTTTTTTTAGATAATGGTAAAATAATTCTTGTGGCAACAATAAAGTTTTCTTTAATAATAATAGCACCATCATGCAGCGGACTATTCTTATAAAATATACTTTTTAATATTGGTTTGTTAATTTCAATATCCATTTTATCACCAGTAGATTTTACAAAATCTAAATTATGATTTCGTTCTAAAACAATAAGCGCTCCTGTTTTTGTAACCGCCATTTCTTCACAAGCTAAAACAATAGATTCAACATCCATATTGGTGTGAATTTCAGTTTTTAAAAAACTAAGTTGTTTTAAAAAACTGCGTTTATTAGTGAAATTTGTAGAGCCTAACATTAATAAAAACTTTCGTACTTCGGGCTGAAAAACAATTAGTATTGCTATTGCTCCTAAGCTAATTAAAGTACCCAGTAAGCCGCTTAGCATTTCCATTTGTAATGCTTGCGTAATTTTCCAAATAAGTACTACCAATGCAATTCCAATAAAAATATTGATAGCGACTGTTCCTTTTAATAATTTATACACATAATAAAGTAATACTGCTACCAAAACAATGTCTAAAATATCAAGCAAAGAAAAGTCTAAAAAATCGAGCATTTAAGTTGTTTTTGTAAAAATAGGAAAAAGATTGCATACAAAATAGTTATTCGCAGCCGCAATCTGGAACTTTAGTTTGATTGAAAATAAATTCTAGGTCATTGCATATTATATCATTGTTTTTTAAACTATGAATCATTGTTTTGTAAAATAAATATTCTTGATATGATAATTTTTCATTAAAATTTAAATGCAACATAGTTTGTTTTCCTTCCGAAGAAAAATCAATAAATTCAAGTAATGTATTTTTAAATTCACCTTGTTCCATTTTAGCATCGTTAATCCAAGTGTTATTTGGATTGAATGTTAAATTAATATTGAAGTGATTTTTATAGTTTTCACTAAATTCTTTAATGTGATATTTAGAGAGCGTACTGTCAGTTTTATAAATTACTTTATCAAATTCTAGCATTGATAATTTTCCTGAAATAGTATCAGAATAACTAAAATAATTATGCATTCCTTTTTTTGAATGCATTGAGTTTGCGTGTTTATCTTGTAAAGTTATAACTGAAGGAATGATAGTTTTTAAAGGTAATTTTTTATCAATATTAAAAATCCAGTGTGTGGTGCTTATCGTGTTTTTTCTATTTATGTTGGCAATGGTATCATTATCTTTTACTTCAAAAAACATCCATATTTCTGAATGGTTATGCACTTCTTGAATTCCTTTTTCAGCGAGTGTTGGTATTTTTAGAGTAGTTTTTGTGCAACTTAATAATAAAAAAGAAGCTAGTAGTATAATTATATTTTTCATTAATTTTTATTTAATAGTTTAACAATTTTAATTGCTTCATTGGCTTGTTTTACATCATGAACTCGTAAAATATTTGCGCCGTTTAATAATGCAATTGTATTTGCTGTTGTGGTTGCATTTAAAGCTTCATTTTGTGAAATTTCTAGAGGTTTAAATAACATTGATTTTCTTGATAACCCTGTAAGTATTGGTGCGTTTAGGTTTTTAAATAAATCTAAATGTTTCAATAATTGGTAATTTTGCGTTACAGTTTTACCAAAACCAAAACCAACATCAGCAATAATATCATTTACACCTAGTAATTGTAATTCATTAATTTTTTTTGAAAAGTAATAAAGTACATCTTTAACCACATCATCATACATAGGTTTTATTTGCATATTTTGTGGTGTGTTTTGCATATGCATTATCACATAAGGAACTTGTAGTTTTGCAATTGTGGCAAACATGTTAGCGTCTAAATTTCCTGCTGAAATGTCATTAACCATACATGCACCAAGGCTTACACATTGCTCAGCAATTTTACTTCTAAAAGTATCTACTGAAATTAATAGGTTTGGAAATTCTTCAACAAGTAGTTTAATAATGGGTGTAATACGTGCTAATTCTACTTCTTCTGAAATATGTTTTGCGCCTGGGCGTGATGAGTAAGCGCCAACATCAACAAAAGTAGCACCTTCACTTAACATTTTTTCTGCGTGATTAATAATAGCTGAAGAACTGTTATATTTTCCACCATCAAAAAAAGAATCTGGCGTAATATTTAAAATCCCCATTATTTTGGGCGATGATAAATTAACTAAAGTGCCTTTGCAATTTATATTCATTACTTCACAACTTTATTAATTATTTTAGTCATTTCTGGTGCTTTATAATTTAGCATTAATGTGCATAATTCATCAACCGAATCACTAACAATTAGCATTTCTTTGTTAGATTGTTTTAAATATCCTTCAGTTACCATTACATCTAATTGTTTAATTAAATGATTAAAAAAACCGTTCGTATTTAAAATGCCAACAGGTTTACTTTCAATACCTAATTGTCCTAAAGTTAAAGCTTCAAAAATTTCGTCTAAAGTTCCAAAACCTCCAGGTAAAGCAATGTAACCATCAGCTAGTTTGCTAATTTTTACTTTTCGTTTACTCATTGTTTTGGTAACAATCATTTCGGTAATTTCAGTATGTGCAACTTCTTCGTGACGTAATAAACCGGGAATTACACCAATTACTTCACCATTTTGCTGGATAATTGTATCGGCTAAAATTCCCATCATTCCAATTTTTCCACCGCCGTATACCATTCCTATGCTATTTTCAACAAAATGATTTCCTAGTTTTATAGCATCATTTTTATAAATTTCATTAAAACCTAGGCTTGAACCACAAAAAACAGCTATTTTCTTCATTATGTTAATTTGATTTTTTAATTCATTAAATTTGTTCGAAATTTACGGAAATAATTAAAGTTACATGCAACAAACTTCAAAACAATACGACGAGGCTATTAAAAAATGTCGTTCATTATATATAAATAAATTAAAAGATTACGGATGTGCTTGGCGAATATTGCGGTTACCATCATTAACCGATCAAATTTTTATAAAGGCACAACGTATTCGTCAATTACAGCAAAATAATACTAGAAAAGTTGATGAAGGAGAAGTTTCTGAATTTATTGGAATTATTAACTATTCAATAATGGCTTTAATTCAATTAGAAAAAGGAATTGTTGAACAACCTGATTTAGAAACTGAAGAGGCTGTTGTGTTGTATGATAAGCATGTAGCGATTACTAAGCAGTTAATGGAAGACAAAAACCATGATTATGGTGAAGCTTGGCGAGATATGCGAGTTAGTTCATTAACTGATTTAATTTTGCAAAAGCTATTAAGAGTTAAACAAATTGAAGATAATAGTGGTAAAACAATTGTTTCTGAAGGAATTGATGCAAATTATCAAGATATGGTAAACTATGCTGTTTTTGCTTTAATACATATTAAAGAAACCGAATAACATGAAAATACTCGTACAAATTTCTCGACTCATAGTTGTTGTTACATTTATCTTTTCAGGTTTTGTAAAACTAGTTGACCCTTTAGGTTCTTCGTATAAATTTCAAGAATATTTTGGATATGATGTTTTAAACATGGAGTTTTTAATTCCATACGCATTGCCATTTTCTATTCTTTTAATTCTGGGTGAAATTATGTTAGGTGTATTATTGTTTTTGGGTTATTTACCAAAGTTAACGGTGTGGAGCTTATTAGGAATGATACTTGTTTTCTTGTTTTTAACATGGTATTCTTCTTATTACGATAAGGTTACAGATTGTGGATGTTTTGGAGATGCTGTTAAATTATCAACTTGGGGAACGTTTTATAAAAATGTTGTCTTGGTTATTTTAATATTGATTTTAGTCTTAAAACAACAGTTTATAAAACCATTATTTAGTTTAACAATTTCAAAGTGGATTACTTTTTTATCGTTTTTCACCTTTTTATATATTACATACCATGTCTTAGTGCATTTACCAATTATAGATTTTAGACCATACGCAGTTGGTAAAAATATTTCTGAAGGAATGGAATATATAGGAGAAGAAGAACCTCCAATACATGATTTCTTTTTAGAATCTGTTGAAGGAGAAGATTTAACCGAAGCTGTACTTGCTAAAGATAATGTGCTATTAATAGTTGCGTATAATTTAAGTAAAAGCGATTTACAAGGTTTTTCGGCTATTAAAAAAGTTTCAGATGAAGCTATTAAAAAAGGATACACTGTCTATACGTTAACATCTTCTATGAATGAAGAATATTTAAAAATCAAAAATAAATTCAATTTAAATGTAGAAATGCTTTTTTGTGATGAAACTACATTAAAAACTATTATTAGGTCAAACCCTGGAGTACTTACCTTGGAAAAAGGAACTGTAACAGGTAAATGGAGCTGGGTTGGTGCTGATGTCATTAAATTATAATATAATGAAACAAGCTTTATTAGTATTTGTAGGTGGTGGTTTTGGAAGTGTTGCAAGATATTTAGTTGGTAAGTGGCTAAATAATATTGAAAATGCCATTCCGTATGGTACAATGTTGTCTAATGTGCTTGGTAGTTTGTTGATTGGTGTTATTTTAGGTTATTTGGGTAGAACAGGAAATATGTCTCAAAGTCAATCTTTATTACTTGCTACAGGTTTCTGTGGTGGATTTACTACTTTTTCTACTTTTGCTTATGAAAATCATCTTTTAATCAAAAATGGTGATTACTTTAGTTTTTTACCTTACACATTACTGTCTTTGATTTTAGGTTTTACAGCTGTATTTTTAGGTTTATACATTTCAAAGCTTCTTTAATTCGTAATATAAACGGTTAATATTTACTTCTTTTTTCCTTTACAAAATAATAATTAACGATTATTGAAAATGATACCCCTAATTTTTAGGGGTATCAAACAAATATTCTTCATTTTAGGGCAATTGACCCCTTTGAAAATCAAAAATTACCATATAAAAATCATTTAAATTTACGAACCCTATAAAAAAACAGGGTATAATTATGATTATTTATAAAAATAACTCAGTTAACCCTATAAAATTAGGGGGTTATAAAATATAATTATATTTTTGACCCGAAATCAACTATTAAAATCATTTTATTATGAAGAAAATTGAAGCAATTATTAGAAAATCAAAATTTGATGAAGTAAAGGAAGCTTTGCATCAAATTGAAGTCAACTTTTTCAGTTACTGGGATGTAACAGGGGTTGGTAATGAAAAACAAGGCCATGTGTATAGAGGAGTTAGTTACAGTACTTCAGATATTCAACGTAGATTTTTATCAATTATAGTTTCTGATCCATTTTTAGAGATTACAATTGACGCTATTTTGAAATCTGCAGGGACAGGAAATGTAGGAGATGGGAAAATATTTGTTTCGGATGTTTTAGAATCTTACAGAATTAGAACAGGAGAAAAAGGGAAAGACTCAATAAAATAAAACACAACACAACAACAACAAACTATTATATTATGGAGAACACATTATTTACTACGAACAATGTTTGGATGATGATTTGCACGGCATTGGTATTTTTTATGCACTTAGGATTTTCATTGTTAGAGATAGGATTAACAAGACAAAAAAATACAATAAATATATTATTTAAAAATGTATTTATTATTTCAATAGGAATGGTATTATATGCATTAGTTGGTTTCAACTTAATGTATCCAGGGTCATTTATAGCAGGAGTAGTTCCTGATTATTTTATTGATTTATTTGGATTATCACTTCCTGAAAACGGATTAACTGCTGAATATGCAGGGGGAGGTTATACATATTGGACTGACTTTTTGTTTCAAGGAATGTTTGCAGCTACAGCAGCAACAATTGTTTCGGGAGCAGTTGCTGAAAGAATTAAATTAGGACCGTTTATGATTTTTACAATCATTTATGTTGGAGTAGTTTATCCAATTACAGGCTCTTGGAAATGGGGAACGGGTTGGTTAGATGAATTAGGATTTTATGACTTTGCAGGATCAACATTGGTACATTCAGTTGGTGGATGGGCAGCATTAGTAGCAGTTTGGTTACTAGGTGCAAGAATTGGGAAATTTAAAAAAGATGGTTCATTAGGAGCTATACCAGGGCACAATATTCCTATTGCTACAGCAGGTGTATTTATTTTATGGTTAGGATGGTTTGGATTTAACGGAGGTTCTGTACTTTCTGCAGACCCAGGTGTAACATCACTAGTATTAGTAACTACATGTTTAGCCGCAGCAACTGGTGGATTATCAGCATTTTTATTCTCTCTATTAAAATACAAGCAATACGATTTATCGATGTTTTTAAATGGTATACTTGGTGGATTAGTTGGTATTACAGCTGGTGCAGATGTTATGAGCGTAACAGACTCTATTCTAATAGGTGCGGTTGCAGGTTGTCTAATTGTATTTGGAGTAGCGTTAATTGATAAATTAAAATTAGATGATCCAGTTGGAGCAATTGCAGTTCACTTAATTTGTGGAATTTGGGGAACTTTAGCAGTAGGAATTTTTGGAGATCTAGCAAGTTGGTCTCAATTAGGATACCAAGCTATTGGGGTAGTTTCAATTGGAGCATTTTGTTTAATATCAGCATATGCTATCATTAAAACTTTAAAAGTAACAGTAGGTATTAGAGTATCAGTAGAGGAAGAGCAAGAAGGTTTAGATATTCACGAACACGGTATGGATGCTTATCCAGATTTTCGTTTAAATCAACACTAATTATCACATATTAAATTGGTAGTTAGCTATGTTAACTACCAATTTAAATTCCATTTATTTAAAAATATTAATTAAGTGATTTTTCACTTAGCAGGGCAATTATTGCCAAAAATTATTTACAATTAAAACATTAATTTATGAAAACAATTAAAAGAACATTATTAGTATTGGTAGCAGTAATATCAATTAGTACAATGAATGCACAAGAAGAACCTAAAGCTTCATTTGATATTGGAGTTGATTTTGCAAGTAGGTATGTATGGAGAGGTTTAGAATTTTCTGATTCTCCAGCAGTTCAACCATATGCTGAATATAGTTCAGGAAATTTCACATTAGGAGCTTGGGCTTCTTACGAAACTGGAGGACAGGTAGTTGGTCAGGAATTTGATTTTTATGCAGGGTATTCATTTGGAGCTGTATCTTTAGGGTTTACAGATTACGCATTTCCAGTTGATGGTTTATCAGATGGATATTTTCAAATTAAAAATCACGTTGGTGAAGCAACTATAAGTTTTGATGGTGTAGAAAAATTTCCTTTATCTTTAATGTTAGGGGTAAATGTATATAATGATGATGCAAATTCAGTATACACAGAAATTGGATATCCGTTTACAATTGGCGAAACAGAATTAAGTGCTTTTGTTGGTGCTGGTAACGAAATATACAGTGTAGATGGTGAGTTTACAGTTACTAATTTTGGAATTTCTGCAGGAAAAGATATTAAAATGACAGATTCATTTAGTTTAGGTGTTTCAGCATCAGCTATTTTTAATCCTGACACTGAAGATGCTTATTTAGTATTCTTAATTTCACTATAAAAATAATTCACAAGTATTTATTTAAAAAGCCTATTCAGAAAATTTCTGAATAGGCTTTTTTTAATGATGTTTACCAAAGGCTTTTACACCAGCCAAAATCGAAATTTTCAAATTATTTTCAGAAGGTGGTATTGGGCAAGAGTATCTACTGTTGTAAGCACAATACGGGTTGTAAGCTTTGTTAAAATCTATGATAATTGTTTCGCTTCCTTCTGAAGGGATTTCCAAATCAATATAACGTCCACCACCATAACTTAAGCTACCATTTGTAGTATCGTTAAAAGGGATAAATAGATAGTCTTCATATTCTACATCTGTCATTAATTTTTGATTTTGATAAATACTTAATTCTAATTGTTCACCATTTAAGGTAAAACGAGCTATTCCGTATTTTTTATACAAAGGCAAACGGTCTGTTGTTGTTTGCATTTCAAAAATTGGGGTATTTGGTGTTAATTCAAAAGAAGCTTCAACTTTATATTTTTCATCAATTTTAAAAAACTCTAACCCTTTAAATGTTTTTAAATCTTTTTTTGTTAAAGGAGATGTTGTTGCATCACTATAATGCGTATTCAACTCGTGTTGAACTAATCTAATCTCGTCTTCATACGAAGTTTTTTGAGCAGTACAGTTGCTAAATATGGCGATTATTGTTAAAGTAAAAAATAATTGTTTCATAGTTGAATTGTTAGATGTTCAAAAGTACTAAATATTATTAGTTTGATAAAAAAATGTTGTTTATTCGAAATATTTTGTAGTTTTGATAAAAATATAAGAGAATTTTATGAATAATTGTAAGCTAAATAGCACCGTAATTAAGTGGTTTTTAAAAGACTATCGGGATATGTATATGTTATAATTATTTAAGAATAAATAATATCAATTCATTTTAAACCCGGCTTTTAGCCGGGTTTTTTAATTTTACACTATGGTAAAAAAAGCAGTAAATAGTTACCACAATTCATTTAAAGGACTATCAAAAGAAGTTTGGTGGTTGGCTTTAATAACATTTATTAATAGGGCAGGCACCATGGTATTACCTTTCTTATCATTGTATTTAACGGAGAACTTAAAGTTAACTTTAGGTCAAGTAGGTTGGATTATGACAAGCTTTGGAGTGGGTTCATTGTTAGGCTCTTGGCTTGGAGGTAAACTAACGGATAAATTTGGGTTTTATAAAGTAATGTTTTGGAGTTTGCTAATAACAGGGTTTCTATTTATTGGCCTTCAATATGTATCTACGTTTATGGGTTTTGCAATAGGGATTTTTTTAACAATGACCGTTGCTGATACTTTTAGACCTGCAATGTTTGTATCTTTAAAAGCTTATAGTAAGCCTGAAAACCAAACAAGATCGTTAACATTAATTCGTTTGGCAATTAACTTAGGATTCTCATTTGGACCATTTTTAGGGGGTCTTATTATCACTACCTTAAGTTATTCAGGTCTTTTTTGGATTGATGGAATTACTTGTATTTCGGCTATATTATTGATGAGAGTTGTTTTAAAGGAAAAAGAATTTCTTCCGAAGAAAATTGAAGCAAGTTCAGAGAATAATGTAACATCTATTTTTAAAGATAAACCTTATTGGATATTTTTAGCAGTGGTTTTTTTAATGGGCTTTGTGTTTTTACAATTGTTTACAACAATGCCGTTGTATTATAAGGAAGTTCATGCGTTAACTGAAGTAGAAATAGGATTGATAATGGCTATGAACGGGTTTTTAATTTTCTTATTTGAAATGCCTTTAATTCATTATATAGAAACGAAATTATTAGATAAGTTTAAAATTATTAGTTGGAGTTTGGTGTTGTTTGCATTAAGCTTTATGTTATTAAATGTGTCAGCTTGGGTTGGAATTTTAGTAATAAGTATGTTGTTTATCACACTTGGTGAAATGCTGGCATTTCCGTTTACAAATAATTTTGCAATGAATAGAGCACCATCAGGCAAAGAAGGACTTTATTTAGCTTCGTATTCTATGGCTTTTTCGTTTGCACATATTTTTAGTGCAAAAACAGGAATGGAAATGATTGCAAGGTTTGGTTTTGAATTTAACTGGTACTTAATGGGTGGTTTAGGATTCTTGTCAGTTGCATTAATGTGGTGGTTAAGAAAATCTTTAGATGCTCAAAAAGCAGTGGAATAAATAGTAGTCCTATTAAAAATGGCTTTCTAATTTTACATGTAATTCTTTAAAATAATCAAAAGAATGTAGGATCCGAGAGCCAAACCAACTAAATAATTCACCATCACCAAAAACAGTGATAGATCTATTTGTATATGATCCAATTTCCATGGCGTGTTCATCTTTAAAAGAATAAGGTTCTGAAGATAAAATAATAACATCTGGATCTCCTTCGTGTCTAATTTTGTCAATTTCTATTTTTGGATATCTACTCATATGCTTATAAATGTTTTCAAACTTATTCAGTTTTAATAATTCGTGAATATAAGTGTCGTTTCCAGCAACCATCCAAGGATTTGCCCAAATAAAATAAGCTACTTTTCTAGTAGGTTTATCTTTTATAAATTGTTTAAAATCGGCTAATTTAAATTCTATTTTATGAGCTAAGTTATCGCTTTCAGTTCGTCTGTTAAAAATTGTACCTAAACTTAAAATTAAATCTATTGAATCTTGAATTGTAGCTACATCAGAAAAATAAGTAGGAGCTATTTTTTCTAATTCAGGAAGAAAATTAAAGGAGTTTTCTTCTTTGCTGCATAAAATAAAATCGGGATTTAAGGCTTTAATTTTTTTAAAATCTACTTTTTTTGTGCCACCAACAATAGTTTTGGTTGATTTTAAATGATAGGGATGTACACAAAACTTAGTAATGCCAACCAACTCATTTTCTAACCCTAAATCACATAATAATTCAGTTTGAGATGGTACTAAAGAAATAATTCTTTTTGGAGTGCTTTTTAATGAAATGTCTCTTCCTAATTGATCTTTAACTACTTTCATACATTGCAAAAGTAGTTAAACTAAATAAATTATTCTTACGATTTTTTGGCTTTTAAAAGAATTTCGTAAGCTTCTTTTGCATTTGCATGCTTAGCCCAATTTAAAGCTGTAAAACCATTATCAGATCTTGTTTTTAAATGCGCACCTTTTTCTATAAGTAGTTTAAGGATATTAACTCTATTATGTCTAGCGGCGTACATTAATGGTGTTAATTTTAGCGATTTCTTATTGATATCAACTCCTTTATTTATTAATGTATTTACAGCTTTATAATTTCCAATTTGGATCAATCTACAAAAACTACCCATCTTATAAGGGTTAAAGTGAGTAAAAGATTGTTTTGAAGTTTTACATGTTTTCTTTTTAGGAATTGGATTTATATGACGAATGATTGATTGGTTTGAATTACGGACACTGTAACTAGGAAATGTTATAAAAATAAGTAAGGCGAAAGTTAAGAAGTTTCTCATGGTGCAATTGTTAGTTTTGATTAAAGCTATATTAAAAAGACTACCAATTTCTAAGAACGTTTCATCATTAACACTTTATTAACGCTATTTTAACAATTAAAGTTAAAGAGTGTTAAAATGCAGGTTATTTATTTATTGGAATAACAATTGTAGTTACAACACCTTTATTGTTTTTTTGTTTGGTCATTGTATATTTGTAGTTAGAGTTGTAAAGTATATTTAGACGGTCAATGGTGTTTTGCAATCCTTGCCCCTTTCTTTTAAGGTTAGTTTTTAAAGGTGCTCCATCATTTTTTATATTAAAAATAATGTTGTTTTTTTTAGTAGTTACAGAGATTTCAATATTTAAAGAAGTGAAATCATAAGAATAACCATGTTTAATACAATTTTCTATTATAGGTAATAAAATTAAGCTTGGAACTAATACTTTTTCTATTCCTTTTTCAATATTTACAGATATAGTTAAGTGATCTGAAAACCTTAAAGTCATAATATCTAAGTATCTTTTAGATATGTTTAATTCTTCTTTTAATGTAATTAAGCTAGTATCTTTTAAATCTAGTAAATCTCTTAGTAAATTTCCAAAATCGGCGATGGTATCTTGAGCTAATTTTGCATCAGTTTGTATAAGTGATGAAATGCTATTAAGGGTATTGAAAAGAAAGTGAGGATGTAATTTATACTTTAGTATATTTAATTTAGCATTCGTTAATTGATTCGTTAATTGAGACTTTTCAAGTTCAGATTTTTGTGTCTTTTGAAAATAATAATAAGAGTACACAATGCTTATCATTGAGAAATACACTAAAAAGTTTAAATCTAAGACCGATATTATGCCTGCAAAATGGCTTTCGAAATCAATTTCAGAATAGGCTATTTGACCACTAATTAAATAAATAATGGAAGAAAGAAAGTATAAAATAAACCCAATAAAAAGAGAGAAAAAGGCATGTAAAGTAACAATGTACCTCCATTTTATTTTTTGAGAGATCATTATCTTAGTTGTAATGGCAATTACAGACATAACAAGCATAACAATTATCCAATCTAAAACAATTGTTTCTAGTATTATTTCATTCCAAGATGTAAATTCATAACCAAAGTTATTTACTTTTAAGTATGAAATTTTAATAAGAGATACTAATGATGAAATGGTATAAAATAATGCTAAAATTTGAAGTAGTTTAAAGTCTATATACTTTTTCATAATTAGAGCCCCATTTTTATTAGAAATTCCTTTTTGTAACTTTTACTTATTCTAAATAATTTGTTGTCGTTCATTTTAATGTCTATTTCACCATAATTAGAATTTATTAATTCCCCAGTTTCGTTTAAATTAATAATTGTTGAACGATGTATTCTAATAAATTTATTAGGATCTAAAGAGTTGATTAAATTGCTTAAAGAATCTCTTAATAAGTATTTCTTTTCAGTAGTAAAAATTTCAGCATAATACCCAGAAGCTGATATATATATGATATCTGAGGTTTTTATAAAAAATATTTTGTTTCCAAGTTTAATAGGAAGTTTTTCAGAATAATTTGTTGATGGTTGATTAGAAGTTTTTACAAATTTTATTAAATCGTTAATTTTATCTTCAAACGGATCATAATTATTGTTATTTATATAGTTTGAAATATTAGATATAGATTTAAAAAACCGATCATCTTTATACGGTTTTAGTAAATAGTCAAAGGCAAAAAAATCAAATGCTTTTACCGCATATTCATTATATGCGGTAACAAAAATAATTAATGGTTTTTTTTCGATAGTTATTTTTTTAAGAACATCAAACCCTGTCATGTCCTTCATTTGAATATCTAAAAAAATCAAATCAGGGGCTAAGTTATTAATAGCTGCAATAGCTTCTTTACCAGTTGCACACTCACCTAAAATAGTTAATTCAGAAACATCATTCACTAAGTTAACAAGCCGCTGTCTAGCTAATGTTTCATCATCAATTATTAGAGTATTTATGTTCATAAGTAATAAGTTAACATTAATTTTTTTTACAAAATAACTATTTTAATGCTATCTAAACAGTTATCAAATGTTAATTTAAATCTAAAAAAGCCAATTACACTTCAGTTATAGTGGTGTTCAAATCAAATAACTAGTCATTTAAATCATTTGAGAGTTCTATTTGAAATAAATGAACACTCTTTTATTGTATGTCTTTGAAGCTTAAATAATGGTAAAAGATTGTAGTTTAATTCTATTGTTTTAAAAATATTGAAAATAAATTCTAAGTTTTTCATAGCTTTTATGATGGGTTTTACATCAAAATAGAAACGGTTCACTTCATGGAAAAGTAAATGGCGCCTTAACGTAGATATATTAGCCAGATATTAATTTAAAATGAAATTCATGAATCGAGGTTACAAATTTTTAGTTTCTCTAGTGTTTTTGTTGGGTACTTGTATAAGTATGTATTCACAAGAGAAAACGGTAGCAGGTACTGTAGTATCTGAACAAAGTGACCCTTTACCAGGGGTAAATGTAATTGTCAAAGGAACATCAAATGGTACATTAACAGATTTTGATGGTCAGTATTCTATAAAAACTAAGATTGGAGATGTACTAGTTTTTAGTTTTGTAGGAATGAATACTTTAGAAAAAACAGTTGACAATTTAAATGAAGTAAATGTTGTACTAACAGAAAGTGCTGAAGCACTTGAAGAAGTTGTAGTTACAGCATTAGGTATTAAACGAGAAAAAGCTTCAATTGGATCAGCAACAACAATAGTAAGTTCTGAAGAGCTAAATCAAGGTTCTCAAACTAATTTGGCTGATGCAATTAAAGGTAAAGTTGCAGGTGTTGTTATTTCAAGCGCTTCAACTGACCCGGGTTCATCTTCGGGTGTAATAATTAGAGGTTTTAGCACAATAGGTGGTAGCAATCAACCTTTATATATTATTGATGGAGTACCTGTTAATAATGCTTCAACTTTTTCAAATAGTTTAAACGGAGCTTATGACTTTGGTCGAGGGTCTGGTGAAATTAACCCAGAAGATATTGAAACTATTTCAATACTAAAAGGTGCATCTAGTACTGCGTTATATGGTTCTAGAGCTGCCAATGGTGTTGTTTTAATTACAACTAAAAAAGGGTCAAAATCTAAACTAACTGTTGATTTTTCAACAACAGCAATGTTTAGTGATGTATTAAGAACTCCTAATTATCAAAGTGAATTTGGTCAAGGTTGGGATGGTATACATTATTTAGGTGAAAATGGTTCTTGGGGGCCTCGTTTTAACGATGAGCTTCTTTTATGGGGTAACGTAGTTAATAATTCTCAAAAAGTGAAACCTTATTCATTTCAAGAAGATCAACTTAGAAACTTTTTTGATGTAGGAACTTCATATGTTACTAATTTAGCTATTTCAGGAGGTTCTGAAGATACTACAGGTAGAATATCATTTAACAATACTACTTCTGATGGTATCTATCCTACAAAGGCAGATTCTAATGAAAGAAACACATTGTCGCTTTCATTTAATTCAAAAATGGACTTTTTAACTTTTGGTGGTAATTTAAACTATGTAAACGTTAGAGGGTCTGGTATTGCTGCAGGGCAAGGTACTACAGTGTATAATAACTTGATGCAAATTCCTACCGATATTGATATAACAGAGTTTAGCGATTATCAAAACGACCCATTTAATAGTGTTTCTAATTATTACACAGCTTTTGGAATTACAAACCCTTATTTTTCATTAAATGAAGATGGCGCAAAATTTTCAAAAGAAAGATTATATGGTTCGTTTAATGTAAGTGCAGAGTTGAATGATTGGTTAAATGTTTCTTATAGATTGGGGATAGATCAATCTAGTGATAAAACAAGAATATGGACAGCAATTATTGACGCATTACCAGGTAGTCCAAATGATGGTTCAAGTACTGAACAGCCAGGTTCATACTCTGAAGGAGTTAATTTTGTAAAGCAGTTAAACCATGATTTATTATTTAGCATGGATAAAAGCATAAACGATAATTTGAATATTGAAACTACATTTGGTTTAAATTATAACGAAAGAACAGCGTCGTCTTTAACAGCTTCTGTAACTTCACAAGATATACCAGATTTTTATTCTTTATCAAATTCATCTGATGCTCCAACAACAGCATCATTAATTTCAAAAAGAAGACTTTTTGGAGTTTTAAACTCTACAACACTTTCGTATAATAATATGTTGTATTTAACAACTAATTTAAGAAATGATTGGTATTCTACACTTCCATCTGAAAACAGATCGGTTTTATATGGTGGTATAAATACATCTTGGGTTGCAACAAATACATTTCCTGAAATTAAGAATGTACTTAGTTATGGTAAGTTAAGAATTGGTTATGGTGAAACAGGTGTTGATACAGCTCCTTATCAAATAGATCCGGTATTTGTTTTGGGGAGCACAGATAACCAGGGGTTTAGAAATTTGAATTTTCCAGTAGGAGGAATCAATGCTTGGGAAGTTGGTAATAGAGCAGGTAACCCTGATTTACAACCAGAAAGAAGAAAAGAATTTGAAATAGGAGCAGAATTAGCTTTCTTAAAAAACAGAATAGCACTTGATTTTACATATTATGATGCTACAGTTGAAAACCAAATTTTATCGTTGCCTTTAGCGGCGTCATCAGGTTTTACAACTCAAACAGCAAATATTGGGACAATTTCAAATAAAGGTTTTGAAGCACTTTTAAAAGCTGGAATTTTTAGAAATTCTAATGGGTTTAATTGGGATGTAGCAATTAACTTTTCAACAAATGATGCAATTCTTGAAGAATTAGATGACAGAATTGATCAATTAGCTTTAGGAGGTTTAAGTACTACAAGTTTAATAGCAAGAGAAGGACAGCCTTTAGCGCTAATTGAAGGCTCTGTGCCTTTAACTGATCCAAGTGGAAATATTGTAGTTGATAATAATGGTATTCCAATTGCTTCACCTATTAAAGAAGTATATGGAGATACACAATATGATTACACAGTTGGATTAACAAATAGTTTTTCTTATAAAGGGTTTTCATTTGGTTTTACATTTGATTCTAGACAAGGAGGTTTAATGTTTAGTCGTACAGCTGCAATTACTCGTTTTACAGGTAATTCAATAACTACAACAATAAACGATAGACAACCTTATATAATTCCTGGTTCAGTTCAGCAAGTAGATAACGGTTCAGGAGGTATTAGTTATGTTGAAAATACTACTGCGATAGATACTGGGCATTGGGATGATTATTACCGTGCAACAGCAACGGATAGAGATAACGTGATTGACAAATCATATGTGAAGTTAAGAGAAGTAACATTTAGTTATAGATTCTCAGATAAGATTATTGATAAAACACCTTTTGAAGATTTATCAATAACATTTGTGGGAAGAAACCTTTTACTTTTTACACCTGAATCAAATCAATATATTGATCCTGAAGTTTCAACATTTGGAACAGACCTTAACAGTCAATTTGGTGAGTTTAGCTCAAATCCAACAACAAGAAGTTTTGGTTTAACTGTAAAAGCTAAATTTTAAAAATTAAAACAATGAATAATATGAAAAAATTTATAGGAATATTTTTTCTCTTCGCTCTTTTAACAGCTTGTGAAGATGAATTAGACATAAACACAAACCCAAACACACCAACTGATGTTGAAAAGAGTTTAGTATTAACTGCTGCTCAAGGTTCTTTGGTAACAGGTTTGGGAGG
>NZ_WTAR01000090.1 GCF_013139515.1 Lutibacter sp.
ACTTAGAATAATTATTGAGCAAACACAAGAAACTGTGTTTCAATTCCCTTTTGATATAGAAATAATTTATAACGATGATACTTCCGAAGTAAAAACAATTCAAGTTACAGATAAAAATTCTCCACATGTAATTGACGTAAGTGGCGAAGTCAAAAAATTAAAATTTGACCCAAATACTTGGTTGTTATTTGAATTGGAAGATTAGAAATTTAAACAACTTAAATTTTTCGTTCAATAACGTAATTTACCATTGTTCGCAAAGAATTTTTGTATGTTGAACTTGGGTACGTTTCCAATATTTCTAACGCCTTAGATTGGTATTCCTTCATTTTGGTAGTTGTATACTCAATACCACCTTTTTCTTTTACAAAAGCAATAACTTCTTTAACTCGTTGTTTGTTTTTATTGTGGTTTTTAACTGAGTTTATCAGCCATTTTTTCTCTTTATTTGAACAATTGTTTAGTGCAAATATTAAAGGAAGCGTCATTTTTTGTTCTTTAATATCAATACCCGTTGGTTTTCCAATTTTGGCATCGGTATAATCAAACAAATCATCTTTTATTTGAAAAGCAATTCCAATTAACTCACCAAATAAGCGCATTTTTTCAACTTCTTCAATAGGACTTCCAACTGATGCTGCTCCAATACCACAACAAGCGGCAATTAAAGTTGCTGTTTTTTGACGAATAATTTCAAAATAAATTGCTTCAGTAATATCTAATTTACGTGCCTTTTCTATTTGAAGTAATTCACCTTCACTCATTTCACGTACTGCAACTGATATGAGTTTTAAAATATCAAAATCGTTATTATCTATAGAAAGTAATAAACCTTTTGACAATAAAAAATCGCCTACCAATACTGCTATTTTGTTTTTCCATAAAGCATTAATCGAAAAGAAACCTCTTCGCCTATTGCTATCATCTACAACATCATCGTGAACTAGTGTAGCTGTATGAATTAACTCGATAATTGAAGCTCCACGATATGTACGTTCATCAAATTTTCCGTTTGAAACCATTTTAGCCACTAAAAAAACAAACATTGGGCGCATTTGTTTTCCTTTTCTTCTAACAATGTAGTGTGTAATTCTATTAAGTAGCGGAACTTTTGTAGCCATGGCTTCTCTGAACTTACTTTCAAAGAGTTCCATTTCTTCAAGAATGGGTTGTTTTATTTGTTCTACTAGCTTCATTTAAGATATCAAAAATAGGTAAAATAGTTTAACTTTTGTTTGCTAATTGTCCACAAGCTGCATCAATATCTTTACCTCTACTTCTTCGAACATTTACAATAATATCGTTCATTTCTAAAATACTAATATAATCACTTATCGCTTGAGGTTTTGCCTGCTGAAAATCACCATCATCAATTGGGTTGTATTCAATTAAATTTACCTTACATGGTACAACTTTACAAAAATCAACTAAAGCCATTATAGCCTCTCTAGTATCATTAATTCCATTCCAAACAACATATTCGTACGTAACTCTACTACTTGTTTTAGCGTACCAATATTCTAAAGCTTCTTTTAAATCTTTTAGTGGGAAATTTTCATTAAAAGGCATTATTTTAGTTCTAACTTCATCAATTGCTGAATGTAATGAAACAGCCAAATTAAATTTCACATCATCATCAGCCAATTTTTTTATCATTTTTGGAACTCCCGAAGTTGAAACCGTAATTCGTTTTGGCGACATTCCTAACCCTTCTGGTGAAGTAATTTTCTCAATAGATTTTAATACATTGTTATAGTTCATTAATGGCTCTCCCATTCCCATAAAAACAATGTTCGATAATTTATGATTGTAGTACAACAAACTTTCTTTATTAATTGCTGCTACTTGATCGAAAATTTCATCAGGATTTAAATTCCGCATCTTTTTTAAACGCGCAGTAGCACAAAATAAACAGTCTAAACTACAACCAACCTGACTAGATACACAAGCTGTTGTTCTAGTACCTGTTGGTATTAAAACTGATTCTACAACCAATCCGTCGTGTAAACGAACTGCGTTTTTTACAGTTCCGTCTTTACTACGTTGCATAGTATCAACTTCAATATGATTTATTACAAAGTTCTCTTGCAGCATTTGGCGTGTTTCTTTTGAAATATTAGTCATATCTTCAAAAGTATGTGCACTTTTACTCCACAGCCATTCATAAACTTGATTCCCTCTAAATGCCTTATATCCATTTTCTACAAAAAATTCTCGTAATTCATCTTTTGTTAGGGCGCGTATGTCTTTTTTTTGACTCATTTTAGTTTCAAGTTTATAAAAAGATTCCCGCATAAGCGGGAATCAAATTACTAAAAAATTTATATGTTTTATTATATAATCAACATCGCATCTCCATAAGAGAAAAATCTATATTTTTCTTTAATGGCTTCTTCGTAAGCTTCCATTAAAAAATCGTAACCAGCAAAGGCAGCTGCCATCATCATTAATGTAGATTTTGGTGTGTGAAAATTTGTAACCATA
This sequence comes from Lutibacter sp., assembly GCF_013139515.1. Taxonomy (GTDB): domain Bacteria; phylum Bacteroidota; class Bacteroidia; order Flavobacteriales; family Flavobacteriaceae; genus Lutibacter. The sequence goes on from NZ_WTAR01000090.1 coordinate 2,485, forward strand.
CAATTTGCGATACTAAAATCATAAGGAGGGAAAATAAATTTATTTGTCCAACCTTCAAACTCATTTAAACGTCCGTTTGAAGAAACTGAACTTTCAATAGCTCTCATTGCTGTTGTACCAACTGCACAAACTCTTCTTTTCTCGTTAATTGCTTTATTTACAACTTCTATAGTTTCAGCGGTTACAATTGCTTTCTCTGAATCCATTTTATGTTTCGATAAATCTTCAACTTCAACAGCACTAAAAGTACCTAAACCAACATGTAATGTAACTTCAGCAAAATCAATCCCTTTAATTTCTAAACGTTTCATTAAATGTTTAGAAAAATGCATTCCAGCAGTTGGAGCTGCAACAGCACCTTCATGCTTTGCATAAATTGTTTGGTAACGTTCCGCATCACTAGGTTCTACTTCTCTTTGAATGTATTTTGGTAATGGTGTTTCTCCTAATTCTTCTAATTTTTTTCTAAATTCTTCATAAGAACCATCATATAAAAAACGTAAAGTTCTTCCTCTTGATGTTGTGTTATCAATAACTTCAGCAACTAAACTTTCATCTTCCCCAAAAAATAATTTATTCCCAATTCTAATTTTTCTTGCTGGATCAACTAAAACATCCCATAATCTACTTTCTGCATTTAATTCTCTTAATAAGAAAACTTCAATTCTTGCACCTGTTTTTTCTTTTTCGCCATACATACGTGCTGGAAAAACTTTGGTGTTATTCAATATCATTAAATCACCTTCATCAAAATAATTAATTAAATCTTTAAACATGTGATGCTCAATCGTTTGCTCTTTTCTATTCAAAACCATTAAACGAGATTCATCTCTATGTTCTGCAGGATATTCTGCCAATAAATCGTCTGGTAATTCAAATTTAAATTTTGATAATTTCATGTAGTTGGTTTTAATATTTTTTTACAGAATGAGCGCAAATATACAACATCGACATAGGCGTTGTCAAGTGTTTCGCAATAAAACTTTGTTTTAGTGGTTTTTAGCGTGTTATTTTCTCGAAATCTCCCCAAAAAGTTGGGTACGATTTTGATACAACAGTTGCATCTTCAATTTTAATTGGAACTATTACTGCGAGTGGCGCAAAAGCCATAGCCATTCTATGATCATCGTAAGTTGAAACGCTAATATTTTCATTAATAATACCGCTCCGCTTTAAATGCAAAGACTCATTTGTAATTTCTACCTCTCCTCCTAATTTTTCCAATTCGTTTTTTAAAGCAACTAATCTATCTGTTTCTTTAATTTTTAAGGTGTGCAACCCTTTTATATTACATTCTACTCCTAATCCAAAACAAGTTACTGCAATAGTTTGCGCAATATCTGGTGCTGATTTCAAGTTTAAATTTAAACCTCTATTAATTAGGGTGTTTTTGTTTTTTAATAGCAGTTTATTACCTTCAAATATCGTTTCAACCCCTAGCCTATTATACAAAGTTACCAAAATTGAATCGCCTTGTAAACTGTTTTCTCTATAATTTGAAAGTGCAATTTCAGAATTCGGGCTCAATGCGCACAAACTATAATAATAGGATGCTGAACTCCAATCAGATTCTACTTCAATTATTTTATTACTAATTTTTCTTTTGGGTGAAACTGTAATTGTTTTACCAACCCACCTATGTGTTATTCCAACAGAATCAAGTAACTTCAAAGTCATTTTAATATATGGAACCGAAGTAACTTCGCCTTTAAATTTTAATTGCAATCCATTTTTTAATGTTGGAGCAATTAATAACAATGCAGAAATATATTGACTACTCACATTCCCATCAATTTCAACAACATCTTTTACTAACTTTTTTCCTGAAATTTTTATAGGAGGAAATCCTTCTTTTTCTAAATATTCAATAGTTGCACCTAATGATTTTAAAGCGTCAACTAAAATTTTAATAGGTCTATTTTTCATTCTATGTGAACCCGTTAAAACAATTTCAGAATTTTCTTTTACCGAAAAATAAGCCGTTAAAAAGCGCATTGCTGTTCCGGCATGTCCAATATTTATCTCATTTGATGTACTTACTAATGCTTTTTGCATTAGTTTAGAATCATCAGAATTTGAAACGTTTTCAATTTTTAAATTTGGATAAAACTGTTGTAAAACTAACAACCTGTTTGTTTCACTTTTAGAACCTGTAATTTGAATATTTCCGGTTACCGCTTTAGTTATTTTATCAATTTTCAACAAATTCATATACGTATTAAATAGAATTTTAAAATAATTTATTTTTTTATAAACTTATAATAACCTGCCATAAGCGCACCGTAAAGTGCAGACATACCTATTTGCAGTTTTGCAAATTGCTCAAAACCATTCGCTGAAAAATATTCATCCATCATCCCTTCAATTCCTCCATGATTAAAAATTGAAAATATAATTTTAAGAATACTAACAATTACTAAAAATACCAATCCAAAACGGATAGTTAATTTTAAAAACGACTGACTTTTATATGTGTTCATACTATTTTAATTTTTGATTATTATGATGACGATCGTGATCTCGCTTTGTTTTTACATCCATTTTTTTATCAAATGACTTCTGTAAATCAATACATGTTTGGTTTGCCAAACATAAAACTACAAAAACAACGTCGGCTAATTCTTCACCTAAATCTTTTCCTTTGTCGCTTTCTTTTTCGCTTTGCTCACCATATCGTCTTGCAATAATACGTGCTACTTCGCCAACTTCTTCAGTTAACTGAGCCATATTGGTAAGTTCATTAAAATAACGAACGCCATGTTCTTTAATCCAAGTATCAACAATTAATTGTGAATTTTTAATATCCATAAAATATTGGTTTAATAATTCTTCAAAGATATCATTTCTTTATATAAATAGTTCAATTGCATTTTTATCATTTGAAAATATTTCATACAACGTGTAATATTATTTAACTTAACACACTAATTAAGAAAAAACATTTAATGAGTAGCGATTTTTACACGAATTCAATTGTACCCTATTCCGGAATAATTATTAAAATATGTAGGGCATATACTGATTCTCAGGAGGATTTCGAAGATTATTATCAGGAAGTTTGTTTACAAGTTTGGAGAACTAAAGATCAATTTAGAGGAGAATCTAAATGGTCTACCTGGGTTTACAGGTTATCTTTAAACATTTGTTTGACAATGATTAAAAAAAAGAAAAATAATCGTCAACATACCGTATCTGATTATGAAGTTCCTGTTGCAACAGAAGATAATCATGCTTTTTCAGATGAATCATTAAATTTATTATACGATGCTATTAAGCAATTATCTGAAA
>NZ_WTAR01000029.1 GCF_013139515.1 Lutibacter sp.
TGGTTTGTTAACAACAATCCGTTTGGAGAAATTACTTCTGATGTACATCCACCATTAAAATGAACAATAGCATCTTTTAAACTTGAATTATTTACAGAATAAATATCTTCAGCCGTCATTTTACTTCCTAATAATTTCATCTCATTTTCGTTAACACCTTCTAGTAAAGAAGGAATCCACATACCTCCTTGTATTTCACGAGTATCAACAACTTGTGCATCACTTTTTACAACTTGTGTTGTCTCTTGAACTGTTTTACAAGAGACTATGAATAATGCAATTAATAAATAGATTTTTATGTATTTCATTTGGTTAAAATTTAGCTAACAAATATAAGAAACTGTTTACTCTTTTATTAGGATTAAAGTCTTAAAAAAATGGTAAATTAGCCAAAATTCAAAAATAAATATGGATACTACACCTATAATTACTCAAGACACTATTGCATTTGGAATTGTAATGCTAACAATTGGATTTGTTTTTTATACTTCAGCAAGCGCAAACGAAACTTGGAAGAAATTTTATAAAATTGTTCCATCTCTTTTAATGGCTTATTTATTACCTGCAATTTTTACTTCTTTAGGAGTTATTGCTCCAGAATGGGAAACTATAGATGCTGCTGGAAATATAACAGCACATGAATCTAATTTATATTATGTTGCCAGTCGTTTTTTATTACCTGCAGCACTAATTTTAATGACTTTAAGTATAGATTTAAAAGCTGTATTTGATTTAGGCCCAAAAGCGTTGATAATGTTTTTAACAGGAACCGTTGGTATCATAATTGGTGGTCCAATTGCTATAATTCTAATTTCAATGATTTCACCTGAAACCGTTGGAGGTGCAGGTCCTGATGCTGTTTGGCGTGGATTAGCAACATTGGCTGGAAGTTGGATTGGTGGTGGAGCTAACCAAGCTGCTATGTTAGAAATTTACGAATACAACCCTAAAAAATATGGAGGAATGGTTTTAGTTGATATTGTTGTAGCAAACATATGGATGGCTATTGTGTTAATGGGAATTGGAAAATCTAAAAAAATTGATAAATGGTTAAATGCAGATACTTCTGCAATTGAACGTTTAAAAGAAAAAGTATCTTCTTACGCAGATAAAATTACAAGAAATCCTAGTTTAGCTGATTTAATGGTCATATTATCAATAGCATTTACCGTTGTTGGTTTTGCCCATTTTGGTGCAAATACAATTTCTACATTTTTAAAAGATAATTTTGAAGCCGTAAGTGATAAAAGTTCTCCTTTATCATCATTTGGTTCACAATTCTTTTGGATGATTAGCATTTCAACCATTATAGGTATTATTCTTTCATTTACTAAATTTAAAAAATATGAAGGAGCAGGTGCAAGTAAAATAGGAAGCGTTTTTATATACATTTTAGTGGCAACTATTGGTATGAAAATGGATTTAAGTAAAATTTTAGAAAACCCAGGATTAATATTAATAGGATTGGTTTGGATGACTATTCACATAATTTTATTAATTGTTGTAGCGAAATTGATAAAAGCTCCTTATTTTTTCTTAGCGGTTGGAAGTCAGGCAAATGTTGGAGGTGCGGCCTCTGCACCTATTGTTGCTGCGGCATTTCATCCTTCACTTGCAACAGTTGGTGTTTTATTAGCTGTTTTTGGTTATGTTGTTGGAACTTACGGCGCTATGTTAACAGCTGAATTAATGCGTATTGTTGCGCCTTAAATTAATTCATAAATTCAAATAAAAGTTAGATATTTGTACTACTAAACTAAACTAAATGAAAAAAATAATTAGCTGTATTGTTTTAATAAGTCTTTTAATTTCTTGTGGAAAAACTAAAAATGGAAGCCTTGTTGTGAAAGGAAATATTGATGGACTTAAAAAAGGTACATTATTTTTACAAAAATTTAAAGATACTTTGTTAGTATCAGTAGATTCAGTTCAATTAAATGGTGAAAGTACATTTACACTTGTTGACGACATTAAAACACCAGAAATTTATTACATAGCTTTAGATAAAAAAGTAAATCAAAAAATTTCTTTTTTTGGTGAAAAAGGCGAAATTACAATAACTTCAAAACTTGCAAAATTTGTAACCTCGGCTAAAATTACTGGTTCAAAAAATCAAACTTTATTGGACGAACATAATGCAATGGCCAAAAAATTTAGTGGAAGACAATTAGATTTAATAAAAGAAAAGTTTGATGCTCAAAAAAATAATGATACTGAATTGTTTACAAAATTAGAAAAAGAAGAAACAAGTTTAATTAAAAGGAAATACTATTTCTCAACAAATTTCGCAGTAAATAATGGTAAATTTGAAGTTGCGCCATATATAGCTTTAACAGAGTTATATTATGCCAATATTAGATTATTAGATACCATAAATAATTCATTATCTAAAAAAGTGAAAGTTTCAAAATATGGCTTAGAACTAAACGACTTTATTAAAGGTATTAAAGAAAATGAAAAATAATTAAAACTATTTTATTTTTAAAAAAGCAACTCTAATTGAGTTGCTTTTTTTATTTTTAATAATATTTGTAACAATTCAATTATAAAACATACTTATTAATTGAACCAAACCAAACTTGTGACTAAAGACCTTGAACATAAATTTATTTCTGAATTTCAAGAGAATCAGAATATAATTCATAAAGTGTGTAGAATTTACACCTCAAACAAG
>NZ_WTAR01000076.1 GCF_013139515.1 Lutibacter sp.
CATCATTTTCTAATCTAAAGTCGTTGCTTAAATCAATAATTTTAGTGTTCTTAGAAAATTGATGTTGTTCTAAAAACTTTTTAGAATTTCCGTGCCCCAAACATAAAAACAACACATCAACTTCAGAATTTATGGTGTCTGTAAATTTTAAATCTAACGAACCCAATAAATCTTGATGTACATTGTAAATATAATTTCCTGCATTTGAAGTACTATACACAAAATTTAAAGCCACTTTTGGATGATTAATTAGTAACCTAATTAACTCACCTGCCGTATAACCTGCACCACCAACTATTCCAACTTTTATCATAATTATGAATTTACGCTGTGATAAATTTTATTTGCTGTTCCCAAAATTTTAATAAAGCCTTTTGCATCTTCTGCAGACCACGCTTTATTTGTTTCTCCGTATTCACCAAATTTAGATTTCATTAAATCGTGTTTAGATTCTATTCCATTTAAACTAAAGTGATATGGTTTTAGTGTTACAAAAACTTCCCCTGTTACCATTTCTTGAGAACTTTCTAAAAATGCTTCAATATTACGCATTGCAGGCTCAAAATATTGACCATCATGTAATAACATTCCGTAGGTACTCCCCAATTGTTCTTTTAGGTTTTGTTGCCATTTAGACAATACATGTTTTTCTAACAAATGATGTGCTTTTATAGTTACCACTGCTGCTGCAGCTTCAAAACCAACTCTTCCTTTAATTCCAACAATAGTATCACCTACATGAATATCTCTACCAATTGCATATTTAGAAGCCAATTCTTCTAGCTTTAAAATAGTATTTACCGGTGTATCAATTTCGTCATTCAATCCAACTAATTCTCCATTTTTAAAATGAAGTTTTACATCCGTTGGTTCCGTCTTTTCTAACTGACTTGGATAGGCATCTTCTGGTAATGGTTGATGTGATGTTAAGGTTTCAACACCACCAATACTTGTTCCCCAAATTCCTTTATTTATGGAGTATTTTGCTTTTTCCCACGGATAATCAACACCGTGTTTTTTTAAATATGCTATTTCTTCTTGTCTAGATAATTTTAAATCTCTAACAGGTGTAATAATTTCAATTTCAGGAGCCAAGGTTTGAAAAATCATATCAAATCTCACCTGATCATTTCCTGCTCCAGTACTTCCGTGTGCAATGTATTTTGCGCCAATTTCTTTTGCATATTCTACAACTTCAATGGCTTGAAAAACTCTTTCAGCACTTACAGAAAGTGGGTACGTATTATTTTTTAACACATTTCCAAAAACCATATACTTAATAGCCTTACTGTAATATTTATCTAATATATTTTTATTTACGTGAGAAGAAACACCCATTTCGTAGGCTTTTTTCTCTACTACTTCTAATTCACTAGCCGTAAAACCACCTGTGTTCACAAGTGCGCTGTGTACCTCTAAATTTAATTCGTTTAATAAATATTTTACGCAATATGAAGTGTCTAAACCGCCACTATATGCAACTACTACTTTATCCATGTTATTTTTTATTTTTTTTAAGAAATAATGCTTGTTTTATCCTTTTTAATCTGCTTAATACTTTTGAATTGTACGGATGTTCCTTCACCTTTTTATCATAATTTGGATCGTATAACATACCTGTACATAAGCACATTTTTTTATCTGTTCTTAGTAAAACATCGTAATTTTTACACGTTTTACAACCATTCCAAAAAGCTTCATCTGTAGTTAATTCAGAAAAAGTAACTGGCTGGTAACCTAGCTCATAATTAATTTTTAATACAGCCAAGCCTGTTGTAATACCAAATATTTTAGCATCAAGATATTTCTCTTTTGAATACTCTAAAATTTGCTTTTTAATTTTTTTGGCCAATCCTTGATTTCTAAAATTAGGATGTACTATCAACCCAGAATTTACCACAAATGCTTTGTTATCCCACGTTTCTATATAACAAAATCCTGCAAACTCACCTTTGTGAATTGCAATTACAGCATCACCTGTACTAATTTTTTTGGTTATATATTCTGGAGTTCTTTCAGCAATACCTGTCCCTCTAACTTTGGCAGACTCTTTGATGGTTTCACAAATTACTTCGGAAAATTTAATATGTGATATATTGGCTATAACAACTTTCACTAGTTCTTTTTTATATTGAAAATTAAATTTTAATGTTTTTTAACAGGGAAAACGGACTCACCATTTTCAAAAGAATTTTACGCCCTTACGGGGCGACGAGAAAAAAAGCGTACAACCATTATTTCTGAAATAACTATTGTTAAATTTAAAAGAAATACTATGTGAAAAATATGTTGCAAAATTGTTGTTGAAAAATGAAAATTAATAAACTGTTTTTTTGAAAGGGTATTATTAGCGCGCACAGCGATAAACGTCGAAAGAGCGACGGGGAGTATTTACAGTAATATTTAAATTGTTGATTTTCATTGGTACAATAGTACATAAAAAAATTAATATTCTCCTAAGTTTGTTTATTATTTAACAAATTGTTGTTTTTAACTACACTTAATTAACATCATAAATTACTTCCTAAATTAAAAACTGAAACAACTCTGGATTATTATTTAAATATTCACTTAAAAATTCTTTTTGTTTCATTCTCGCTACTAAAGGTTCAAAATCTTCTTTTGAATCCAGTTCAATTCCAACTACTGCTGGTCCTTTATCTCTATTGTGTTTTTTTGTATATTCAAAATAGGCAATATCATCATTTGGTCCTAAAACATCTACTACAAATTCTTTTAAAGCACCTGCACGCTGTGGAAATTTAATAATAAAATAATGCTTTAATCCTTCATAAAACAAAGCACGTTCTTTCATTTCTTCCATTCGGGTAATATCATTATTACCTCCACTTACCACACAAATTACTGTTTTTCCTTTTATACCCTCTTTATAGTCTTCTAGAGCAGCTATAGATAATGCTCCGGCTGGCTCAACAACCATTGCATTTTCATTATACACTTTTAAAATTGTAGAACAAATAAGCCCTTCACAAATAGTGTCCGTAGCGTCTAATAAATCTTTACAAAACTTGTAGGTTAATTCACCCATTCGTTTTACTGCTGCACCGTCAACAAATTTTTCAATAGTCTCTAAAGTTGTATTTTCTCCTTTTTCTAATGAAGTAGTTAATGAAGGTGCTCCTTTAGGTTCAACTCCAATAATTTTTGTGTTTGGACTTAAGGTTTTAAACACGCTTCCAACACCTGAAGCTAAACCTCCACCACCAACTGGCAGAAACAAATAATCTATTTGAGATTTTGCATCATTTAAAATTTCTAAACCAACTGTTCCTTGTCCTGCAATTACTTCTAAATCATCAAACGGGTGTACAAAAGTATTTTTATTTGTTGTACAAAATTCTGCAGCTGCTTTTTGACTATCATCAAAACTATCACCAAAAAGTTGAATTGAAACAAACTCTCTACCAAACATTTTCACCTGATCAATTTTTTGATGCGGTGTTGTAACAGGCATAAAAATTGTTCCGTTAACTTTTAATTTCTGACAAGCATAAGCAACTCCTTGTGCATGATTACCAGCACTTGCGCAAACAATTCCTTTTTTTAATTCGTCTTTTGATAACCCTTGAATTTTATTATATGCACCTCTAATTTTATAAGAACGTACAACTTGTAAATCTTCTCTTTTAAAGTAAATTTTTGCTTGGTAGCGTTCAGAAAAACTCTTCATAAATACCAAAGGAGTTTGTTCTACAACTCCTCTGATATTATGTTGAGCTTTATAAATTTTTTCTAATGAAATGCTATTTTTAGTAGTTGTTTTCATTAAATGGGTTTAACAAATTTTAAATTAAACTATTTTAATCATCGCAGTCATAGACTCACGTAAATACGCTCCAATCTCTTCTACCGGATGATTTCTAATTGCATCATTTACTTCAATTAACTCTTTATTATCCGCACTATTTGAACCATCGTTAAAAGGTTTTCCAACTAAATTACTAGGTGCATTTTTTACATAATCAGCAATTAAAGGCTTACATGCATGGTCAAATAAATAACATCCGTACTCAGCAGTATCAGAAATTACACGGTTCATTTCAAATAATTTTTTTCGTGCAATTGTATTTGCAATTAATGGAGTTTCATGTAACGATTCGTAGTACGCAGATTCTTCAATAATACCTGATTCTGTCATCGCTTCAAAAGCTAATTCCACACCTGCTTTAACCATTGCTACCATTAACACTCCTTTATCAAAATATTCTTGTTCAGAAATTTCAACGTCTGAAGCTTGTGTTTTTTCAAAAGCTGTATCTCCTGTTGCTGCTCTCCAAGTTAATAAATTAACATCATCATTTGCCCAGTCTTCCATCATTGTTTTGGAAAAATGACCAGACATAATATCGTCCATATGTTTTTGGAAAAGCGGACGCATAATATCTTTCAATTCTTCTGAAGCTTTAAATGCTGCTACTTTTGCTGGATTAGACAATCTGTCCATCATATTTGTAATTCCACCATGTTTTAAAGCTTCAGTTACAGTTTCCCAACCGTATTGAATTAATTTTGAAGCGTAACCGGCCTCTACACCTTCAGCAACCATTTTATCAAAACATAAGATAGAACCTGTTTGTAACAATCCACAAAGAATTGTTTGTTCCCCCATTAAATCTGATTTTACCTCAGCAACAAATGATGATTCTAAAACTCCTGCTGTATGACCTCCAGTTCCTACGGCATAAGCTTTCGCATAATCCCAACCTTTTCCTTCTGGATCGTTTTCAGGGTGTACGGCAATTAATGTTGGTACACCAAATCCTCTTTTAAATTCTTCACGAACTTCAGATCCAGGTGATTTTGGAGCTACCATAATTACAGTAATATCTTTACGTATTTGCATACCTTCCTCAACAATATTAAACCCATGAGAGTATGACAACGCAGCTCCTTTTTTCATTAAAGGCATTACTGCAGAAACTACTGCTGTGTGTTGTTTATCAGGCGTTAAGTTAATTAACAAATCAGCCGTTGGAATCATTTCTTCATACGCACCAACGTTAAAATTGTTTTCAGAAGCATTTAAAAACGATTGTCTTTTTTCTGAAATTGCTGCTGGTCTTAATGTATAAGAAACATCTAATCCTGAATCTCTCATATTTAAACCTTGGTTCAAACCTTGAGCTCCACAACCTACAATTACAATTTTTTTACCTTTTAATGCTTCAACACCTCCACTAAATTCTGAAGAGTCCATAAATCTACATTTTCCTAATTGATCTAATTTGTCTCTTAAAGATAGTGTGTTAAAATAATTTGCCATTTTTTAATTTATTTATTTGTTTTATGAAGTTCTTTTAAAAATCGTCATTCTGAACTTGTTTCAGAATCTCATCATATTAATAATCAATTAGTTTGAGAACCTGAAATGAATTTAGATTGACGTAAAACTTACTTTTATCCTTTTAATTTATTTCTGCTAATAATTCTGATATCGCCATTTTAGGTCGAGTAATTGCAATACGTCCAGATCGAACAAACTGTAATAACCCAAATGGTTTCAATTTTTCATACATTCTATTTATATCTTCTTTTAATCCAGATGCTTCAATTACAAAATAACGCTCCGTTATTGCAATTATATGCGCTCTTCTAAATTTTAATTTGTCTTGAATTTTCTCATCATATAAATGCGTTGAAGCAATTTTAAACAACGCTGTTTCATGATAAATTATTTCATCTTCAGTATGATAAAAAGCTCTAATAACTTCTATTTGTTTTTCTAACTGACCAACAACTTTTCTAATTAATGTTTCAGGTACTTCAACTACAAACGTAAATCTATGTACGTTTTCAATTTCAGATTTTGAAACCGTCATACTTTCAATATTGATATGACGTTTTAAAAATATTGCTGAAATACGGTTTAATAATCCTATATTATTTTCAGTATAAACTGAAACTGTAAAATTTTTCTTTTCTTCCATAATTAACTTAATCTTATATCTGAAACACTTGCTCCTGTTGGTATCATTGGGAACACATTATCTTCTTGTTCTATAATAACTTCCATAAAATAAGATTCTTTTGAAGCTATCATTGTTTTTATTGCTGCTGCTAAATCTTCACGTTTAGAAACTCTAACCGCTTCAATATCATAAGCTCCTGCAAGCTTAACAAAATCTGGACTTACCATTTCTGTGGAAGCATATCTTTTATCAAAAAATAATTCTTGCCACTGGCGAACCATTCCTAAATAACTATTGTTCAACACTACTATTTTAACAGGTACTTTTGTTTGAAGAATTGTACCCAACTCATTACATGTCATTTGATAACCTCCATCGCCAATAATTGCAACAACTTCACGATCTGGCGCTCCCATTTTTGCACCAATTGATGCTGGCAACGCAAATCCCATAGTTCCTAAACCACCCGAAGTTACATTGCTTCGTGTTTTAATAAAATCAGCATAACGACAGGCAAACATTTGGTGCTGACCAACATCAGAAACCATAATGGCATCACCTTTAGTTTCTTTGTTAATTCCTTCAATAACTTCTCCCATTGTTAAACCGTCTTTAGTTGGATTTAACTGGTCGTTAATTACAGCTTTCATCTCAACATCATATAATTTATGGAATTCATTCATCCATTCTTTATGTTCAGTTTTATGAACATATTGCATAATTTCAACCAACGATTCTTTAACATCAGCTACAACTGCAACATCTGTTATTACGTTTTTATCTATCTCAGCTGGGTCAATATCAAAATGAATTACCTTAGCTTGTTTTGCGTAGGTTTCTAAATTTCCTGTAACACGATCGTCAAAACGCATTCCAATTGCAATTAAGACATCGCAAGAATTAGTTAGTACATTTGGCGCATAATTTCCGTGCATACCAACCATACCAACGTTTAAAGGGTGTTTAGTTTCTATAGCCGAAAGACCTAAAGCTGTTGAAGCTGAAGGAATATCAGTTTTTTCAATAAAGTTTTTAAACTCTTGTTCTGCACCGCCAATAATAACACCTTGTCCCCAAACTATAAATGGTTTTTTTGCACTATTAATAAGTTTTGCAGCTTCTTTAACTTTATCTATATTTAGTTTTGGTATAGCTCTATAACTTCTTATTTTCTCACACTTTTTGTATGAAAAATCAAACTCTTCAAATTGAGCATCTTTTGTAATATCAATTAAAACTGGACCTGGACGACCCGATTTTGCGATGTAAAATGCTTTTGCAAATACTTCTGGAATTTCACTTGCCTTTGTAATTTGATGATTCCATTTTGTTACTGGAGTTGAAATACCAATAATATCAGTCTCTTGAAATGCATCTGAACCCAATAAATGTGAACCTACTTGACCAGTTATACAAACCAATGGTGTAGAATCTATTTGAGCATCTGCAATACCTGTTACTAAGTTTGTTGCTCCAGGACCTGAAGTTGCAAATACAATTCCTGGCTTACCAGTTACACGTGCAAAACCTTGTGCAGCATGTGTTGCTCCTTGTTCATGACGTGTTAATACATGATGAAATTGATCTTGATACTTGTATATTTCATCATATATTGGCATAATTGCACCACCTGGATAACCATATGCTAAATCAACACCTTCTGCTAATAAACATTTTATTACAGCTTCTGCACCCGTCATTCTAACAGTTTTTTCGGTTATTCCTTTTTGAATATCTTTTTTTAATGTCTCCATATTTTTAAAATTTATCCGTTACACAACCTTCAGAAGCTGAAGAAACGGTTTTAGCATATTTATATAATATTCCTTTTTTATGTTTTAACTCAGGAGCTTTCCAATTCGCTTTTCTCTTTGCCAATTCCTCATCAGTTAATTTTACATTGATGGTTTTAGTTGAAGCGTCAATAACAATTATGTCTCCATCTTCTATCAATGCAATTGCACCTCCTGATTGAGCTTCAGGAGTAATGTGACCTACCACAAAACCGTGTGTTCCACCTGAAAAACGTCCATCAGTAATTAATGCTACAGATTTTCCTAAACCTGCTCCCATAATCATTGAAGTTGGCTTTAGCATTTCTGGCATTCCTGGACCTCCTTTTGGCCCAACATATCTAATTACTACAACATCTCCTCTTGAAACTTTTCCTGCTCCAATTCCTGCATTTGCATTGTCTTCACCATCAAAAACAACTGCTTTTCCTTCAAATAAATTTCCTTCTTTACCACTAATTTTAGCAACTGAACCTTCTAAGGCAAGGTTACCAAACAAAATTTGTAAGTTCCCTGAAGATTTTAGTGCATTCTCTGTTGGATAAATAACTTGTTGATCATCTTCAAAAGT
>NZ_WTAR01000104.1 GCF_013139515.1 Lutibacter sp.
TCAAGCGGCAGAAAGCCTAAATGTTACTAATTTAACCGCTTCTACAACTTATTACTGGAAAGTAGTAGTAAAAGATGGTGAAGGTGGACAAACAATTGGCCAAATTTGGAATTTTACTACGGATTAAGTTTCTATTTACTACCAGTAGAATTTACCTAAAATAATAAAAAACCCGTTTAAAAAATTAATTTTAAACGGGTTTAAATTTTTTGAAAGTAAAAATTATTTTACAGCTTCAATAACTTCTTTTGCTTCTTTAACAACTTCTTTTACTTCAGTAGCAGCTTCTTCAACAGTTGTAGCAAGGCTATCAACAACAACCTCAACTTCTTCTTTTACTTCAACAGCAGTTTCTTCAACAACTTCAATAGCTTCTTTTACTTCTTCTTTTTTAGTTTCTTTACAAGAAATAGCAATAACACTAACTAGTGCAACTGCTAATAAAAATTTGATGTGTTTCATTTTAGATTGATTTTTAGATTGATTTATATTATGTACAAAGAAACAATAAATTTATTACAGAAAAAATTTAATTATTCAACTTCTTCAATATCAGTTGTTTTGGTGACTTTGTATAAATCTCCACCAGCAATACCGTTAATTTTATTTATAATTTCATCTTTGTTTATTTCGTTCTCATTATAAGTAAATTGTCCTTTGTTAGTTTCAAAATTCACTTTTGAATACGTAACACCATTTACTTTAGAAAGTTTTGATTGTATTGTTCTAGCACAACCTATTTCACATGTCATACCTTCAATATCAACTTCAATACTTTTATATGAAGCAGCAATTTCAGGCTTTTCAATTTCTGCATCTTTAATTGTTGTATCTTTTTTAACTTCATTACAAGAAATTGCAATAAATAATAATAAAAACATATAGATAATTTTTTTCATAAAAAAATTTTAATTTATTATGCTAATTTACTCACTAAAAGTTTTATTTCCGAATATTTAACCGATTTTTGCATTTTATTTTTAAGATGGAAAACAAATACTTACGCTGGGTTTATTTATTTACACTTTCTATAGTTTGGGGAAGTTCATTTATTTTAATGAAAAGAGCTTTAGTTGGTTTAACGCCAATACAAGTTGGAGCTTTAAGAATATTAATTACTGCAATATTTTTAATCCCTTTTGGAATTAAAAGTTTAATTAAAATTAAGAGAAAACATTGGTATTACTTAGCAATAAGTGGTCTTATAGGTTCATTTTTTCCTGCCTTTTTGTTTGCGTATGCTGTTGAGAAAATAGATAGCTCTATTGCATCTATTTTAAATTCACTAACGCCACTAAACACTTTAATTTTCGGAATTTTATTTTTTGGATTTGGATTTAGAAAAAGACAACTTTTTGGTGTTTTAATTGGATTGATTGGAACAATTTTATTAATTTTAAAAGGTGCTGAATTAAATCCTAATCAAGATTATTTTTATGCAACGTTTATTTTAGTGGCATCAGTTGGATATGCATTTAATGTAAATATTTTAAAGAAACACCTCCATGATTTAGACGCATTTAGTATTACTGTTGGAAATTTTGTTTTATTAATTATTCCAACATTTATAGTGTTGTGGTACACCAACTTTTTTGAAACTTTTGAAGTAACTGAAACTAGTATTAACGGTATTTTGTACTTAACTGTTTTAGCTGTTTTTGGAACCGGTTTAGCAAAAATTATGTTTAATAGATTAATTCAAATATCTAACCCAATATTTTCATCTTCTGTAACCTATACAATTCCAATTGTAGCTATTACTTGGGGAATTTTAGATGGTGAAAAAGTTACACTTATGCAGTTTGCCTCAGGATTAATAATTTTGTTTGGTGTGTATTTGGTTAATAGATCTAAATAAAAAAACGACTCAATTTCTTGAGCCGTTTTTATAATTATATTTTTTGAATTTTTTTATTCAAAATCGCTATCTGAAACACCTTCGTTAATTTTAGCATCAATTAATTTAAATTCTACTGTTTGCGGACCTAAGTTTCCTGTTTTTGTGCCTGGAAATTTAAAACCGTTAAATTCTTTATAGTTGCTAAAAGTAGCTTCTTGATTTTGAGTTCTTCCACCCATATTAATAGTTTGAACTTCTTTAACTTTTAACCCAGTTTCAACATCAAAATAAATTGAAGTTGTAACAATTTCACCTTTTGTTGAAATTACATATGAATCTTTTCCGTCAATAGCTTCAATAGCTGATAATTTTGAACTTTCATTAGCTAAAATTCCTATTTCTGAAAATGTTCCAAGAGCATATGTCATTTCTTTGGCCATTGCCTCTGGAAGTGCTTGCTTATTCATAAAAACACCTGCGTTAGTCATTATAACTTTCATCATAACGTTTCCACCCATGCTTGTTTCATTTAAATATTTAGCGTTCGTTCTTTTTTCAGTTGTTAAAATTGTACTTCCCATCGCACTCGCTTCATAAGTAACAAGCGTACTTTCTAATGCTTTTATTTTTTCAGCACCACCAATTGCATTTAAATAACCATCAATTACAGTTTGTTTTGTAACTCCTGCTGGAATTGGTTTGGTCATTTCTGGTTTTTCAGTTGCGTTTGCACCTTTATCAAAATAATTAATTGTGTATGGTAATTTTTCAAGGTTTGGTAACACATCAAGTGCTTTACCTGTAATAATAATTCTAGCATTATCTGCACTAAAATATTTTTGAGCAACACGTTGAATATCTTCAATTGTTACTGCATTAATTTTAGCTAAGTAGGTTTTGTAAAAATCTTCAGATAAGTTATTGGTTTGAATGTTTAGTGCATATCTAGCAACTGTTTCAGGTTTTTCAATATTTCTAACAAAACTACCAACATAAGTAGCTTTTACAATTTCTAATTCTTCAGCTGTTACTTTAGCTGTGCGAATTCTTGTTAATTCTAACATTGTTTGAATTACAGTACTGTCTGTAACTGCATTTCTAACTTGTGCTCCGGCTGAGAATAAGGCTGCAGTATTTTTGTCTGTTCTAATACCAGATCTTGCGCCATAAGTATAACCATGTGCTTCACGTAAGTTCATATTTAAGTAGCTATTAAAATCGCCACCAAAAATTTGATTTGCTAATAAAACCGCATGATAATCATTATCTGTCATTTTAAAATCAACAGTGCTTAAAACTGTAACATCAGATTGTACTGCGTTAGGCATATCAATAAAGTCAATTTCAGTTTTAGTTATATTATTTACAACTGGTATTGAGTATGCAGGTAATTCTCCTTTTTCCCAATTACTAAAATGTTTTTTAACTAATTTTTTAACTTCTTTAAAGTTAACATCACCTACAATTACTAGGTAAGCATTGTTAGGTTTGAAATAAGTATGGTAAAAATTTTGAACATCGGCAAGTTTAATACTCTCTACAGTTTCTTTTGAAACAAACTCACCATACGGGTGGTTTTTACCATAAGCCAATGCAGATTGGACTCTGTTTGCAACAGTACCAACACTTTTTTCACCCAATTTTATTCCGTCCAGTAAAATATTTACTTCTTTGTCGAAATCTTCTTGTGCAAAAACTGGGTTTTGAGAACCGTCTGCCATTAATTCTAAAATTCTTGGGAAATATTTAGATAATGAATTTAGCCTAGCGCCTTGGCTTGAAAATGACAAGCGGGCTCCTAAATAATCTACTTCTTCATTAAAAGCATCTTTACTTATGTTTTTAGTTCCAGAGCCTATTAAGCTACCTGTTAAATTTGAAACACCTGCTTTATCACCTTCTAAAATTGGATTGTTATCAATTGTTAAAGATGCAGATACACGTGGTAATTTATGATTTTCAACTACTAAAACTTTTAAGCCATTTTTAAGTTCAAAAGTTTCAGGTTTACCTAAATTAATTTTAGGTGAAGGCCCTGGTTTTGGTTGAACAGATCTGTCTACTTGAGCAGATAGAGATAATGTTAAAAATAATAGTGTTATTATTGATATATATTTTGTTTTCATTTGTTGTTGTGGTTTTACGCTTTATCTTTTTTTGGTAAATAATCTAATACTAATCGCTGGTTAGTGTTAAGATATTTTTTAGCAATTTCTCTAATTTCTTCTTTAGTAATAGAATTGTAAATTTCTATTTCCGTATTAATTAAATTTACATCGTCATAAAGCATGTAAAATGTTGCTAATGAACCCGCAATACCTTCAACACTTGAATTTGAATTTACAAATTGATTTTCAAACTTATTTCTTAATTTTTGAAGTTCTTTATCAGAAATTAATTCTGTTTGAATTTTTACAATTTCTTCATCCATTTCAACAACTAAATCATCTAATGTGTTTTCCCCTAAAGGAAGAGCTAATACAATATAAGCTCCATATTCTTCTAATGAATAATTGAAAGCGGCAATTTGCATTGCTTTTTTCTTGTCATCTACTAATTTTTTGTACAATCTAGAACTTTTTCCATCACTTAAAATAGTTGAGATCATATCTAAAACTCTGGCATCTCTTGTAGTCATTGCAGGTGTTCTGTATACCGTAAAAACAGCAGGAATTTGAATATTTGCATCTTCGTCAAAAGTAATATTAATTTCAGATGTGATTGCCTCCTCTTTTGTTACAGTACGTACTATTTCTTCTCCTCTAGGAATTGTTCCAAAATAATCTGCAATTAATTTTTTAGCTGTGGATGTTTCAAAATCACCAGCAACAACTAAAACTGCGTTGTTTGGGATGTAATATTTTTCATTAAAATCTTGAA
>NZ_WTAR01000080.1 GCF_013139515.1 Lutibacter sp.
TCAAGCGGCAGAAAGCCTAAATGTTACTAATTTAACCGCTTCTACAACTTATTACTGGAAAGTAGTAGTAAAAGATGGTGAAGGTGGACAAACAATTGGCCAAATTTGGAATTTTACTACGGATTAAAAATTAGCAATAAAATATTGCTACAAATAATTAATAATACCCTACTTCCTTAAATAAGGATTTATTTAAGGAAGTTAAACCCCTAAATATTTGATTTAAAAATAAGCTTATAGCCCCCTCTTAAAGCTAAACTAATTTAATTCCCCTTAAAAATTAGTACACTTTTCAAGAATTTATATAAACTTAAGATTAAATCTTATGAAAAAAATATACTCGTTTTTATTCTTATCTGTTTTAACTGTATATAATATTGTATATGCCCAAACAATTGTACAATATGTTCAACAAGTTGAAAATTACCACACATCTTTTATTGATGCAGGTCCTGGTTCTGGACTCAATAATGGTAGTTCAGAAATTATTATGTTTGCGCATACTGATGGAGCAAAACAAGTAGTAGCTTGGAGAGATTTTACTCAAGATGGTTTAACTGATGGAATTCAATCAACAATGGAAGTTGGTGATAGCTTTACAATAACGGTTGCAACAACCCAAGCTCAAGGGCAAATTGGCATTGCATTATTATCAAATCCAACAAGTACAACTAGTTGGGCTGATAGACAAAATAATTATGCTGTACAACTAAACTTAAACGGGCCTGATTATGGAGGTTGGAGTGCTTGGAAAATAATTTCTTCAGGAGGTGCGGTTGATCAATCTGGTATTTGGGGAGCTGAAGGAATATTAAATGATTTGAAAATTAAATTTACATTAAGCACAGCTACAGAAATGAATGTTTCATTAAATGATGGTGCTGAAATATTTGATGTTACTGTTAATAATCAAAATATAACTGGTTATTCTATTTACTTAGAAAATGATTGGGATTTTTCACAAAATAAAAATATTTATTGGAAACAAACTTCTGAATACAGATATGCTACAACATTAAGTAATGAAGAATTCTCAAAAAATCCAATTACATTAAATTTAATTAAAAATAACTTAGAAATTGAAGGACTAGAATTCAATCAAAAATTTCAATTAAATATTTATGATATAAATGGCCGATTACATAAAAAATTAAATGAAAAATCTTCATTAAATTTAGATGATTTAAGTCCATCTATTTATGTTTTAAAATTAAAAACTGAAAACAATATTATTATCAATAAAAAAATTATTAAAGTATAATAATCTTAAAAAACACATTAATTTAAAAAGAGTAACAACTATGTTACTCTTTTTTTTTTGCATTTAACTAATTCAATTCTAAATAGGTATTGTAACATTAAAATAAATTTATTATATTTGAATCAATATTACTATGTTCATACATATGAACATATTTAAATACACCAAATATGCAATTAAGAATTGATCACAATAATGGCACTCCCCTACATTTACAAGTTGAAAAACTGCTTCGTGGATTAATTGAACATCCAAAATACAGTAAAGGAGAATTATTTCCTAAAGAGGTAGATATGGCTAATCAACTTGGTATTTCACGTAATACGGTTCGACAAGCAATAAGTAAATTGGTAATTGAAGGGCTTTTAGAGCGAAAAAAAGGAGTTGGAACTAAAGTTGTAAATAAAAACATAAATACCAAATTAAAAAGTTGGATGAGTTTTACGCAAGAAATGAACAACAAAGGCATTTCATTCGTGAATTATGAAATTAAAGTAGAAAAAGTAAATGCAACAACTGATGTTGCAAATGCACTTGAAATAAAAGAAGATACAGAAGTTCTTAAACTAACTAGATTAAGAGGTGATACTGA
Organism: Lutibacter sp.; assembly: GCF_013139515.1. Classification (GTDB taxonomy): domain Bacteria; phylum Bacteroidota; class Bacteroidia; order Flavobacteriales; family Flavobacteriaceae; genus Lutibacter. The sequence goes on from NZ_WTAR01000080.1 coordinate 1,854, forward strand.
TGGCCCCTTTGTAAATTTTGTTTCATACCTGCATCCTCGCATTGGATTGTCTGGAAATGAAGATTTTAAACGTCCATTATACGAAATTTTAGAGCAAGATTATTCAACAATTGTTGATTTATCTAGTGAAGAAATAAAAGCTGTTATTCCCAAAAAACAAATTTCAGAAAAATTAAATATTTCAGAAAATGATCCTGTACTTAAAAGAATTAGAAAAGTATATGACCCAGGAAAAAGACCTATAGAATATTGTATTGGCTACTATAGAGCTGACAAATTTTCGTACACCATTGATATAAAAAGAGAATTTAATTAAAATTGAATATTGTGAAAAAACTATCAATTATACCCGTATTAATTTTAGCTTTTGTATTGCTTCAATGTCAATCAAAAAAAGAACCAGAATTATTACTCCATGTTCCATCACCTGAATGGGAAGATCAAGTTATTTATTTTTTAATGATTGATCGTTTTAATGATGGAGATCAAACCAACAACAACCAAAATGGTGGGGAATTCGATCAAAAAGATTTTAGAAAATTTAGTGGTGGTGACCTTCAAGGTATTATTGATCAACTAGATTACATACAAAGTTTAGGCGCAACAGCAATTTGGATTACACCTCCAGTGGCTAACCAATGGTGGGACCCAATTAACAATTTTAGCGGGTATCACGGGTATTGGGCTGAAAATTTTAAAGAGGTTGATAAACACTTTGGTACTTTAGAGTTGTACCAACAATTATCACATGAAATTCATAAACGTGGTATGTATTTAATTCAAGATATCGTTTTAAATCATACTGGGAACTATTTTCAATACAATGGTGGCTACGATAAAGATAGCGTTGAATTATTTTACGAGGATAATAAATTAAGTACGCCAACAACAAAACCAACACAATATCCTTTCAACCTCAACAACCCAAACAACCCAGAAGAGAAAAATGCCAATATTTATAATTGGACACCAGATATATTAAATTATGAAGACCCTTTTCAAAAGTACAATTACCAAATGGCTGGATTGGACGATATTAATACTAAAAACATAAAAGTTAGAGAAGTACTACGTGATTCATACGGGTATTGGGTAGAAGTTGTTGGTGTTGATGGTTTTAGAATAGACACTATTATATATGTTGAACTCGATTTTTGGGCAGATTTTATGAACTCTTTAAGTACAGAAGCTCCAGGTATAAATCAAGTTGCAAAAAATACAGGTAGAGCTAATTTTTTAACATTTGGTGAAACATTTATAAAATCTGATCCATTACTAAACAAAGGCGATATTGAAGTAGCGAGTTATATGGGTAGTAAAGAGAAACCTGCATTAAATAGCATGTTAAATTACCCGCTCTATTACACTATAAACCGTGTATTTAGTCAGGGTTTACCAACTAAATTTATGGAGTACCGCTTAAATACATTTGT
>NZ_WTAR01000001.1 GCF_013139515.1 Lutibacter sp.
ATGAGGTTGTGCAAGATTATGGTTTGGTGCGTTATGTAAATATTGAGCAAAAAGGAGGAGGGAATTATTTAAAAGAAAATACTACTTGGGCGAAACAAACAATTTCTCACAATACTGTTGTTCAAAATGAAACATCACATTTTAATGGTAAGTATGAAATTGGGAGCAAACATCATTCAGAAAAATATTTATTTAGTGTTGAAGATGATAATCTGCAAGTAGCAAGTGCAAAAGAAAAAAACACCTATCCGGGAACCAATCTCCACAGAACAATGGTTACAATTAAGGACGAAGACTATCCAAACCCTTATGTGTTGGATATTATGAGAGTAACTTCCGAAAATGAAAATCAATACGATTTACCTTTTTATTATTTAGGACAAATTATGCAAACAAGTTTTGATTTTACCAAATTAGAGATACCTCAAATTTTAGGAAATTCTAATGGTTATCAACATTTATTTAAAGAAGCACAAGCAGTTTCAAATGGTGAGAATTTAAAACTGAATTGGTTATTAAACAATAAATTCTATTCGTACACTTCAGTAACATCTTCAAACGATGAAATTATTTTAGCAAGAATAGGAGCTAATGATCCAGAATACAATTTACGTAGTGAACCAACACTTATTCTTAGAAAAAAGAATGTAAAAGATGTGGTTTTTGCTTCTATTATTGAATCACATGGTACTTATAGTCCAGTATCGGAATTTGCAGTAAATGCCTATAGCAACATAAAGAATATTTCAGTTGTATATGATTCAAAAGACTATACCTCAGTTAAAATAAAAACAAAAAAAGGAAAACAACATGTTTTCATTATTTCAAATAGTAATGCTTCAAAAGAGGGAAAACATTCACTAGAAATCAACAAAAAATCCTATCAATGGGTTGGGCCATTTTATTATACAATTATTAATTAAAAACAAATAAATTAAAAAATTATGAAACGATATAGTGAAAAGTATGTATTCACAAAAGAAATGGAATGTGAAGAACTTGGTGGAGGAGTATCACGAAAGTTCTTAGGTTATGATAATCAAATTATGATGGTACAAGTGAAATTTGAGAATGGAGCATTAGGTGCCCCACATCAACATTTTCACACACAAGCTACTTATTGTGTTTCAGGTAAATTTGAATTTGAAATTGATGGAGTAAAGAAAATTATAGAAGCAGGAGATGGAGTCTATATTGAACCTAATTTATTGCATAGTGCGATTTGTATAGAAGAAGGGATGCTAATTGACACATTTAGTCCTGTAAGAGAGGATTTCTTAAGTGGTGGTGCGGTATCTTATTTTGGAGATAAAGAGTCGTAAAATAAATCTGCTAGTCCAATTACGGAAGATTTTATGAATAAATAATAGTTTACGCAAACGTTGTAAATAAGAATGTTAATTATTTTTTTTATTAAAATATTTAATATATATTTGGTTTACCAGACTGGTAGACCAATTTGGTAAACCAAATTAATAAAACTAAATACATATATGATCGATACTAATTAGCAAAAAAAAAGGACAGGTGCACACCTGTCCTTTTCAAAAATTACTTCTTTTCTGAGGGAAGTAAAAAACATGATTCACTTTAAATAAAACATGTATTCTACAAAAATACTAAAAACATTTGATTTTAATAGAGTTACTGTTTTATGAAGTGATTAAAAAAAAGATGGAAATCTTAACTCATTAATACTAAAAGTATTAATAAAAATATCACTTTAAACTAAAATAATATATTATGAATTTAAAAATCAAGCTATTGCTATTTTTAATGTTAATGGTTAACATTAATTTAATAGCTCAGGAAGGCTTTACTATTACTGGGACAGTAGTATCTCAAACTGATGACACACCAATTCCTGGTGTAAATATTTTAATTAAAGGAAGTTCTAGAGGAACAACAACTGATTTTGATGGTAATTTCACCTTAAATGTGAAGCAAGGTGATATTTTAGAAGTTTCATTTTTGGGATTTAAAAATAAAATAATACCAATTGTAAATCAAAAAGTTTTAAATGTTGTTTTAGAAGAAGATACAAGTCAACTTGATGAAGTAGTTGTTATCGGTTATGGAACACAAAAGAAAAGTCACTTAACAGGAGCAATTTCTAAAGTTGTTAATGAAGATTTAGATCAAATTGCAGTATCTCGTGTAGATGATGCTCTTATAGGTCAAGTATCTGGTGTAAACATTCAGGCAAGTTCAGCAGAAGCAGGTGCTGCTCCTACCATTACAATTAGGGGGTTTGGATCGATTACTGCTGATTCTGGACCAGCTGTAGTTGTTGATGGTGTAATTGTAGATTCAGAATTTTTAGGAAGCCTGGATATGAATGATGTTGAGTCTTTTGAAGTTTTAAAAGATGCCGCATCTGCAGCTATTTATGGTAGTGAAGGATCTAATGGAGTAATTATTATTACCACAAAAACTGGAAAAGAAGGAAAAACAAAATTTTCTTACAATACGTTTACTGGATATAAAGATGCGTTTGGAAGCGATGATTATAAGAAAAGTACTGCTGATTGGGCAGCTAAAGAGTTAGCTGCTACTGGTCAGATTTCTGAAGCTACCCTATATGCACTAAAAATAGTTGAAGTTACTGGTATTGACAGAGATTGGCAAGATGTTTTCTTTGATGGAGGGTTAATCACTAGTCACTCTTTATCAGCAAGTGGTGGGACTGAAGATACAAAATTTACCTCATCGTTAAGATATCTTGAGGATGAAGGTGTTGTGTTAACTGATAACTACGAATTGTATTCTGCAAAGTTGAAATTAGACAGTAAAATAGGTAAAAAGGTGAAATTTGGATTGAGTGCTACACCTTCTTTTTCAAAAAGAAGAGCTTTACCTACTTCCATACATAATCCTATAAGACAATCCCCATGGTTGCCTATTTATCATACAGAAGAAACATTACAATTTATCGATAGAAATTCTTACCCAGATGTAGGAGTGGGAGATTATTTTTATGAAAATCATTTGGTTGAATTAGATTTAAATGGTGACGGTAGTGATAATAGACCTCGTACCTCTGGTGATGCAAATCCTGCTGCACAATATTTAGAAAGAGAACATTATGAGTACAACACAAAATTATTAGCCTCTACTTATTTGCAATATGAACTTATGGATGGTCTTATAGCTAAGACATCTTTAGGGGTAACTATAGAGCAACGTAAAAGAACTAGGTGGGATGGAACAGAACACCATGCATCTGGAGCAAGTAGAGCTCAATATCTATTGCAAAATAGATTTAAAACTAGGTTGATTTCTGATAATACCTTGTCTTACAATACACAAATTGGTAATCACGAAATTAGTGCCTTGGCAGGGGTGACTATCCAAAAAAGAAAAGAAGAAACCAGCCAAATTGTGGGTACTGGGTATTCTAATGATTTACTTAAGAATTTACAAGGTGCAACCACCATTATTTCAGAAGGTGAATATAATATTGAGAAAAATAAAATTGGATATTTTGGTAGAGTTTCTTATGCTTATGCAGATAAGTATTTAGTGAATGCTTCGTTTAGACGTGATGGTAGTTCGGTTTTTGGTGTAAACTCAAAATGGGGTAATTTCCCAGCAGTATCTGTTGGTTGGAATGTGGATAGAGAAGATTTCTTAAGTGAAAATAATGTTTTAAGTAAATTAAAATTGAGAGTTAGTTATGGTCTTACTGGTGCTGAAAACTTTAATGTAGGAGACGATTTGATTAACGCTTGGCCTTATTTGGCACAATTGGATAATACCAATGCTATTACCGATGGTAGTATTTCTACAGGTGTTTCACCAAATAATATTGCTAATTTGTTGTTACAATGGGAAGCCTCTGAGGAATTTAACCCTGGTTTAGATTATGGATTTTTAAACGGAAAAATTTCAGGTTCATTAGATTATTATAAAAGAACGAGTGATCAGTTATTATTAAACAACCCAGTGTCTTATGTTACTGGATTTAATAATGGTATCGTGAATTTAGGAAAAGTAGAAAATAGTGGTTGGGAATTTGAATTAAGAACCATTAATGTTGCTAATGAGAATTTTTCTTGGAAAAGTACTTTAATAGCCTCTACTAACAAAAATGAATTACTTGAATATGGTGAATCTAACGGAGCGTTAACAGAGGATGGATTCGGAAGAAATTCACAATGGATAAATTTAGTAGGTAATCCTATTTCTTCTTTTTATGGTTATGTAGTAGATAAGGAATTAGCAGATGAATACTGGGATTCTCCTTGGATTCCAATTAACGGAATGTCAGAAGATGTTATCGTTAAAGATTTGAATGGTGATGGTTTAATTACAGATGATGATAAAACAATATTAGGAGACCCATACCCAGAAATTACTTGGAGTTTGACAAATGATTTTAAATATGGAAATTTTGATTTTTCTTTTATGATTCAAGGAAGTCAAGGTGCTGAAGTGAAAAATATTGGTGATCAGTACTTCTTTTCACAATGGAACGGTGCTACTTCTGATGAACAAGCAGTGGTTGATGCAGGGATTATACCTGATGCCTCTTTTCTTCAACCGAGAGTTCAGACAAATGATGTTGTTATGAGTGCAGGTTACTTTTCATTGAGAAATGTAAACATTGGTTATAGTTTACCAGAAGATGTTTTATCAAAAATAGGAATGGCATCATGTAGAGTATATGCTACAGGTCAGAATATACTATACATTACTTCTGATGATTATCACGGTTTTAATCCAGAATTTATTGATGGTAATAATACACCTCAATCTTACGGTGCCCAAAGAGCAGGTACACCATTGTTTCGTACCATATCAATTGGTTTGAACGTTAATTTTTAATCAAAGAAATATTATTATGAAATATATAAAATTTTTAATTTTTGCTATAACAGGAGCTATGTTTATTTCTTGTGATACAGATGAGTTTTTAAATCCATTGCCAGATTCTGTAATTGTTGCAGATAGTTTTTTCGAATCCGATGAAGATGTATTGGCAGGGATAATTGGGATTTATGATGCTTTACAAGGGGTAAATGAAAATACAGAGTCAAGCTCTGCAAGATACAATAGAGGAGTTCAATTAGAATATCTTTTAACAGAGCATCGTTCTGATAATACAAGAAGTAAAACACTTGAAGGTTCAAGAGCCGATTTTCACAGATTTATAGTTGAGCCAGATAATATTCAGTCTGAAGACTATTACCAATCTATGTATGAGATTATTTTTAGAGCAAATACTGTCTTAAAATATATTGAAAATGCGGATGCTACAAACATTAATAAATATACTGCTGAAGCAAAGTTCTTAAGAGCCTACGCGTATTTTAACTTAGTAAGATTGTATGGAGGTGTACCATTGGTAACTACTGTAGTAGGTGCTGATGAAAAAGAATTGCTTTTTACTAGAATTGAGGAAGCAATAGTTTATGAGCAAATTGTATCAGATTTGCAAGAAGGGGTTACTCATCTTGATAATGCACATAAGTCTAGAGCTTCAAAAGTTGCGGCTCAAGCACTTTTAGCAAAAGTTTATCTAACGCAACCATCGCGTGAATATGGGCTTGCAAAACAATTATGCGAGGATGTTATTAGTACTTCCGGTTTAGTTTTAGAAGCTAATTATAGGAATGTATTCTACAACGAATTAAACAATGAAATTATTTTTGCGGTTCAATACTTATCAGGAAACCCAGAAGAAAGCCAAGGTTTTTCATCTGAATTTACTTCTTATAAACGTCAAGGTAGACAGGATGGACTAAATATTGTTAATCCAAATCTTATTGAAGATTTTATAGCTTTTGGTGGAAACAGAACAGGTGTCTCTTATGCAGCTTTTGGTGATGATGCTCACCTTCCTATACCAGAGAATGCTGAAGTAATAAAGTTTTTACCAGACGGGTCTGATATTTCGGATACAAATCTTCCTACTTATGGAGGATCTCCATCATTAGCAGGTAATGATTGGATTATTTTACGTTATTCAGATGTGTTATTAATGCACGCAGAGGCAACAATGGCAGGTGGAGATACTAGTGATAGTAATGCAATAAATTCTTATATGGAAGTTAGAGTTAGAGCTGGATTTGATGCTATTGCAGATCGTCCTTCAGTATTGACTGTAGATGCTTTACTGCTTGAAAGAAGAGTTGAATTGGCTTTTGAAAATCATCGTTTCTTTGATTTACTAAGATTAGGAATTGCACATGATGTATTAGGTGCACATGCCACAGCAATGGGATATACAAGTTATAATATGAGAAGATTATTATTGCCAATCCCAGCAAGGGAAATTAATTTAAGTGATGGTATTTTAACTCAAAACCCTCAATAATAATATAAACTTTAAAAATTATGAAATATCAATTAAATATTTTCAAAAACACTATAAAGTTGGTGTTATGCGTATCGGTAATGTTTTTATCGGTAAGCTGTGAAGAAGCTTTTGAGTTTGATTTGCCTGAGACTGGTTCTTTAGAAGATACTAGTTTGCCAACGGCTGATTTTGCTTATATTCCAAACGCATTTAATTTCAAAACTATAGAATTCAATAATTTATCAACAGAATCTATCAAATATCTTTGGGATTTTGGAGAAGGAAATACATCAACAGATAAAGACCCTAGCTATACTTTTGCAGCTGGTGAAGGTACTTATTCTGTGACATTGACTGCTATGGATGCAAATGAGGCATCAACTAATGTTACGTTAGATGTTGATGTAGTAGATAGATTTGTACCTCTTCCAGTAACAATTTTGAATGGAGATATGAGTGACGGTCAAAGTGATTGGAAATTTTCTTCTTTTACAGGAGGAACGACTAGTCCTTTTAACTCAAGTTCAGATGGTTCTTATACAAATTATGATGGATCAGATAATGGATCTAAAACAGCAGGTGCAAAATGGACCAAATCCACTTCTGCAGGAGCTTATTTAAGCTCTAGTACTAGATATGCATACCAAGCAATCATAGTATCTCCTACATTAGCTGATCGTACAGTTAAATATATCCTAGAATATGAATATGCTATAAAGACTCCTGAAGAACAAGCAGGTGTTGCTCCAGAAGGTAATAGAATCATTTCAGAAATTTTAGATGGTCACTTTGCTGACGGTGTTGATGCAGTTGCAAGCACTCCTATTTCTCAATTTATTGCAAATGAAGTTAAAGGAAAAACAAGCCATACAACAGTTAGACAAGAATTCACTACGAATGCTAGTGGTGAAATTTCTATAATGATTTATGCCGTAACTGATGTAGATGTTTATCTTGATAATGTTAAAGTTTATGCAGCAAACTAATTTTGGTAGATAGTAAAAAAATTAAAAAAAAC
>NZ_WTAR01000062.1 GCF_013139515.1 Lutibacter sp.
GTGAGTACGAAAAAATTGAAGATGGTAATGGTGTTTTTGAAGCGTTTAGATCTGGTTATAGAATTTTGAACTGGTTACAAATTCATAATATGTTTTTAGGTGAAGCTAGTTATTCTGATGAAGACCAATTAAGAACCATAACTACGTTATTACAACATGGAGCACATTTATACGAACGCAATCAGAAATTTCATTCTGGAAATCATCAAACAAGAGGATTGTCTGCTTTGGCAATGATTTCCATTTTATTAAGAGATTTTGAAGGTACAGACAAGTGGTACGATCTTGCCATGAAATTATTAGAAGAACATTTAGCCAAAGAAATTAATGATGATGGTTTCCAGTTTGAACGTACTGTGCATTATCATAAAAGCGATATTGGTAATTTTTATTATGTATATCAATTAGCAAAAAACAGTAATTTAGAGGTTAATAAATTTTGGGAAGATAAGTTAAAATCGTTATTCACAACTTTAATTAAAATTGCCTACCCTGATAAGTCTGCTCCTGTACTTTCTGATGATACAGATGCACCTTGGGCAGAAAAAAATGATATCTCAGGTGCTTTAACATTGGGTTATTTGTTGTTTGAAGATGCTGAAATGGGATATTTTGCAAATAATCATGTAGAAGCTAAAATGTTTTGGTATTTGAGTGATTCGCAATTGTTGATGCTCAAAAATATTCAATCCAAAAAATCAGAGTACAAATCTGTCCAATTCCCAACAACAGGTTATTATATTATGAGAGAAGGATGGAAAGCTTCAGAAAATATGATGATTATTTCTGCTGGATTGGATGATTTAAAACCAGACCATCAACATGGAGATATGTTAGGCATTCAAGCTATGGCAAACGGAAAAGTTATTCTTCCAAATTATCAAGTTAGGTATTACTTAAAAGATTTAGAACTCTTTAAAAATTCCATGACTAAAAATGTAGCTTTAGTTGATGATGAGTTACAAGGAAAAGAATATAAATCAAACAAAGGAGGAAGTGGTTTTGGGAAATTTAAAAAACTACCAAACCCTAAAGTTATTTCTTGGTCTGCAAATGAAAAGATAGAAGTGTTTGTTGGAAGTCATGATGGATTTGATGATGTTGGAGTGGGTTATTCAAGGCAAGTAATAAATTTTGAAAATAAATTTTGGGTTGTGAAAGATAACTTTTCTTCGAATGAATTACATGACTATAAACAAGTTTGGCAAGGTCATTATACCATAGAAAAATCATCAAATTTGCTGAGATCAACATTTGATAATGGTTCTGGATTGGATATATATCAATTAAATTCTATTGATGATCTAAAAAATGATGGTGCACGAGGAAAGCAATGGTCAATTTTATCAAAAAACAACATAAATCAATTTAATTTTATCACAGTTTTAGCTCCTTTCAAAAATTTTGAAAAGAGAATAAATGATGATGAAGATGTTAAATCAATTATGGATTGGCGCTTAGTTAAAAGTTTTTCAAAGCCAGGTATATTTGGTTACCAGTTTGAGAAAGAAAATATGAAAGTTGCTTTTGATGTGTTAAAAATAAATTTGGGTAGAAAAAATGTAGAATTTGAAACTCCATCTGATGTAGCCGTAATTGTTGAAGATAATGGCGCAATTATACGAAATATTCAGAGTTCGGATGTGTATTTAAATTTTGAGGGTAGTATCATTAAAATTTCTCCTGATCAGTCAATGAAAATTATAATAAAATAAATTTTTTATGGATAACCTTTCTTATTCTTTTGTTTTAACTATTATAACATGTTAGGTACAAGCAAAAATTAAATTAACTAAAATTATATGACACCAATAAAATTATTTGACCTTTCAGGTAGTGTAGCGATTATTACTGGTGGTAATGGAGGTATTGGAAGGAGCATTGCAATAGGTCTTGCAGAAGCTGGAGCTTCAATAGCAATATTTGGACGTAACGAAGAAAAAAATCAAAAAATTCTTTCCGAATTAAAAAAAATAAGAAATTCATCTATGGCTTTACAGGTTGATATAGCAAAGCGTTCTGAGTTAGAACCAGCTGTAAAAAGAGTGGAGAAGGAATTAGGTAACATTACGATCCTTGTAAACAATGCTGGTATTATCAATTTAAGTGGTGGAATTCTTAATGAAACAGAAGAAAATTGGGATGCTGTGATAGAGACACAATTGAATGCTGTTTTCTTGTTATCAAAATTGGTAGCAAAATCTATGGCACAACATAATCGGGGAAAAATTATTAATATTGGCAGCATGTATTCATTCTTTGGTTCTGCTAGAGTTCCATCTTACAGTACAGCAAAAGGAGCTGTCATTCAGCTAACCAAATCAATGGCAGTTGAGTTGGCATTATATAATGTTCAAGTAAATGCTATTGTACCTGGATGGTTCGAAACAGATATGACTGCACCTATAAAAACAAACCAAGCTCTATATGATGAAATAATGTTAAGAACACCTGCTGGTCGTTGGGGGCAACCTAAAGAATTAGCAGGTACTGCAGTGTTCTTGGCCTCTAAAGCTTCTGACTTTGTAACAGGTGAAACCATTCGTGTGGATGGAGGATATGCTATTCGATAATAATGACCCCGTCCTGAAATAAGGCTACATAATTCTAAACAGTTATGTATAAAAACGACAGAGTAACTAGACGTTACAGAGAACCATTAATGAATGGATTCGAAAGTATGACCGTAAAGATCTCATGAACACTAGAGCTATGGTAGAAACTAAAGATGAGATAAAACGTATCAAAGCACTACAAAAAGAAATTGAACAACTTAAAAAAATATGAATAAAATGAGTGAAATTTACACTAGCGAGTTTCAAAAAATTATGCAAGTAAATTGCGATACCACAAGTATGAGATCTAATAGAATTGAAGAAATATTAAATTTTGCACGAGGGATGAATATAAACCGATTAGGTAGTTACATAGCATTTATTACCCTTTAATTATATGTTTAATAACTGCGGTTATTTCCCGATACAAAAATTAGCGAAAATATTACCTAATAAATCTTCTGTTGTAACTTCCCCTGTAATTTCTCCTAAGTGAAATAATGCCTGACGTATATCAATTGAAAACAAATCAGTACTAATATTAGCCTCAATACCTTTTTCAACTTCTTTTATAGCATTAAAAGCATTGTTTAAAGCTTCAAAATGACGAGAATTACTTACAATAGTTTCATTATTACTTAGGGCTCCTTTGTTGGCTAATTGTGTTAATGTTGTAGTAAGTTTATAAATTCCATCTTTATGCTTTGCAGAAAGTATAATAATATTTGAAAATTGTGATTTCAGGTTTAAAATAACTTCTTTTGAAAGTAAATCAGCCTTATTAATAATAGTAAGTATTTTTTTATTTGGATATTTATCTTCTAATTCAGCACTTTTATGTTGAAGTAATTCAACTTTTGAAGCATCAATTAAATGAAGTACTAATTGTGCTTTTTCAATATTTTCAAAAGTTTTTTGAATACCAATATTTTCAACAAAATCTTCTGTATTTCTAATTCCAGCGGTATCAATAAAACGATAAGCTACACCATCAATAGTAATTTCATCTTCAATAGCATCTCTTGTTGTTCCTTCAATATGACTTACAATGGCCTTTTCTTCATTTAATAATGCGTTTAACAAGGTTGATTTACCAACATTGGGTTCACCAACAATTGCAACCGGAATACCGTTTTTTAAGACATTCCCTAATGCAAAAGAATCAATTAAGCGTTTTAAAACATTACTTATTTTTGAAATTAAATTTTTGAATTCAGTTCTATCAGCAAATTCAACATCTTCTTCTGCAAAATCAAGTTCTAATTCAATTAAACTAGCAAAATTTAATAATTGCTGACGTAAATCTTGAATTTCAGAACTAAAGCCACCACGCATTTGTTGTAAAGCAACTTGGTGTGAAGCTGCTGAATTTGAAGAGATTAAATCGGCCACTGCTTCAGCCTGACTTAAATCCATTTTTCCGTTTAAAAAAGCACGCAAAGTAAATTCACCCGCATTTGCATTTCTAACACCGTTTTTTATAAATAGTTGTAATATTTCTTGTTGAATATAAACAGAACCGTGACAATTAATTTCAACCACATTTTCGCCAGTATATGATTGAGGATTTTTAAATATAGACACCAAAACTTCGTCAATAATATGGTTGCCATCAATAATATTTCCTAAATGGATTGTATGTGATTTTACCGTTGTTAAATCTTTGTTTCCGTATTTAGATTTGAAAAAGTTATTTACAATATTAATTGAATCTTCACCAGATAAGCGTATAACAGCAATAGCACCGACACCAGATGAGGTGGCTAAAGCAATTATAGTATCATTCGTTATTTGATTCATTGTTGCAAAAATAGTGTTTTTTTAATGAGAATTAGCTGCAGGGTTTTCTATTTCAAATATGATGTTGAAGGTATTTCCTCTATCGATTCTATTTTTAATAAACTTAAATCCATTTTTTTCTAATAGCCTTCTAGAATTTTCATTTTTAATATGAGTAAATGCTTCAATTTTACTAAGATTTAGTGTGTTAAAACCGAAATTTACAATGTAATTAAGAGCTTCACTCATAATTCCTTTTCTTTGAAAAATTGGATTTAAATCATAACCTACTTCAGCAATTTTATTATTTTTTGAAAAATTCCATAAGCAAATTGTTCCAATAATTTTAGGGTTGTTTTTTAATGTGATGCCCCAAGAAATAAATTTATTGTTTTTGATTCCGTTATCTATTTTAGTAATAAATTTAAGTGCGTCTGCCTTATTTTTAGTTCTTCTACTTTTTGTCCTTTTTATGAACTTATTGACAGTTTTATCTGAACGTAAAAATAAGATAACATCGCAATCCGATTCTTCAATTTTTCTTAATTGTAGTCTTTCTGTTTTTATTTCAGGAAAAGGTAGAAATTTCATTTTAATTTTGTTTTATACTTCCGGATAGCTAGGATTATCAATTACTATTTTATAGATATTTATTAAATGAAATTTGAATGCGTTAAAAGTTAATAGATAACTTGTTTTATAAAATCTTCAAAATCTTCATAAAACAACTCAAACTGATTCATGGCTTCATTGAAAAAGAGATATGCACCTTGCCAAGTATCTTTATTATGAATATTAAATTCCCCATTATATTTTACATATATTCTATGAATAATTTTACCATTTTCCAATAAATAGAGTTCATCAAAAATAACATCAGGTATATAATCTTCAACTAAATTGCTTTTTAGTTCTAAAATTTGATCGAAAAGCAGTTTGTTTTTACCTTTATCAAAAGCTTCAATATCTAAACAAACCATGGCTTGTTTTTTATTGGCAACAAATTTAAAACTGAAATCTTTAATTTGAGTGTTATACAATATCCATTTTCTTGGAAAAGATTTACCAAAACTTGTCCAAAATAGTTTTCTAAGTTGTGTAGATTCTTCTTTACTAAACATTTTTAAATTGTTTAATCGTTAATTTGTTGAGTAATTATTTCTTATTGATTTTAGTTTTATTTAACGAAATTTATAGTGTTAAAAGTGATATAGTTGATTTTTTACTCTATTTAACTTTCTTAATTTTGAATTAAAATTTATCCGTGAATAGTTTCTGAAGTTCCTAAATTTTTCATCAATTTAGCTTCATATTCTAATAAATCATTCCATTTTATGTCTACTTCTTTTCGTTCTCCAAATTCACGAGCAAAGTTTAAAAATAGTACATAATGATTTGCTTCTGACACCATTAAATCTCTATAAAATTTAGCGAGTTCTTTGTCTTGAATATTTTCAGAGAGTAGTCTAAAACGTTCACAACTTCTAGCTTCAATAAGTGCCGCATATAATAAACGATGTACTAATTGTGTAGTTCTGCTACCTCCTTTTGGAAAAAAAGTTAATAAATCATGAACATATAAATCTTTACGATCTCTACCCAATTTTATATTTCTTTTTAAAAGACGTTCATGCACCATTTTAAAATGACTCATTTCTTCTTTTACTAAAGAAACCATTTCCGTTACTAATTCAGAATATTCAGGAAAACTCATAATTAATGAATTTGCTGTAGAAGCAGCTTTTAACTCACAGTGTGCGTGATCTATTAAAATTTCATCAATATTTTTTTCTGCAATGTTAACCCAACGTGGGTCTGTAGGAAGTTTTAAGCCAAGCATTATGTATCAAATTTAAATTTAAGTTCTTCTAAACTAGTTGCAGAACCAACTAAGGTTATAACATCACCTAATCGCATACGAGTATAACCGTGTGAAACCAAAAGTTGTCCTTTTCGTTTTACCGAAAGTACTAAGATGTTTCCAGGTAATCTTAAATCTCGTAATCGCATACCGTGTATATCTTCATTTCTAATTTCAAGATCAACTGAATCTTGTCCATCATCCATTCCTAATAATAATGATGTTGCGCTAGGAGATCTTACAAAATGGTCTAAAAGGCTAACAATAGCAGTAGCAGGCTCAATTATTAAAGCTCCAAGTTTATGAAATTTTTCAAAATTATCACGGTTGTTTAAACGTACAATTACATCTTTCGTTCCAATATGTTCGTAAATAAGTTCAGCCAATTGGTAATTTAGATCATCAGAAAGCATTAAGATAACCGCTTCTACTTTTTCTAATTTCAGCTTTTTAAGAGCTGTTAAATTAATTTCTGATACGTTTATAACTTCTAAGTCGTCAGTCTTATTTTTACTCTTCTTTTCAATATTTACAATTCGCGCAGTCCATTTGTGCTTTTGTAATTGTTGAGCTAATGCAATGGATTGATTCTCTAAACCAAAAATCACAGCGTCTTGTGAGCCATCAAACTGTGGAGTTTTAGCACGTAAATGACTTTCTTTCACATAATTCAGTGACCATTTGAATAGAGGAGGACCCACCAATTGATTAATTACAATTATTGCAATTACGATTGTTTCAAATTGATGTCCCCAAACTGGAAATTCATGTGAAATTATGGTCGCTAAACCTAATGCAACTCCTGCTTGTGTTAAATAAGGCATCCAAGCAATTGGTAAATATTTTTTATTATCTTTTGCTGCATAAACTCCAACAATACCTCCAAAAAACATAGTTATTAAACGTAAAAAGAAAAGACCAACAGCGATGCCAAACACACTAATTAATGTTTGTACAGATAATGAAGCTCCTGTTAATGTGAAAAATACAATATAAATTAACGGACTTATTTCTTTTAAGGTTTCAGAAAATTCAATACGATGTTTGCTGTAATTTGTAAGAACAAAACTACCAATAATACATATTAATAGCGGTTCTAAAATAAATTCATGATGAAAATATTCGAGTGTTTTTATTTTAACATAATGCGAAAATAAATAAACTCCATAACCAATTACCAATATTGCAATTCCTTTTAATTGTTTGTCGGCTTTTGTTAAAAAAGGAATTTGTAGTAGTTTACCTAATAAATAACCTAGTCCAAAAGAAGCTACTAATTCAAAAAGTAAAATAACAAAGAATAAAACACCTGTTGATTCATTATTTATAAGTGCTTTAGCTATTGATAAACAAATAGCAAAAAGAATAATTACCAATACATCTTTTACCACAGTTACGCCCATTACTGTTTTTGTAAACGGACCGTTTGCTCTCATTTCGTTTATAACAGCAATTGCAGAGGATGGTGATCTGGCAACAAAAATTGTTGCAAATAAAACCGAGATTGCTATTTTATGAGTTGATGGCATTTCTGCCATAAATGGAATTTGATCTGCAACAAAATAAATAACCGTGGCACTCATAACAAAAGTAATTACAAGTTGCCCAATTGTCATCCATTTAATACTGTTAATTCTACTACGCAACTCGTTTAAATATAACTCAGAACCTGCTGAAAAAGCAATGATTGATAATGCTATTTCATTTAAAAAATTGAGTTCAGTAAGCGCTTTTGGACTTATAAAATTTAGAACTGATGAACCAGCAATAATACCAGTTATGATAAGGCCAGTAATTAACGGAAATTTTATTCTTTGAAAAACTTTTGCAATTTCATTTGATGCAATTGCAACAATTAAAAAGCCAACTAAAAAGGTGATTAATAATTTTATATCCAAATTAAGTAATTTATTGGTTAAAGATACTCATTGAAGTTTAAAAACAAAATTTATAAGTCTAAATCAAATGTTTTTTTAAGTAATGCTATAGCTTCATTTTTCTCTCTTAATTTTTCATATTTTTCTAGAGGTGTGTATGCGTATTTTTTAGTAATTTCTTCATTTACATCAATTACAAGTTCAATTTTAAAATTGTTTAAACTTTCTCTTAAAAATTTCAACAATGGTCCTTTTGCTCTTTCTAGCTGCTCTTTCATCACATTATTAGGAAGTATTATGTGAAGATTATTCAATTTTACCACAGGCTGAGCAGTATTCATTGTTGATGAAATAATTTTTTGACCTTTACTTACCAATTTCTCTGAATATTGTTTCCAAAGTTTAATTGCTTCATCGTTAGAAAACTTATCTGTAGGTAAACCTTCAACTTCTTCATATACAACTTCAATAACTTCAATCTTTTTTTTACGATCAACACTTGTTAATGAAAGTGATGAAGGTCTTCTTTTACCAGTTCTTAATACCGGTTTAACAACTTCTTTTACAGGTATTTTTTCTTTTTTAGGAGGTAGTGTATTTGTGTTTCCTTTACTTGTTTTAGGAACAAATATTGGTTTAGAAATTTGACCGGTGTTAAAGTGAAGTGATGCAATTATGTATGGTTTGCTATTTTTTTTTTCTCCATCAAAAGTGATAGAGGCTAATTGCATTAAGGCAAGTTCTACCAACAATCGTTGATTTTTACTGCTTTTATATTTTAAATCACATGCGTTAGCAATTTCAATTCCTTGAAGCAAAAAGCGTAAATCGCAATTTTTAGATTGTTCTAAATATTTCTTTTTAGCATTATCACCAACTTCAAGTAAATCAATAGTAACTTTATCTTTAGCCACTAATAAATCTCTAAAATGAGATGCCAATCCACTTATAAAATGATGTCCTTCAAAACCTTTTCCTAAAATTGAATTAAAATGGATTAAAACTTCGGGTATTTTATTTTGAAGAATGAAATCAGTAACTTGAAAGTACTCATCATAATCTAATACATTCAGGTTTTCAGTAACTGCTTTATGCGTTAATTCTTTCCCTGAAAAACTTACAACTCTATCAAAAATTGAAAGCGCGTCACGCATAGCGCCGTCCGCTTTTTGCGCAATAATATGCAGCGCATCATCTTCAGCATTAATGCCTTCCTCTTTAGCAATTTTCTCTAAATATTTTTTAGCATCTAAAACTCCAATTCGTTTAAAATCAAATATTTGACAACGAGAAAGGATGGTTGGTATTATTTTGTGTTTTTCAGTAGTTGCTAAAATAAAAATAGCATGTGCTGGTGGTTCTTCTAAAGTTTTTAAAAAAGCATTAAACGCATTAGCTGAAAGCATATGAACCTCATCAATAATATACACTTTATATTTTCCTGTTTGTGGCGGAATACGAACCTGATCAGTTAAACTTCTAATATCATCAACCGAATTGTTTGAAGCGGCATCTAATTCAAAAATATTAAAAGCAAAATCATTATCTTCAATGTTTTCTGAATTATTCTGATTTATTTTTTTTGCTAAAATACGTGCGCAAGTTGTTTTACCAACACCTCTTGGGCCTGTAAACAATAATGCTTGTGCTAAATGGTTGTTTTTTATAGCATTTTCAAGGGTGTTTGTAATTGCTTGTTGCCCTACAACATCCTCAAAAACCTGAGGTCTGTATTTACGTGCTGATACTATAAATTGTTCCATTTATTGTTGTTAAATTGTTTTGCAAAAATATGAAAACGAATTGTGAATGTATATTTAAAAGTTTAAAATATTTATAACTTAACGAAGTTAAACTATTCTTTTATATCATAAATTTTATTAAATAAATGCTTGTACTTCTTTTTGATTTCATCTCTTTTAGGCTTCATAGTTGGAGTTAGCAACCCATTTTCAATTCCCCAAACATCGGGTGTTAATTCAAAACGTTTAATGGTTTCCCATTTAGCAAAGTTTTTATTTCCTTTGTCTAATTCTTTTTGAATTCTTTTAATAGAATGTGGGTTTTCAATTAAATCTTGATTGTTTTCTGAAACAGGTTCGTGGTGTTTACGTGCCCATTTTCTTAAAAATTCAAAATTTGGTTGAATAATTGCAGCAGGCATTTTCTGACCTTCACCAATTACAAGAATTTGTTCAATAAAACGAGATTGCTTCATTTCATTTTCAAGTAAAGCAGGTACTACATATTTTCCTCCTGAAGTTTTAAAAATTTCTTTTTTACGTCCTGTTATTTTAAGAAAACCATCTTCATCAATCTCCCCTTTATCTCCAGAATGAAAATAATCACCAGTCATAACACTTGCGGTTTTTTCATCATCTTTATAATAGCCCATCATAATATTTGGGCCTTTTATTAAAATTTCACCATCTTCAGCAATTTTAACCTCAACGTTATCAATTGGTTTTCCAACGGTACCAATTCTCATAAAGTTATCTTTATACATATTTACAGAAGTAACAGGTGAAGTTTCTGTTAAACCGTAACCTTCCATAACTTGCATTTTAGCAGCTGTAAATACTTTTGCTAATCGTGGTTGAAGTGCTGCACTTCCTGAAACCATAGTTTCTAAATTACCACCTAGTGCTTTTCTCCATTTACTAAATATTAATTTATTAGCAAGTGCTAATTTCCTTTCGTACCACCAACCATTTTTACCGTAAGGTTGATATTGTAAACCTAAATCTACTGCCCAGAAGAATAGCATTTTTTTAATTCCTGCTAACTCAGATCCTTTTGTAATAATGCCATCATAAATTTTTTCTAAAAGCCTTGGAACTACAGACATAAATGAAGGTTTTACTTCCTTTATGTTTTCTCCAATTTTATCCATTCCTTCAGCAAAATAGATTGAAATTCCAGCATATTGATATAAGTAAAGTAGCATTCGTTCAAAAATATGACAAATAGGTAAAAAACTTAAAACTCTCATATCACCAACGGATAATGGTAGTCTTGGAAAACTGTCTAAAACATTGGTTACAACATTGTTGTGAGATAGCATAACGCCTTTTGGTTTTCCTGTTGTACCAGAAGTATAAATAATAGTTGCTAAATCAGATGGTTTTACATTGTCTTTTAATTGTTCTACTTCAGGCTGAGTGCTTTCGTCTTTTCCTAATTCTAACACTTCAGTCCAATTTTTACAGCCTTCAATTACATCAAAAGAGTAAATTTCTTTAAGAGATGAAACATTTTTTCGTATTGCATTTGCTTTTTCATACAATCCACTATCTGATAAAAAGCAATGTGTAATTTCTGCGTGATTAAATATATATTCATAATCATCTTTAGAAATTGTTGGATAAATAGGAATATTTGTTGCACCTACTTGAAGTATTCCAATGTCTAAGATGTTCCACTCTGTTCTATTTACGCTTGATATTACACCAATTTTATCACCAGGTTTTACACCTAATTTTAATAAACCTCTGCTAATTGCATTTGCTTTGTTAATATATTCTTGTGTTGAAGTAGCAATCCATTCACCTTTATATTTTGTATTGAAGGCTTTTTCTAAATTAAAATTTTCAAGTTGGTAGTATGCAAAATCGAATAATCGAGTAATTTCTTTTGACATTTTAAAATGTTTGAATTGTATTAACGCAAAATATAAAAATTAATACGATTTCACAAGAAAGTATATAGCAATAGGTTTTATTTTATTTTTGATAAATTTTATTGTGTAAGTGTTTGTATTTCTGAATAATAGCTTTACGTTTCATTTTCATAGTTGGAGTTAACAAACCATTTTCAATACTCCAAATTTCAGCAGTTAACTCAAAATCTTTGATTTTTTCCCAATTTCCAAACTCATTATTAGCGAAAACGATTTCTTTACCAATTCTTTTTATCACTTTTTTGTTTGAAATTATTGCTTTGTTTGATGAAATATCAATCTTTAATTCTTTTCTCTTTATCCATTCAATCAAAAATTCAAAATGCGGTTGAATTATTGCTGCAGGCATTTTTTCGCTTTCACCAATTATCATTGCTTGTTCAATAAAACGAGATTCTTTTAATTTACTTTCAAGCGCAGCAGGAGCAATGTATTTTCCACCTGAAGTTTTAAACATTTCTTTTTTGCGATCTGTAATTTTTAGGAAACCTTCATTGTCTAATTCTCCAATATCACCTGTGTGCAAATAACCATTAATAATAGTTTTATTGGTTAAATTCTCATCTTTAAAATAGCCCATCATAATATTTGACCCTTTTACCAATATTTCGCCATCTTTAGCAATTTTCACTTCAATATCATCTAAAATTCTGCCAACAGTACCAATTTTAAATCCGCCGTTCCTAAAATCGTTGATGGACACACCTGGAGAAGTTTCAGTCATTCCATAGCCTTCAAAAACAGGAATTCCTGCAGCGGTAAACACTTTAATTAACAATGATTGTAAAGGTGCACTTCCTGAAACTAAAAATTTAATATTTCCACCCAAAGCATCACGCCATTTACTAAAAACAAGCTTTTGAGCTATATTTAATTGTAAATGATACCACCAACCGTTTTCATGATAGGGTTTGTAACGTTTCCCTAAGTTTAGTGACCAGAAGAAGAGCAATCGTTTTAATCCGTTTAAATTACTTCCTTTATCAACAATCTTGTCATATATTTTCTCTAATAATCGTGGAACAACTGGAATAAAATGCGGTTGTACTTCTCTTAAATTGTCGCCTAATTTCTCAATAGATTCTGCATAATAAATTTCAAACCCAATAAATTGATAATAATACAATGCAAAACGTTCAAAAATATGGCAAATAGGTAAGTAGCTTAAAACTTTATATTTTCCGGGTTTAAAGTCTAAAGCTTTAGCGCTAACAAATGTATTTTCTACAATATTTTTATGCGAAAGCATTACACCTTTTGGAGTGCCTGTTGTACCAGAAGTGTAAATAATAGTTGCTAAACTTGAAGGTAAAACATTCATTTTTAACTTATCTACTTCAGCTTGGTTTGAAGCGTCTTCACCAAGTTTTAATAAAGATTTCCAACTAGAAATATTTTTAATATCATCAAATGAATAAAGGTCTTTTATTTGAGTTTTATCTTTAATTTTTGAAACTTTTTTAACAAGTTCCTTATCTGAAACAAAACACAAAACAGCATCAGAATGGCTGATAATGTATTGATAATCTGAAGATGAAATAGTAGGGTATAAAGGTACATTTATAGCGCCAATTTGTAATATAGCAACATCCAAAATACTCCATTCAACTCTGTTTGTGGTTGTTACAACTGCTATTTTATCATTAGGCTTAACTCCTAATCTTAATAATGCTCTGCTAATTATATTGGCTTGATCAATGTAACTTTTTGTTGAAGTTGAAATCCACTTGCTATCTACTTTTGTGTTAAAACATTTTTCTTGAGGATTGCTGGCCAGTTGATGATATGCAAAATCAAATAAGCGTGTAATTCTTTTATTCATAAATAATGGTTAGTTATTTGCAAATTATAAATAAAAAAAGGATTTTACAAAACGAGTATTTTTAATGTTTTATTAATATGAATAATAAATAGATGTGCTTTTTAATTTTTTTGTGAATTTCGCTTTGGATTTGACTTTTTTGATGATTTAAATATGAAAAAGATGTTTTTACGACATTTTAATGAGATATTCGTATTTTATGCATATGCAAAATTACCCTAAATCTATGCTAAATTCATATTTTGAATGTGTAGGCTATATTTCAAAACCTAAATATTGTTCGCTAGCTATACGCTTCAAACGTTTTAGTAAATAATTGGATAATATAGGTTAATTTACTCTTTATTTATAAGCTGTTTAAGTCTAACTCATCGTATTTTTGTATAGTAAATTAAAGATGATTTTAAGAATAATAATATAATATATATGAAAACTAAAGAATTTAAAGACGGAATTTGGAATAAGGAAATTAACTTAAGAGATTTTGTTAGAAATAATATCACTCCTTACCATGGTACATATAAGTTTTTAGAGCAGCCAAGCGAAAAAACTAAAAAGTTATGGGATATTTGTAAAGAAGGAACAAAAGAAGAAATGTCAAGAAATGGAGTTCATTCTGTTGATACAGAAATTATTTCAGGTATTAATGCTTTCAAAGCGGGATATATTGATCAAAAAAATGAAGTAATTGTTGGTTTACAAACTGATGAATTATTAAAAAGAGCCATGAAACCTTTTGGTGGTTTTAAAGTTGTTGAGAAAGCATTATCTGAACATGGTTTAAAACCAAATGACCAACTTTCAGAATTATTTACTAAATATGTAAAATCACACAATGATGGTGTTTTTGATGCCTACACTGATGAAATTAAAAAATACCGTTCTTTAGGATTTTTAACGGGTTTACCTGATAACTATGCACGTGGAAGAATTATTGGAGATTATCGTCGTATTGCATTGTACGGTATTTCTTTTTTAATTGAAACAAAAAAACAAGATTTAGCTGCTATTACTGGTCCTATGACCGATAAAGTGATTCGTTTGCGTGAAGAAGTTTCTGAGCAAATTAAAGCGCTTAAGGAAATGATTGAAATGGGTAAACAGTACAATTTAGACTTAACTGTTCCTGCCAAAAACGCTCAAGAAGCTGTTCAATTTACGTATATGGCTTACTTAGCTGCAGTTAAAGAACAAGATGGTGCTGCAATGTCATTAGGAAATGTTTCTTCGTTTTTGGATATTTTTATTGAGAGAGATTTACAAGCAGGTGTAATTACCGAAGTAGAAGCTCAAGAATATATAGATCAGTTTGTAATGAAATTACGGATGGTACGTCACCTACGTATGGAAGCTTATAATGATATTTTTGCAGGTGATCCAACTTGGGTTACTGAAGCGATAGGGGGTATGTTAGCTGATGGAAGAACAAAAGTTACCAAATCATCATTCCGTTTTTTACATACATTGTATAATTTAGGACCATCGCCAGAACCAAATATTACTATTTTATGGTCTGACAAATTACCTCAAAACTTTAAAGATTATTGTGCAAAAGTTTCCATAGACACATCATCTATTCAATTTGAAAATGATGATTTAATGCGTACAAGTCGTGGATCTGATGATTATGGAATTGCTTGTTGTGTATCATACCAAGAATTAGGGAAATCAATTCAATTTTTTGGAGCTCGTACTAATTTAGCAAAAACGTTGTTATTAGCTTTAAATGGTGGTCGTTGTGAATCTACAGGAACAAAAATAGTAGAAGGTATTCCTGAATATATTGAAGAATACTTAGATTTTGATACAGTAATGGCAAACTTTAAAGTTGCTATGAAAGAAGTTGCACGAGTTTATAACGATTCTATGAACATTATTCATTATATGCACGATAAGTATTATTATGAAAAAGCTCAAATGTCTTTAATTGATACAAATCCAGGTATTAATATTGCTTATGGAATTGCAGGTTTATCAATTGTTGCTGATTCATTATCAGCAATAAAATATGCAAAAGTAAAACCAATTAGAAATGAAGAAGGATTAACAGTTGACTTTAAAATTGAAGGTGATTTTCCAATGTATGGAAATGATGATGATAATGTTGATTTGTTAGCTAGAATGGCAGTATCTGAATTTAATAATGAATTAAAGCAATTACCAGTTTATAAAGACGCTGAACCTACAATGTCGGTTTTAACAATTACATCAAACGTTGCGTATGGTAAAAAGACCGGTGCAACACCTGATGGTAGAGCAAAAGGAATTCCATTTGCACCTGGAGCAAATCCAATGCATGGACGTGATAGTAATGGCGCAATTGCTTCCTTAAATTCTGTAGCGAAAATAGATTATAACGATTCTAAAGATGGTATTTCAAATACATTCTCAATTGTACCAAAATCATTAGGCGCAACAGAAGAGGAGCAAATAGAAAACTTGGCAACAACTTTAGATGGCTATTTTTCAAGAAATGCTCAACATTTAAATGTAAATGTATTAAACAAAGAAATGTTATTAGATGCTATGGAAAATCCAGACGAATATCCACAATTAACAATTCGTGTTTCTGGATACGCTGTGAATTTTGTACGCTTAACTCAAGAACAACAACTAGAAGTAATTACGCGTTCGTTCCACGAATCTATGTAAGATTTCTTAAAATAAAAGTGTTGAAAGGTTTCAATATTTAATCTTTCAACACTTTAAACTAACTAAAAATAAAGAAAATTATCAAAACTAAAGAAAACATATTGAGAGTACATTCAATAGAGTCGTTTGGTACTCATGACGGACCAGGTATTCGTTTGGTAATATTCTTACAAGGTTGTAAACTAAAATGTTTGTATTGTCATAATCCAGATACTATTGAAACCACTGGTGGTAAAGAATATGAGATAGAAGAATTAATGGAGATTGCCCTTAAAATGAAACCTTATTTTGGAAAAAAAGGAGGTGTAACGGTTTCTGGAGGCGAACCTTTATTACAAGCAAAAGAGCTAATCCCTTTTTTTAAAAGGTTAAAGGAAGAAGGAATTCATACAAATATTGACACCAATGGTAGAATTTTAAACAAATTCACGAAGGAATTGTTAGATGAATATGTTGATTTGGTAATGCTTGATATTAAACATATGACTGAAGAAGGTTATGAGGCTTTAACCGGAATGAGAAATAAAGAAACAACATTCAATTTTGCAGCACATAGAGAGGCTTCAGGTAAAAATATGTGGTTGCGTTATGTGTTAATTCCAGAAATAACAAGTAAGCCTGAGTTATTACACGCAATGGGTAAGTATTTTAAAGACTATAAAACCATTGAGAAAATTGAAATTCAGCCATACCATAAATTAGGAATACATAAATGGGAAGCTTTAGGTTGGGAATACAAATTAAAAGACGCTAGAGAGAACACACCTGAAGAAATAGAGATAGCAGTAGAAATCTTAAAAAATTATTTCAAAGAAATAAAAATAAATTAAAAATGTTGCAATAAGTAACATGCAAACTATAAAATATGAATACACAAAAACTTAAAAACCGTTGGTTTATAGCTGCTTCCGCAGTAGGAATCCACATATCTATTGGGTCTGTTTACGCATACTCAGTAATGACTAACCCTGTTTCAGATGTTTTTGGAGTGGATGGTAGTGTTATTAAATGGGCATTTAAAATTGCCATTTTGTTACTAGGTTTATCTGCTGCCTTTTTGGGAAGATGGGTTGAAAAAGTTGGTCCAAAAATTAGTGGAACTACAGCAGGAATATTTTATGGAGTTGGAATTTTAGGGTCTGGATTAGCAGTTCAAATTGAATCATTGCCTTTATTTTATATATGCTACGGTGTAATAGGAGGGATAGGTTTAGGCTTAGGTTATATTACGCCAGTAAGTACATTGGTAAAATGGTTCCCAGACAGACGTGGATTAGCAACAGGTATGGCAATTATGGGTTTTGGTTTTGCAGCTCTAATATTTGGCCCTGTAATGCAAACATTATTTGATGCTGTTGGAGTTTCAAATGCTTTTTACATTTTAGGAGTTGTTTATATGATTTTAATTTTATCATCGGCAAACTATATTGAAAGACCACCAGAAGGTTATATGCCAGAAGGTTACAATCCAGGAGAAGGTAAAAAGATAAAAGCTGATATTTCAAATATTGATGCTAATGAAGCATTAAAAACATCACGTTTCTACTATATTTGGGTAATGATGTTTATTAACATTGCTTGCGGTATTGCTATTATTGCTTCAGCAAGTCCAATGATGCAAGAAAAACTAAATTACACGCCTATGGAAGCAGCTGCTATGGTAGGTTTAATAGGTGTATTTAATGGTTTAGGTAGAATTCTTTGGTCAAGTTTTTCAGATTATTTAGGGAGAGCAAATACCTACATTGTTTTCTTTGCTTTCCAAATTTTAGCCTTTTATTTCTTACCAAAAATATCAACCGAAATAGGGTTTTTAGTAATATTATTTACTGTTATTACAATGTATGGTGGTGGATTTGCAACTCTGCCAGCATTTTTAGGAGACTTGTTTGGAACAAAACAATTAGGTGCTATTCACGGGATGGTTTTAGCCGCTTGGGGATTAGCAGGAGTTGTTGGGCCTACAATATATGATATGGTTAAGAAAAGCACAGGCTCTTTAGATGAAACTTTAGAAGTATTTGCAGGCCTATTTGTTATAGCATTAATTGTATCATTATTGATGAAACAATTAGTAACAAAAGCGTATAAAAAAAATGACAGCGTTTTAAAGGCTGCTTCTTCATCCTAATTTATACTTTAAAGTAAAAAAAGCCTCTTTAATAATTTAAAGAGGCTTTTTTTGAGTTTTTAATAAAAATCTTACTTATTCTCTAACCACTTTCTTGCATTCACAAAAGCTTCAGCCCAAGGCGAAACTTCGTCTTTTCTTCCTTCAGGATAATTAGCCCAATTCCATTGAAATATAGAGCGTTCTATATGCGGCATCATTACTAGATGACGACCATCTTTTGAACTCATCATTGCAACATTATAATCTGATCCATTTGGATTTGAAGGATATGCATTATAACCATATTTAGCTACAATATTGTAGTCCTTTTCTTTCATTGGTAAATTAAATTTACCTTCACCATGAGAAATCCAAACACCTAAAGTACTTCCTGCTAAGCTCGAAAGCATTATAGAATTATTTTTTTGTACGGTTACCGATGTAAAATTACTTTCGTGTTTATGTGAATCGTTGTGAAGCATTTTTCCGTGCACTTTATGTTCAGGATTAATTACTTCTAATTCCATAAATAGCTGACAACCATTACAAATCCCCACTGATAATGTATCTTCTCTTTTAAAGAAGTTATCTAAAGCAGTTTTAGCCTTTTTATTATATAAAAATGCGCCAGCCCAACCTTTAGCTGACCCCAATACATCTGAGTTAGAAAAACCACCAACAGCACCAATAAACTGAATATCTTCTAA
This sequence comes from Lutibacter sp., assembly GCF_013139515.1. GTDB lineage: Bacteria > Bacteroidota > Bacteroidia > Flavobacteriales > Flavobacteriaceae > Lutibacter. The sequence goes on from NZ_WTAR01000062.1 coordinate 19,046, forward strand.
AGTTTCACGACCACTAATTAAATCGGTCATATG
>NZ_WTAR01000116.1 GCF_013139515.1 Lutibacter sp.
CCACGCTCATTAAAAAAGTTGCGCATAGAATTGGTTATTTTGGTACGTTTTAGAAAGGTTTCTTTTACGTGGTCATTAACAATTAAATCTACATAACGTTGTCTGTAGCGTTGTTCAGCATCAGAAAAGGCATCGTGTACTTTTCCTTCAGCATCTGTTTTTACAACGGGTAATGGTCGTAAACTTTTAGATAAGACAGTTAATTCTTTCACTTTAACCGAAACTTCACCAACTTTAGTTTTAAAAACGTCACCTTTTATACCAATAATATCTCCCATATCCAATAGTTTTTTGAATACAGTATTGTACATTGTTGGGTCGTCTTCCGAAGAGATTTCATCACGACTTACATAAATTTGCATTCTACCACTTGCGTCTTTTAATTCAGCAAAAGAAGCTTTTCCCATAATTCTACGACTCATCATTCTACCTGCTAAAACAACTTCTTTTCCTTCAAAAGCATCAAAATTAGATGTTATTTCTTTTATAGTGGCTGTAGTTTTATATTCTTCGGCTGGGTATGGGTTGATACCTAATTCACGTAGTTTTTGTAAGGATTCTCTTCTAACTATTTCAAGTGCTGATAATTGCATTGGTGTTTTTTTAAAATTTATTTGGAATTACAGTTCGCAAAGATACAATCAATTCAGAAAAATAGGTAATTTAGAAAGAAAAAGAATTTAGAATTTGAATTCTAATTAAATTTTATATATTTGCCTACCGCATTTAGGTGCGGTTTAGTTGTGTTGTTTGACGTTAATAGCGTCAGGTTTTTTTTAAAACCAATGGAAAGCTTCCCGAAAAACCGGGACGCTTTTTTTATTTTATAACATTTTGTTTTTCTTAGAAACTAAAGAATGCGGTTTTATATTCCCAAAAAATTGAAACATACAATCCAGTAAAAATTACAGCAGCAATAAACTTTAAAAAGGCTGAAGTTAAAAAGCCTATAAAAGAACCAAAAGCTGCTTTTAAAGCTTTTCCAGAGTTTTTTTCATACATCATTTCACCTATAAATGCACCTATAAATGGGCCAATAATAATTCCGAATGGAATAGGGGAAAGAAGACCAACAACTAGACCAACCATTGTTCCAATAACACCATAGCGTGTTCCACCAAACTTTTTAGTTCCCATAGCTGGTATAAAATAATCAATTATCCATATAAGTATTGCAATGCCTAAAGTAATACCTAAAAAGGTCCAATTCATTGGAACGGAATTTGTAGTATGAAGGATTAATAAACCTGCCCAACTTGTGAGTGGACCCGGAAGCACAGGTAAAAATGATCCAATAATACCTAACAATGCAACTAAAAACCCGATAATTAAAAGAAAAATATCCATAAGCTAATATAATATTTCAAATTCAATTTGAAAAGAAATAATGAATTACAATTATAGTTTTTAACTAAAAAATTAGTTTAAACTAAATAGTTAGTTATATTTGTATTGTTAAACTAAAAACTTAGTTGTAAAATGAATAAACAATTAACAAAGGCAGAAGAACAATTTATGCAGGTTTTATGGGAGTTAGAAGAGGCTTCTGTACAAAATGTAATTGATCAATTGCCAAAACCAAAGCCTGCATATAATACTGTTTCTACTATTATTAGAATTTTAGAAACCAAAAATTTTGTTGGTCATAAGGTAAAGGGAAGAGGATATATCTATTTTCCTTTGGTAAAGAAAACAGATTATAGCAATGAGAGTTTAAATAAATTAGTTGATGGTTATTTTGGAGGTTCTTTTAAAAGTATGGTATCTTTCTTTGTAAATAAAAATGATGTTGATTTAAAGGAGTTAGAAACAATTCTAGAAGCAATTAATAATAAAAATGAAGAGAAATGATAAATTATATACTACAAGTAGTTTTATTTCAAGCCATATTTTTGGCTTTATATGATTTGTTTCTTCAGAAAGAAACCTTTTTTAAATGGAACAGAATTTACTTATTAATAACACCATTAGTCTCTTTTGTAATTCCTTTTTTGAAGTTTGAGACACTAAAAAACACCGTTTCACAAGAATATATTGAGCAATTACCAACGGTGTTTTTAAATCCTCAAGTTTTGATTGAACAAACCAATCAACATAGCTCATCATTAAATTATTTGGCTATTATTTTTTATAGTGGAGCAATGTTATTTGCGTTATTGTTTTTAATACGGTTAACAAAATTATTCAAATTAATTACCTCTAGTAAGATAATTAAAAAGTCAAGATATTCAATTGTTCTGTTAGAAGATAAACAAGCTGCATTTTCTTTTTTCAATTATATATTTGTACATAAACAGTTGTTAGAAAGTGAAGATTTACAAATTATTAAGCACGAATTAATTCACTGTAATCAAAAACACACATTTGACTTACTATTGTTTGAACTATTAAAAATAGTGCTATGGTTTAACCCATTAGTTTACATATTTCAAAAGCGAATTACAGTATTACACGAATATATTTCTGATGCTGAAGTTGTAAGTGAAACAGATAAAAAAACTTATTTCAACAATTTACTAGCCCAAACTTTTAATGTTGAAAACATTTCGTTTATCAACCAATTTTTTAAACATTCATTAATTAAAAAAAGAATTATTATGATTACAAAAGAAAAATCACAACGAATGAAGCAATTAAAGTATTTATTAGTAATTCCATTGTTGGTGAGTATGTTGGTATATGTGTCTTGCACAAATGATACTCAAACAGATATTGATGAAATGAATAGGATAATTGAAAATGAAGTTATTTATTCAAACGGAAATTATTTTGAAGGAAAAAATGGAATTAAAATATTTACAGGCTCTTATTTAGCAGGTCAAGTTATTCCTTTTAATGAAATGACCGAAAGAGAAAAAGAAATATTCAATAATTTTAATAATCTCGAAAATTCTAAGATTGAATATCGTTTAGTTATTGATACTAATGGAGATAGAGTACACTTTTTAAAAGTACCAATGCCTCCAATGAAAAATGAGGTTAGTGATAAAATTGCTATTGAAGATGATGGTTCTGTTCCATTCGCAGTAATAGAAGATACTCCAATTTATCCAGGTTGTGAAGGAACCAAAGAAGAATTAAGAATGTGTTTACAAGAAAAAATAACTGAACATGTAAATCGAAATTTTAATACTGATTTAGCAAAAGGATTAGGGTTAAAAGCTGGAGTGAAAAGAATATTTGTGATGTTTAAAATTGATAATGAAGGAAATATTTCAGATGTAAAAGCTAGAGCTCCACACAAAGCATTACAAGAAGAAGCTATAAGAGTAGTTAACTCATTACCAAAAATGAAACCCGGAAGTTATTTAGGTGAAAATGTTGGTGTAAAATACAGTTTACCAATTGCTTTTAAAGTTGAATAATTAAAATAATGCTATGAAAAAGATTATTATTACATTATTATTTATAATAATAACATTAAACACCGAAGCGCAGTCTTCGGTGTTTAATGTTGTAGATAGTTTATTACTTAAAGGTAATTACCAAAAGGCATTGGTTTTATTAGAAAACGAAACACCTAAAACAACTCAAGTTTTTGATAAAATTGCAACTATTAATCAAACGGTTGGTAATTATAATAAAGCTATTCATTATTTTGAGAAGGCTTTAAAAATTGAAAATAGTGAAGAAATAAAGGTGAAGTTAGGCGTAGCTTATAATTCAGCAGGATTATCTTCAAAATCAATTTTAATTTATGAAGAAATTATTAAAAAAGATACTTCAAACTTATTGGTTGCAAATAGCCTAGGTAAATTGTATTTAGCTAAAAGTAAAGTTAAAGAAGCAGTACAAATATTTCGTTTTTTAAACAAAAATGATTCATTAAATCCCAATTACCCATACCAAATAGCGCAATGTTTAGCTAAGCAAAACAAAAAATTAGCAATGAAACAAAGTTATTTAAAGTCATATAATTTGGATACACTTCATATAAAAAGTATTTATGAACTGGCTAAATTCTTCAAAGAGTTAAAATACAAGGATTCAACACTATTGTTTATAGATAAAGGGTTAAAAATTGATAGTATTAATTTAAATTTCCTTCAGCTAAAAGCAAATGTATTGTATTTTTTAAAAAATTATAAAGGAGCAATTGAGTACTTAACAAAATTGGATAGTTTAAATTTCAAATCAGTAAACACCTATGAAATGTTTGGAATGTGTTATTTTAATTTGAAAGAGTTTGATTTGGCTGAACATAATTTTAAGAGAGCGTTAAAATTAGAGCCCAATAATTCTAAAATTTCATATAGATTGGGTACATTATATTACGAAAAAAAAGAGTTTAAATTAGCTCAATTGTATATAATACAATCTATTATGTATGGTAGAGGTGATTTAGATAAACAGTTTCTTTTGGCAGGAGTAATGGCTAAAGAAGAATTTAATTTAAAGGTAGCCATTAACTATTTTAGAGACGCTGTAAAGTATAATAGAGATAATGTAAATGCATTATTTCAATTAGCATTTGCTTCAGATTCTTATTTTAAGGACAAAAAAATAGCGCTAAAACATTACAAAGATTTTGTAATAAGATTTGAAGGTAAAAATAAAAAATTAACTGATTATGCAAATAGTAGAATAAAACAAATTAGAAAAGAGTATTTTATGAAAGGTGAAATTGTTGAGTAACATAAAATGTTGTATTTTCACTCTTGGAAATTAAATTCTATGTTAAAACAATTAGTTATACTATTATTTTGTTCGTTGTTAGTAGTATCGTGTTCATATTTCGAAAATAAGTGGAATAGTGAATTGATACAAGAAGTAGATACTATTGTAGATTTTAAGACTGTTGATGCTTTCCCACTTTTCCCTAATTGTAAAGATATTCCTTCAAGAAAAAAGCAACAAATTTGTTTTCAATTAGAAATTTCTCAACATATTTATGCGTCGTTAAAACAATACCAATTAAATGCGAAGGAAGTTATTAATGACACAATTTTAGTGAAATTGAAAATTGATACTTTTGGAAAAACAAGTGTATCTTCAATTCAAATTTCAACAAAAACAAAACAATTATTACCAGAGTTTGATAGTATTTTAAAAGTAAGTTTAAATAATTTACCAACGTTACAACCTGCAATAAAACGTAATATGCCTGTTACTACAGAGTTTACGTTGCCAATTGTTTTGAAAAATTAAGGTTAAATGTCATTCCTGCGAAGGCAGGAATCTATTTACCGGTTTAAAACTTTGAATAATTTAGTTAGTAATCCATAAGATTATTCATTTAACATTTTCCACAACACATCTTTTAATTCAACCAAACCTTGTTGTGCAACCGATGAAATAAACAATGTATTTATACCTTTTGGTAATTCTTTTTTAATTTCATCCTTTAATTCCTCATCTAACATATCAGATTTTGAGATGGCTAATAATCTGCTTTTATCTAATAATTCAGGGTTGTGTAGTTTGAGTTCATTTAATAGAATATCATATTCTTTTTGTATGTCTTCAGAATCAGCAGGAATTAAAAACAGTAAGGTTGAATTTCTCTCTATATGACGTAAAAAACGATGTCCTAAACCTTTACCTTCAGCAGCACCTTCAATAATTCCAGGAATATCAGCCATTACAAATGTTTGATAATCTCTGTATTTAACAATTCCTAAATTAGGTTTTAAGGTTGTAAAAGCATAGTCGGCTATTTTTGGTTTTGCTGCAGTAACTACAGAAAGCAACGTTGATTTTCCTGCATTTGGAAAACCTACCAAACCAACATCAGCCAGTAATTTTAGTTCTAATTGAAACCATGACTCTTTACCATCAATACCGGGTTGTGCATAACGAGGTGTTTGGTTTGTAGAAGATTTAAAATTCCAGTTTCCAAGTCCGCCCATACCTCCGTCAAGTAGAATTTGCTCTGTATTTTCTGAAGTAATTTCAAAAATCACTTCTTGGGTTTCAACGTCTCTAACAATAGTTCCTAACGGTACATTTATATAAACATCAGCTCCATCTTTCCCCGTACTACGTGATTTAGCTCCATGTCCACCGTGTTCAGCTCTAAAGTGTTTATTAAATTTTAAATGAAAGAGTGTCCATAAGTTTGGATCAGCACGCATAATTATATGACCTCCACGTCCACCATCTCCACCATCAGGACCACCTTTGGTAATAAATTTTTCTCTGTGTAAATGTACAGAACCACCACCACCTTTTCCAGAGCTACCATATATTTTAGTGTAGTCAACAAAATTTCCTTCAGTCATTTTACGTGTATTTGTTTTAGATTTTATCTAAAATTTAAACTCAATAATTTTATGCCACTCAGTAATATTTTAAAGTGTATCAAAAACGTTACTTAAACGTTTTGTAATGTCACTAATTTCACCAACCCCATCTACTCCAAAATATTTGTTTTGAGTTTGGTAATATTCTTTTAAAATTTCAGTTTTTGTAAAGTATTCGTTAAAACGATTTAAAATTTTATGTTCGTCTTGGTCATCAGATCTACCACTTGTTTTACCACGTTCTAATAAACGAGCAATTAATAAATTAGTTGGTACTTCAATGGTTAACATTCCTCCAATTGTTTGTCCTTTTTCTTCTAAAAATTCATCTAAGGCAATTGCTTGTGCTTTTGTACGTGGAAATCCATCAAAAATAATTCCATTAGATTGTGGGATGCTATTTACAACCGATTTTAACATTTTAATAGTTACATCATCAGGTACTAGGTTTCCTTTATCAATATATGATTTAGCGAGTATACCTAACTCAGTTTCTTTTTTAATATGAGATCTAAAAACATCACCTGTTGAAATATGAATAAGATTGTATTTTTCTTTCAATAAATCTGCTTGAGTTCCTTTTCCAACACCTGGAGGGCCAAATAATAAAATATTTTTAATTGTTGGCTTTGTTGTAAGTTGATAGATGTCTGAAAAATTTCTTCCTAAACCATCATAATCTAAACCATAACCAACAATAAACTCATCGGGAATTGATATACCGATATAGTCAATAGGCAGCTCTTTTTTAAACACATCAGGTTTAAAGAAAAGCGTTGCTATTTTAAGTCGCTTTAATTTTTTATCACTGAAAATCTCATAAATTTCTTGTAGTGTATTTCCAGTATCAATAATATCTTCTAAAATAACTACAGTTCTACCTTCTAAATCTTCATTAATTCCTACTAGTTGTTTTATTTTTCCTGTAGAGTTTGTTCCTTGGTAAGATGCTAATTTTACAAATGAGACTTCACAATTGTAGTTGTATTCACGTACAAAGTCAGCTACAAACATAAATGAGCCGTTTAAAATACCTATAAAAATAGGCGTTTCATCTTTACAGTCTTCAGATACTTCTTTAACTAATTGTTGTATTGCTTTAGTAATTTTATCTTCTGATATATATGTTTTAAAATATTTATCGTGTAGTTTAATGATGCTCATTGTGTTGCTTTGTTACAAATTTAAGAATCCAAAGATAATATTGGTTTAATTTTACTTATTTTATTTACTAATTTGAAATAGAAAAACCGTTTTGAAATCTCAAAACGGTTTTAAAGATTTAAGTTTTACTTAACTTATTTTTTTTTATCTAATTTATTAATAGTGTCATACATTAATGGTGATGCAATAAATAATGATGAATAAGTACCAACTAGCACACCAATAATTAATGCAAACATAAATCCTTTAATAGAATCTCCACCAAATAAGAAGATGGCTGATAATACTACCAATGTTGTTAATGAAGTATTAATTGTTCTTCCTAATGTACTACTTAATGCTTTATCTACAACATCTGAAAATTTCCAAGAAGTATGAATTCCTGCAAATTCACGAATTCTATCAAAAATTACTACAGTATCATTTAATGAGTAACCTACAACGGTTAGTATGGCAGCAATAAATGACTGCCCAATTTCCATATCAAATGGTAATATGTTATGAAATATAGAGAATAGAGCCAATACAATTAAAACATCATGGAATACCGCAGCAACAGCTCCTAAGCTATATTGCCATTTTTTAAATCGTAATAAAATATATAAGAATACAATTAATAATGATCCTAAAATTGCCCAACCTGCGGCAGTTTTAATATCATCGGCAATTGTTGGTTCAACTTTTATAGAACTCATTACACCAACTTTTCCTTCACCTTCATAGCCAGGCTTAAACTCGTCTAAAGTAAGTGCTTCGGGTAAGTATTGTTTTAAGCCATTAAATAACAATCCTTGAACTTCATCATCAATGTGATTTCCTTCTTCTTCAATTTTGTATTTTGTTGTGATTTTTAACTGACTTATTTCTCCATAAGTTTTTACTTCAGGAGCACTTCCAAACACACTTTCTAAAGTGCCTCTAACATCAGTAGGGTTTGTAGGTTTGTCAAATTTTACAATATAAGATCTACCACCTACAAAATCTACTCCGTAATTTAATCCATTTGTAAATAATGAAGTTAAACCAAGAATTATAATAGCTCCTGAAATTACATAGGCTATTTTACGCTTTTTTAAGAATTCTATACCATCATTCTTAAACCAGTTTTTTGTTAAGTTTGTATTGAATGTAAATAATTTTCCTTTGGCAGCATACCAGTCAATTAATAAACGAGTGATAAAAATTGCTGTAAATAATGAAGTTACAATACCTACCATTAATGTATAAGCAAATCCTTTTACTGGCCCAGTTCCAAATATATATAAGATAATACCAGTTAACATTGTAGTTATATTGGCATCAATAATAGCAGATAAAGCTCCTTTAAAACTAAATCCGTGATTTATAGCACCTTTTAACCCTTTACCTTTATCTAGCTCTTCTTTTATTCTTTCAAAAATAATTACGTTTGCATCAACAGACATACCTATTGTTAAAATAATACCAGCAATACCAGGCAATGTAAGTACAGCACCAAAAGCAGTAAGTATTCCAAATATAAATAATAGGTTAACTGCAAGTGCTACATCAGCAAATGCACCAGCTTTTCCATAGTAAAAAATCATCCATAGTAAAACGAATAATAATGCTAAAGCGAAAGAACTCATACTGCTGTCAATTGCTTTTTGACCTAAAGATGGTCCAACAACCTCAGATTGAATAATATGTGCAGCAGCAGGTAATTTACCAGCTTTTAATACGTTTGCAATATCTTGTGCTTCTTCAACAGTCATACTTCCACCAGAGATAGAAGTTCTTCCTGTAGTAATTGCAACATTTACAGATGGTGCAGTGTATACATAATCATCTAATACAACAGCTACAAACTTCCCAACATTTTCAGTGGTCATTTTTCCCCATTGTTTAGATCCTGTTGCATTCATTGTCATACTAACTTCAGGTTTTCCTGTTTGTCCGTATTCTTGACTAGCATCATCAATTACATCACCTTCAATTGGTGCAATATCTTCACGATTAGATTTGATACCATATAAATAGATTAAATCTACATTTTCTCCAGTAGCAGCTACTGTTGAAGTAAAAGGTTTTGCATCCCAAAGGAATTTTGCATGTTTCATTTCGTTAGATAATAAAGCTCTAACATCTTTTCTAGTTAAGTAAGAATTTACTGTAGCAGTATCAGCAACTTTAGCTGTTCCTATAACTGAAGAAACTTGATTCTCAGATTGTGGAATACTTGGTGTTAATACAGAAAATAAATTGTTTACTTTTTTGGTAGCGATAGAATCAGATACTTCACCTAATAAATCATCTAATTCATTTTTAACTGTAGTAGTATCTGCTTTTGTTTCTTCTACTTTTAAGAAATTTTCAACGACAGAGTTTGCTGCAAAAAAGAAATTTGCAGTTTCTTGGTTTGAATAAACTTCCCAAAATTGTAGTTCAGCAGTACTTTGTAATAATTTTTTTACACGATCTATATCTTTTGCTCCAGGCAATTCAATTAAAATACGTCCAGAGTTTCCAATACGTTGAATATTTGGTTGTGTTACACCAAATTTATCAATTCTACTACGTAATACTTCAAATGCTGTATTTACTGAGCCTGTAACTTCATCTTCAATAACTTGTGTTACTTCGTCTTCGGTTTTATTGAAATTTATTTTCTCTCTTAAGGCTCTAGTTCCAAAAATACTAGGGTCACTTAACTTTACAGAACCATCACTAACTTCATTAAAAGCTGTGAAAAATAAATCTAAAAAACGTTTATCACTTTTCTTTTGCGCTTCTGTTGCTTTAGCAATAGCTTCATTAAAAACAGGGTTTTTAGTTTCGTTTGTTAAGCCAATTAAAATGTCTTTTACTGAAACTTGTAAAATAGCATTAATACCACCTTTAAGGTCTAATCCTAAATTTAACTCTTTATCTTTAATATCATTATAGCTAAATTTTGCAAAGCCTAAGTCAATTACTGGTTTGTTTGCAACAGAGTCTAAATAAACTCTTTCTAAATTTGCAATTTCTTTCCCTTCATTAGATCTAGATTCAGCATAAGTTTTAGCATTTCCTTCAACGCCATTTGTAAACCATGTGAATGATAATTGATATAAACTTACTAATCCAAATAGAATAGCGAATAACTTTATAAGTCCTTTGTTCTGCATTTTAAATTTTTTTATAGAAATTCATTTGTAATAAACGTGCAAATATATAATTTCAAATAGGAAGAAACAATACTTTTTTAGCTTTTTATACCGTTAAATTAGCACATCTCTAAATATTTAAAAATTAGAATTAGTAATTCTTATATTTGAATCAAAATATATTAAGAAATGAAACATTTATCAGATATAGAAATTGCTCAAGGAAAAGTGCTTATACATATTAATAAAATAGCTGCTAAAATTGGAATTAATGAAGATGATTTAGAACTGTATGGAAAATACAAAGCTAAACTGCCTTTAACTTTGATTGACAATGAAAAAGCGAAACAAAACAATTTAGTTTTGGTTACCGCTATAACACCTACACCTGCGGGCGAAGGGAAAACTACAGTCTCAATTGGATTAACAGAAGGCTTGAATAAAATAGGAAAGCAAGCAATTGCGGTATTAAGAGAACCATCATTAGGACCAGTTTTTGGTATTAAAGGAGGTGCAGCCGGAGGTGGTTATTCTCAAGTAGTACCAATGGAAGATATTAATTTACATTTTACAGGCGATTTTAATGCAATTGAAAAAGCCAACAATTTACTAGCTGCATTAATTGATAATAATTTACAAAGCTCATGTTGTAGTTTTAATTTAGATCCAAGAACGATACTTTGGAAGCGTGTTATTGACATGAACGATAGAGCTTTACGTAAAATAACTATTGGATTGGGTGGAACTGCTAATGGTATTCCTAGAGAAGATGGGTTTAACATAACGCCAGCTTCTGAAGTAATGGCAATTTTATGTATGGCTACAGATTTTAAAGATTTGAAAGAGCGTTTAGGAGATATTTTTATTGGATTTACATTTGAGAAAAAACCAATTTTCGCTCGTGATTTAAAGGCTGAAAACGCCATGGCAATTTTATTGAAAGATGCCATAAAACCAAATTTAGTTCAAACGTTGGAAGAAAATCCTGCAATTTTACATGGTGGTCCGTTTGCAAATATAGCACAAGGAACAAATTCTATCATTGCTACTAAAATGGGCTTATCTTTATCAAATTATGTGATTACAGAAGCTGGTTTTGGAGCAGATTTAGGCGCTGAAAAATTTCTAAACATAAAATGTGTTGCTGGTGATTTAAATCCTAAAGCAGTTGTTTTAGTTGCTACAATTAGAGCTTTACGCCATCATGGTAGTGCTAAAAAAGAAGGCTTAAACACACCTAATTTAGCATTTGTAAAAGCAGGGTTTTGTAATTTAGAAAAACATATTGAAAATATTAGAAAATTTAATATTGAACCTGTTGTGGCAATTAATTCTTTTATAAATGATTCAATTGATGAAGTAAATTTCATAATTGATGAATGTAAAAAGTTAGGTGTACAAGCTGTTGTTTCTGAAGGATGGGCAAAAGGAGGAGATGGAACTAAAAAATTAGCACAAGCTGTTGTAAATGTTGTTGAAGCTACCAAAACCAAGTTTAAACCACTTTATGATTGGAAATCTCCTATTCAAGAAAAAATTGAAAAAATAGCGACAGAAATTTATGGTGCAGATAGAGTTGATTTTGATAAAAAAGCAAAATTAAATTTAAAAAGAATTGCTAGACTTGGCTTTAATGATTTTGCTGTTTGTATGGCAAAAACGCAGAAGTCTTTTTCTGATAACGAGTTTATTGTAGGCAGACCAACAAATTTTGTGGTAACTGTTCGTGAAATTGAAATAGCAGCAGGCGCTAGATTTGTAATTCCAATTTTAGGGCAAATGATGCGTATGCCAGGGTTGCCAAGTATACCAGCTTCAGAAGGAATGACTATTGACGATAATGGAAAAATTTCAGGATTGTCTTAAAATTAATTAGAATATTTAATTAAAAGAAGTCTTGTTTAACAAGGCTTTTTTTATTGATTGTTAGGGTAGTTCTTTAATTTCTTGTGCATAATTTTAAACCATAAAGGAGGTATTAATGCAAGTAACATCATTCCTGGATAACCCGTAATCATTTGTGGACTATTTGGTGTTGAATCAAGTAGTTGGTAATGTTTACTGGCTTTGTAATGATGATCTGAGTGGCGTGATAATTCAAATAAAATAGTTCTACCAACTATATGATTTGAATTCCAAGAATGGTATGGCTGTACTCTTTCATAATTGCCATTATCTTTTTGTTTTCTAAGTAAACCGTAATGTTCAATGTAATTTACGGTCTCAAGCATTGCTATTCCAAAAAGTGATGCAGCTGTAAAAGCAAGCATTGTTTTCATATCAAATACAAAGTAAATAGTAAAAAGTAGTGTTATTTGAGCAAATGTATAAATTAGCATGCGGTTTGAAAGTGATATAAAATAGTTTCCTTTCTTTTTCAACTTAGCAGCTTCAATCTTCCAAGCTTGCAAGTAACTTCCAATTTGTGAACGAAACCAAAATGTAAAAACCCATTCGCCTTTTCTTGCTGTTGCAGGATCTTTTGGTGTTGCAACATTGTAATGATGCCCACTATTATGATATGGCAAAAAATGCATTTCTAGCGAAGTAAGTAAAAGGACTTCGCCTAAAAAACGTTCAAATCTACTTGTCCTGTGCCCTAATTCATGACCAACATTAATACCTAAAATACCGCATAAAACACCTAACGAACTTATTCTTCCAATAAATTCAAATGTAGTGAGTGATTCTTGAATTGTGAACAAGAAAAAAATGACAAATCCAATTTGAAGAGGAATTATAGTGTATAAAATAATATTGAAAAATGGATCTTTTTTTACTTTTTGCTTTTCTTCAATAGATAAATTTCTAGAATTTGGTTTAAAAAATAATTCTAATAAAGGAATGCACACAAATGAAAAAATTAAGGGTAAATAAGTCCAACTTCCGTAACTGGTGAATGAAATATAAGCTGTTGAAGCTAAAATAGATGCGCTTAAGTATTTTAATTTTTTCATTATATTTCTGTTTAGGAAAAATAAATATACATTAAAAAATAAAAACTCCTCAAAATTATAATTTTGAGGAGTTTTAAGATGTTTATTTTTAAGGATGTTATCCTAATAAAGCATTTGTTTTTTTAACGCCTTCAGCACTTTCGTGAATTTTTGCTTTTTCAGCATCAGAAAGTTCAATTTCAACAATTTTTTCAATTCCGTTTTTACCAATAATACAAGGTACACCAATTGAAATATCATTCAATCCATATTCTCCTTCTAATAATGCAGAACAAGGGAACATTTTTTGTTGGTCACAAGCAATTGCTTGCACCATTGAAGAAACTGCTGCACCTGGTGCATACCAAGCACTTGTTCCTAATAATTTAGTTAAAGTAGCTCCACCAACTTTAGTGTCTTCAACTACTTGTTGCATTCTTTCTTCTGATAAAAATTCTGAAACAGCAACACTATTACGAGCAGCTTTTCCAATTAAAGGAACCATTCCTGTATCACTGTGACCTCCAATTACCATTCCATCAACATCAGATTGTGGACAACCTAAAGCTTCAGCTAAACGGAATTTAAAACGAGCACTATCTAAAGCTCCACCCATTCCAATAATTCTGTTTTTAGGTAAGCCAGTTGCTTTATGTGCTAAGTAAGCCATAGTATCCATTGGATTACTTACAACAATAATAATAACGTTTGGAGAATGTTCAATTAAACTAGTTACAACAGATTTTACAATACCTGCATTAATACCAATTAATTCTTCACGAGTCATGCCTGGTTTTCTTGGAATACCACTAGTAATTACTGCAACATCGCTTCCTGCAGTTTTTGAATAATCGTTGGTAGTTCCTGTAATTTTTGTGTCAAACTTCATTAATGAAGCTGTTTGCATAAGGTCCATAGCTTTTCCTTCAGCAAATCCTTCTTTAATATCAATTAATGTTACTTCAGAAGCGAAATTTTTCATCGCAATGTACTCAGCGCAACTCGCACCTACAGCACCTGCTCCTACAACTGTTACTTTCATATTATTGTGTTATTATTTATTTATAAATATTAATTCGACTGTAAAATTAACGATTTTTATATTAATAATATGCAACATTTATTTGGAAAATACGAAATCGTTTTTAGTCGCTTTATAAACTCATCTAACCTTACTTTTTTACAATGTTTTTTATCTAAAACTAAAAGCTATACCTGTAGAAATGGTATTGTAATCTTTAAAAGTATAGTCTCCATAAATTTTAAAGAAACCAAGGCTAAATCTTACACCCAGCGTACCTCTTGCTCCATTGGCATTAAAATCCATATTTATTGGGTTTGTTACCGATTCGCTAATAGTTTCAATTACATTATCATTACTATCTTTTATTTCATACTCTAAATTATAAGTTCCTTTTAATTTTAAGGTTGAAGTGCCTTTGTCATAACCAATACCACCATAAATGGTTATAAATGGAAAATCTAATGAAGCAATTGTTTGAATAGTAAAAGCGTTTAATTTGAAATCTACTTCTTGCGCATTAATTTCATTAATATTGTAAGTGGTAGTCATAGTTGTAAACCCACCAAACACAGCAACATTTAAAGGTAATTTATCTAAAGGTCCTAAATATTGTATTAAATTATGTTTAATTCCAAAACCAATAAGATTTCCTTTAACATCATCCGTGTTAATTTTTGGTAAATAACGAATGCTAATATTTGTACTAAAAGGTAGACCAACACTAGCTTGAATCATAGGTGAAGGAACAGCATTTAAAGGGACATCACTACCAATACCATCTGGCATTGTAAATTCAGTTATTTTATTGTTGTTTGCTTCAGGAATTCGTACAGCAATTTTACTATTGTTGTTACTTCCCATAACTGTTTGAATGTTACTATCACCACTTTCTAAAGTTAAGTATTGGTAATCACTTTCATTAAATTGAAATGTTTTTTTAGAATTTGGAACGATAGCTGCATTTGCAGTTATAGTAATATCAAACCCTAATTTTTTATGAGTTTTAGCTGTATGATACCAACCGTTATTTAAACTGAAGAGCATACCTTCCATTACTGGAGACATATAATTTTCAAGTAATAAGTTAGCATCATTATTCGCTAATAGTAGCGATTCTAAATTTTGCGATTTTGCAGAAAAACTTAGCAAAAGAGTGAGTAATAGGATTGTTTTTTTCATAATTGGGGTTTTTAGTACTGTAAATATATAAAGAATGAAGTTTGTAAAAAAAAAGACTGCCTAAAAAGACAGTCTCATTTAAATATATTTTAGAATACTAAAAGTTTAAGCATCAATATTTGCGTATTTTGCATTTTTTTCAATAAATGCTCTACGTGGCGGTACTTCGTCACCCATTAGCATTGAGAATACTCTATCTGCTTCTGTTAAATTATCAATAGTTACTTGTCTAAGTGTTCTAAATTCAGGATTCATTGTTGTATCCCAAAGTTGAGTGGCGTTCATTTCCCCAAGACCTTTGTAACGCTGTATATTTACACTTCCACCCAAGTTATGAGCAATTAAATCACGTTGGTCATCATCCCAAGCATATTCTTTCTTCTGTCCTTTTTTAACTAAATATAGAGGAGGAGTTGCAATATAAATATGACCATTTTCAATTAATTCTTTCATATATCTAAAGAAGAACGTTAAAATTAGCGTTGCAATGTGACTACCATCTACATCGGCATCACACATAATAACCACTTTGTTATAACGTAATTTATTCAAGTTTAAGGCTCTTGGGTCTTCTTCAGTTCCAATAGAAACACCAAGTGCAGTATACATGTTTTTGATTTCTTCATTTTCAAAAACCTTGTGTTGCATTGCTTTTTCAACGTTTAAAATTTTACCTCTTAATGGTAAAATAGCTTGAAAAGCTCTATCACGTCCTTGTTTTGCTGTACCACCTGCTGAATCTCCCTCAACTAAGAAAATTTCACATTTTTCTGGGTCAGTTTCAGAGCAGTCACTTAATTTACCAGGTAAACCCCCAATAGACATTACGGTTTTACGTTGCACCATTTCACGAGCTTTACGTGCAGCGTGACGAGCGGTAGCAGCTAAAATTACTTTTTGAACAATAGTTTTAGCATCATTAGGGTTTTCTTCTAAATAATCAGTCAGCATTTCTGAAACTGCCTGACTAACGGCAGAAGTAACTTCGCGGTTTCCTAATTTTGTTTTTGTTTGTCCTTCAAACTGAGGTTCTGCAACTTTAACAGAAATAATAGCTGTTAAACCTTCGCGAAAATCATCACCTGCAATGTCAAATTTTAAATTTTTAAGCATTCCAGATTCATCAGCATACTTTTTTAATGTAGCTGTAAGTCCGCGTCTAAAACCAGATAGGTGTGTACCTCCTTCGTGTGTGTTAATGTTATTTACATACGAATGTAAGTTTTCAGTATAAGAAGTATTGTAAACCATGGCAACTTCTACAGGAACACCATTTTTTTCACCTTCTATTGAAATAATATTGGCTGTTAGTTGTTCTCTAGTAGCGTCTAAATATCTTACAAATTCAGGTAGACCTTCATCACTATAAAATTTTTCTGTAGTAAAGTTACCTTCTTCATCAGGAACTCTTTTGTCTGTTAAAGTAATGGTAAGCCCTTTATTTAAAAATGAAAGCTCACGTAATCTAGTGGCTAAAGTTTCATAATTAAATTCTATGGTTTGTGTAAAAATAGAAGAATCAGGTGTAAATGTTACTAAAGTTCCTTTATCATCACTCTCGCCAACAGATTTTACAGGGTATAATGCTTTTCCTTTTGAATATTCTTGTTCCCAAATTTTACCATCTAAATATACGGTGGCTTTTAAATGTGAAGAAAGTGCATTTACTACTGACACACCAACACCGTGTAAACCTCCAGAAACTTTATAAGAATCTTTATCAAATTTACCACCAGCACCAATTTTTGTCATTACAACTTCTAATGCAGAAACCCCTTCTTTTTTGTGCATTCCAATAGGAATACCACGACCGTTATCTTTTACAGATAATGAACCATCTTCATTTATAATTACGCCTATTGTATCACAATGACCCGCCATTGCCTCATCAATAGAGTTATCTACTACTTCATAAACTAAATGGTGTAAACCTCTAACGCTTACATCTCCAATATACATGGATGGGCGTTTACGCACATGTTCCATTCCTTCTAAAGCCTGAATACTATCGGCTGAATAATCGTGTTTTTTAGCTTCTTCGCTCATATTTTGAAATCTGTTATTTATTAAATCTACAACTTCAAATATAATTATTGATTGATTGATTTCAATGGATTTACTACTCATTAGGATAGTAAGTTATTAACAATTGTTTATGATTGAGAAAGCCTCTTAAAACCTTTTATAATAGTTTTATGAATGTTTTTAAGGTTTTTTGTAGTTGAAAAAAAATCAAAATTTTAAAAACTTCGTTATTTGGCTTTATTTTATGTCTGAAATTCTACTATTTTAGACTTTTGAAGGGTGATTTGTTGTGATAAACGCATTTACTTTAAAAATAAATGGATGATTTTAAAGTTACTTTTTACCTGAAAAATAAGTTGTTAAGAAAAAATGCATATAAAATATAGGGAATATTTATATTAATATTATTTTTGCGGATGCAACAAAAGGTACTTATTTTAGATTTCGGGTCGCAATACACACAGTTAATTGCACGTAGAGTTAGAGAACTCAATATTTTTTGTGAGATTTTTCCTTACAATAGTAAAAATTTCACCATTGAAAATTACAAAGCCATTATTCTATCTGGAAGCCCATTTTCTGTGAGAGCTGAAGATGCACCACATCCAGATTTATCAGCTGTAAAAGGCAAATTACCTTTGTTGGGTGTTTGCTTTGGAGCCCAGTTTATGGCGCATAATTTTGGAGGAAAAGTAGCAGCTTCAAATACACGTGAATATGGAAGAGCAAATCTTTCATTTGTAAAAGAAAATGAATTATTTTTTGAAGGAGTTGAAGAAGGAAGCCAGGTTTGGATGAGTCACAGTGATACAATTGTAGATTTGCCAACTAATTGCGAACTTATTGGAAGTACCACTGATGTAAAGAATGCAGCGTTTAAAATTAAGGACGAAACTACGTACGGAATTCAATTTCACCCAGAAGTATACCATTCAAAAGATGGTTTAAAAATATTAGAAAATTTTTTGGTAAAAATAAGTGGAGTAGCTCAAACGTGGACTCCAGATTCATTTGTTGAATCAACTGTTGATAAATTGAAAAAACAATTGGGTAATGATAAAGTTGTTTTAGGACTTTCTGGAGGTGTTGATTCTACAGTAGCCGCGGTTTTATTAAGCAAAGCTATTGGTGATAATTTGTATTGCATATTTGTAAATAATGGTTTGTTACGTAAAAATGAATTTGAAAATGTATTAGACCAATATAAAGGAATGGGATTGAATGTGAAAGGTGTTGATGCTTCGGCACGTTTCTTGGATGGTTTAAAGGGTGAAGATGACCCAGAAGGGAAACGTAAAATAATTGGAAGGGTTTTTATTGAAGTTTTTGATGATGAAGCTCATTTATTAGAAGATGTAAAATGGTTAGCTCAAGGAACAATTTATCCTGATGTAATTGAATCTGTTTCAGTAACTGGAGGACCTTCAGCAACTATAAAATCGCATCATAATGTTGGTGGATTGCCAGATTTTATGAAGTTAAAAATTGTAGAGCCTTTAAAAATGTTATTTAAAGATGAGGTTCGTAGAGTAGGAACTTCTTTAGGAATTGATGCTGAATTATTAGGAAGACATCCATTTCCGGGGCCAGGTTTAGGAATTAGAATTTTAGGCGATATTACAGCTGATAAAGTGAGAATGTTACAAGAAGTTGATGCCATTTTTATAAACGGTTTAAAAGAAGCAGATTTGTATAATAAAGTTTGGCAAGCAGGAGCAATGTTATTGCCAGTAAACTCAGTAGGAGTAATGGGAGATGAAAGAACGTATGAAAAAGCAGTGGTTTTACGTGCTGTAGAATCTACTGATGGTATGACAGCCGATTGGGTAAATTTACCGTATGAGTTTTTACAAAAAACTTCTAATCAAATAATAAATGGTGTAAAAGGCGTTAATAGAGTAGTGTACGATATTAGTTCAAAACCACCAGCAACTATAGAATGGGAATAAATCCTATATTTTAAATTAAATTTCATTTTATGAAAAAAATAAAATTTTTACTACTGTTTCTTCTTTTTAGTACGGCAATTGTTTTTGCGCAGCAAAAAAAGTATGTTTCATATTCAGTAAAAAAAGGGGAGACTTTAAAAAGTATTGCTAAAGAATATAAATTATCTAAAAAAGATTTAAGAAAATTAAATCCTGGAATTAGTAAAAAACCAAAGCCAAATACGGTAATAATTGTACCTAATATAAACTTTGGAAAAGTAGTTGAGGAAGTAAAAAATGATGACGATACATTATATTTAGTTCAGCCAAAAGAAACATTATTTGGAATTTCAAGAAAATTTGGAATTACAATAGAAGAATTAAAAACGGCAAATGCTGAGTTAGAATATGGTGTGAAAATAGGAATGAAATTAACCATTCCTAAGCCAAGTATAACACAGGCTAAAGATTCAATTAACTATGTGTTGCATACCGTTATTATTGATGATACGGTTTATAATTTAACGAAACGATATGAAGTTACTGAAGAAAGCTTAGTTGCGTTAAACCCAATGTTAAAAGAGGGTTTAAATTTAGGAATGTTGCTGAAAATTAAACCAATTGAGATTGTTGAAGAGGAAAATGTTTTTGTTGAAGAAATAAATTTGGACAAAGAGTTAAATGTAGTTCTAATGTTGCCTTATCAGTTAAATAAATTAAACGATTCTATTAGGAATGTAAGTTTTGATAAAAGTAATTCACTTTTAAATATTACTACTGATTTTCATTTGGGAGCTCAAATTGCAATTGATTCATTAAGGCAAAAAGGATTAAAAATGAATGTTGAATATTTAGATACTGAAAATTCTAATTATAAATTACAATATCTTGTAAATACAAAAGATTTTAAAACAACAGATATTGTTATTGGGCCTTTGTTTTTTGATAAAGCTTATTGGGTTGCTAAACATATTAAAACACCAATTATAGCTCCGTTTTTTTCAAAAAAACAAGATTCACTTTCAACAAATAACTTAATAAAAACTTCACCAAATTTAGAAGTATATGAAAATAAGTTATTAAACTATATGAAAGAAACTTACAACGGAGAAACAATTGTTGTGGTTAATGATGAAAAACCTGAAAATCAATCAAAACTTTGGAGAATAGTTAATAAAATAAAAGCCTTTGATTCTATTCAAAATGTTGCTGTAATAAAACCAAAAGACGGTCTTATTGATAGTGAAGTTTTCACACAAAAGTTAGATACATTATCTAAAAATTGGGTATTTATTATTAGCGATGAAATAGTAACTACTGCTGCAGCTATAAATAACTTAAAAACATACGTTGAAGATGTTGATATTCGTTTATTTGCATTAAATAAAGGTGCTAATTTTAATAATATTGAGAATAGATTTTTAGGTAAATTAAATTTTGTATTTCCAACTTCAGAATTTGTTGATATAAATAATGAAAACGTAATACGTTTTAATGATATATATAAATCTAAAAATTACGCCTTACCTACAAAGTATGCAATACAAGGTTTTGATGTTACATACGATGCTTTAATTAGAATTGCTAGCTCAGAAAGCTTTGAAGATGGATTGAATATGGGTACATCTTTTAGATTATCACGTATATTTAATTATAACGAAAAACTTGAAAATATGGGCGTATTTTTAATTCAATACACTAAAGATTTAGAAATACGAATGCTTGAATAAATCAAAAAATAATCATAAAAAAAGCGCAATTATTAAGTTGCGCTTTTTTTATGATTATTTTAGAAGTTACATTTTCTTCATTTGATCCTTTAACATTTTAATTTGTTCAGCTAATACTTTTTGGGTATCTAATTTTTTAGCTTCATTAATTAACATAGTTGCTTCTCGTTTACGTCTTTTAGACATAGCAATACCAGCTAACTGTAATTTTGCCATTGCAATATCATGTTTCATGCTTAAACCTAAACTTAATGCTTTTTTAAAGAACTTTTCAGCTTGCGTTAAATTGGTTTGTGAAATCATAATACCTTGTAAAAAATTGTAATATCCTTGCTGTTTTGTTACTAAAGCACTACTTGGGTTTTTTATATAAGTTAGCCATTTGCTAGCACCTGCAAAGTTTTGTTTTCTTAGTTGCCAAAATGCTAATAATATAAACTCATTTTTAAAGTAAAATAGGACAAAAATACCAGCAAGTAAAATTAAAGAAATACCATTCATAATATTTCCTTCAATAAATTGAAAAACTGACCAAACTAAAATTCCTGTAGCTATTATTAATTTTATATACTTGTTAAACATCTATAATCTATTTTTTTAATGGATTGCAAAGTTACATTTTTGCAACGATTTTAATTATTTTTTATAATGTTTTTTATGTTGAAAATAGGCGAAGGCAGATAATACCGCTACAATTGCTATTGCATAATAAACAAAAGTTGGTGTTATAACTTTATCACCACTTGCATATGAATGTAATCCAGACAGGTAGAAGTTAACTCCAAAATAAGTCATTAAAATAGAAGCAAAAGCCGCAATTGAAAACATATTAAATGTGAATTTACTTCTTAAACCAGGTATTAATCTTAAGTGTAATACAAAAGCGTAAATCATAATACTAATTAAAGCCCAAGTTTCTTTTGGGTCCCAGCCCCAGTAACGTCCCCAGCTTTCATTTGCCCATTGACCTCCTAAAAAGTTTCCAATAGTTAAAAGTATCAATCCAACAGTTAAAGACATTTCATTAATAATGGTTAATTCTTTAATCATTAAGCCAATTTTAGATTTGTTTTTTGAAGTTGTTAAAACCATTAATAACAATGAAATTAAACCTAAAATCATACCCAAAGCAAACGGACCGTAACTAGCAACAATAATTGAAACGTGAATCATTAACCAGTATGAGTTTAATACGGGCTGAAGGTTAGCAATTTCAGGATCCATCCAATTCCAATGTGCCACCATTAATATAAATGCTGTTAAAAATGCTGTTGCAGCTAGTGTCATTGAAGATCTTCTTCCAAAGATTAAGCCAAAGAGCATAGTTGCCCAACCTACATAAATCATAGATTCATAAGCATTACTCCAAGGAGCATTTCCACTCACAATCCAACGTGCAATTAAACCACCTGTGTGCATTAAAAATAAACCAATAATAATGGCAATACTTCCTTTAATTAAAAAGTTTACAACTTTATTGTTTTTGAATATTTGAAATATTACAAAGAAGAACATTAAAGTCCCTATGTACATATAATAGCTATAAATTGTTCTAAAAACATCATATTTATTATATGCAATTTCTAAATCAATTTTTTTGTCAGATGGATATACTTCACTTCCATATTTTTTCTGAAAATTTATAATACCTCCTAATATTTCATCAGCAGTAGTATAATCTTTTGTAGAATTGGCTTCAGACAATGTTTGTATGTAAATTGGGAAAATTTGACGTACAAATACTGAATCTTGACCTTTAAAATTAGCAGCATTTACGTTGTTATGATCTACCCAAGTATGGTTTGGATCATTAGGAATTGGAAATATTTTAAGAATAGCTCCTGTAATTGCTGAGTATAATAAATTAACTCTTCTATCAACATTTATAACATCTTTTTCAAATTTACTTTTAATGTTGCTTTTTTGTGAGTCTTGTTGAATTTGAGAAATTTTATAGTTTCCTTTTTCATCAAAAAAGCTTGAAAGTGAAGCGTATTTATCTTCGTGTGGAATTCCTATAATATCTCTTAATTTAGTATTTCCTTTTTCAATATAAATAATTGGAATTTGAAACCAAATTCTAGGGTTTTGTTGTATTGATAAGAATACTTGTGTAGCATTCATATCTTCAAAGGTATCGTTTTTACTAACTTTTCTTAGCAATTGCGATGCGTATGTGTGTACAGGTTTCATTCTTCCGCCTGCATCTTGTATTATTAATTTGCTAAATTTATTGGTATGATCAACTGTAATGTGGTTTGCTGTTAAAGCTGAGTCTATTTGAACTTTACTCATCACATGATTGTGATCTTGAGAAAATGCAACTGACGCAATTAGTAGTAAAGCAATTGATGTTAGGGTTGTTTTTTTAGTTCTAATTTTTTGTAAACTTTTTCTAAGAAAATCAAACCTAGTATTTTTCATAAATAAGATTAAAATTAAACCTGCGTACAATAAAAAATAGCCAACGTAAGTAATTGTTGAGCCCCAATAATCATGATTTACAGATAAATGGGTTTCTTCATATTGCGATGTGATATTGTAGCTAGATTGAAAGAATTTATAGCCTTTATAATTTAAAATATTATTCATAAAAATTCTGAATGGAAAAGTTTCTTCAGGTGCAATTACTGTAACCTCACTAGCAAAGGACATAGCGCTTTGTGAACCTGGATAGTTGTCTAACTGAAAATCGTTTAGTTTAATGCTAAAAGGTAATTGCATTTGTAATGCACCATAACTCATTCTGAAATTTAAATTTCCAACGTTAAATGTTGTAGGTGGTTGAATGGCAAATTTCCCTCCTTTTAATGTAATATGTGTAGTTTTATCAGCAACTTTAACATCAAATTCTAATTGCGCTAATGAATTTTGATCTTTATCACCAGAAACAGTTTTGTAAGATCCTTTAGTTGAATTTTGCGGTACTACAAATTGTAAGCCTGCTAATGAGTGAACAGCTAAAATTGAAAAATCTTGCAAAGAATCTTTTACAATAGTACCTTCAAACTTATCTGCCATTCTATAGAAATTACCATCAACAACTGATTGGATTTTTAAATTACCATCAATAGTTTTAAAGTCTATCGTATTTTTAGTTGGAGAATCGTATCCAATAGCAACACCATGTACAACTTCTGTTTCTCCTTTTTTAATATAATGGTCATGTCTTCCGCCTCCACCAGATTCAACAAATTTTAAATACTCACTTCCGTTTTCATCAACTTCAAAAGTTGTGGTAGCATTTGGAATATAATTGGTTAATTTAACGGCAACATCAGTTCCTTTAAAATCGGTTTTATAATTATAAGTATTATTACCAATAGCTGATAATAAAATTTTACGATGAGCAGGTGTTTTTTGATCAACTCCATCATCTACAACAATACTAATATAGCTTGCTTCTGAATAAAAAGTATTACTCACAGCTCCTTCTTTAATTGGCATAATTCCTTCAAAACTAATATAACGCGTAATTCCTGCTCCCAAAAGGATTAAAAAGAATGATAAGTGAAAAACAAGAACAACTAATTTTTCTTTTTTATATAATTTATATTTTAACATATTTCCGAAGAAATTAATTGAAAATAATATCATAATACCTTCAAACCACCAAGAATTGTAAACTAAAGCTTTGGCGGTTTCAGTACCAAAGTCATTTTCAATAAAAGTGGCAACTCCCATGGATAGAGCAAAAACTAAAAATAATACAGCCATTAATCGGGTTGAGTAAATAAGTGAAAGAAGTTTGTTCATTTCTATGGTTTTAATTTTTTAAAAACGTTTTGCAAAAATACTAATAATTGCTATAATAGAGGTTTTAAATAGTAATTTTAACGGTCTATTATACAAGGTCAAATTTACAAGTAACTTTTGTTACTTAAACTGATTATTGTCAGTAAAATTTACTCTTAAAATATAATAATCATAAAAATAAATTTTTGTAATTTTGTTTCAATAAATTTTTTGAATGAAAACATTAAGTTATTATAAAATACACTTTAATTCTTATTTAAACATAAAGCGCCCAGAATGCTTTATTAGTTAATTTCCTTTTATTTTTTTGGTGATTTTCACCACACTTTTTAAAACACATTTTTCAAAATTAAAACATATTATTATGGAATTACCATATTCAGAACCGTATAAAATTAAAATGGTTGAATCAATAAAAAGATCAACAAAAGAACAACGTTTAAAATGGATTAAAAAAGCCAATTATAACTTGTTTAATTTATCATCAGAGAATGTATTTGTAGATTTACTTACCGACTCTGGAACTGGAGCAATGAGTGATAAGCAATGGGCTGAGATGATGATTGGAGATGAAAGTTATGCTGGTTCATCTTCATTTTTAAAATTAAAAAAGACAGTAAAGAAAATTACAGGTTTTAAATATTTTTTACCAACACATCAAGGAAGAGCCGCTGAGAATGTATTGTTTTCGGCATTGGTAAAAGAAGGAGATTTTGTGCCAGGAAATTCACATTTTGACACTACAAAAGGGCATATAGAATTTAGAAAAGCAACAGCGGTAGATTGTACTATTGATGAAGCTTTTGATACTTCAATAATTCATCCTTTTAAAGGAAATGTAGATTTAAGCAAGCTAGAAGATGTGTTTAAAAGCCACCCAAAAGAAAAAATTCCATTTGTAATTTTAACTATCACTTGTAATAGTGCGGGTGGACAACCAGTTTCTGTAAAAAACACTAGAGAAGTTTCAGAACTATGTAAACAGTATGGAATTCCACTATATTTTGATGCAGCCCGTTATGCAGAAAATGCATACTTCATCAAAAAAAGAGAAGCAGGTTATGAAAATAAAACCATAAAAGAAATTGTAAAAGAGGTTTTTTCTTATGGTGATGGAATGACAATTAGTGCCAAAAAAGATGGTTTAGTTAATATGGGAGGTTTTATTGCATTAAACAATAAAGCAGTTTTTAAACAAGCTACCGTTTTTAATATTATGTATGAAGGTTTTATTACATATGGAGGTATGAATGGTCGTGATATGGGTGCACTGGCGGTTGGTTTAGATGAAGCAACTGAATTTAATTATTTAGAAAGTAGAGTTGAACAAATAGCGCATTTAGGAAAAAAATTAGTAGAATATGGAGTGCCTGTTCTACAGCCTTTTGGCGGACATGCCATATTTTTAGATGCTAATAAATTTGTGCCAAAAATACCAAGAGAAGAGTATAGAGCTCAAGCTTTAGCTATTGAATTATACATTGTAGGTGGTATTAGAGGTGTTGAAATTGGAACAGTTTTAGCAGATAGAGATCCATTTACACGAAAAAATAGATTTCCAGACCTAGAAATGGTTAGGCTTGCAGTTCCAAGGAGGACCTATACTAATAACCACATGGATTATGTTGCGGCATGTTTAAAAAATATTTTTGATACTAGGGAAGAAGCAAAATCTGGTTATGAAATTACTGATGAAGCGCCTATCATGAGACATTTTACTGTTAAATTTAAAAAGATATAATATCCTTTACTCTTTTTTTGTTAGATTTACCAGAAGTAATGTAAAAAAATAATATGATGTTATCACGTGCTAGTAAATATGCAATCTTATCAACTCTCTTTTTAGCTGAGCATTCAAGTGAGGATAAAAAGATAAGTGTTAAGGTAATTGCTGAAAGTATAGATGTTCCAAGTCCATTTTTAGCAAAGCTATTTCAGCAACTAGTACGTGGTAAAATTATTTCTTCAACTAAAGGGCCTAATGGAGGTTTTTATTTAACGAAACAAAATAGTAAAAAAAATGTTTGCGATATTATTGAAAACATTGATGGTTTAAATAAATTGAACGACTGTTTTTTAGGTTTAAATGAATGCGATTCTAAAAATCCATGTCCAGTACATTTCATAGTAGAACCCTTTAAGAATAATATTCTAGGAAAGTTTAGGGACAAAACTATTCAAGAATTTGCTCAAGAAATTTCAGATAAGGGTAGAGTACTTACTTTGAAAGATATTACACCTAAAATTAAAAAATAAGCTAAAAACTTTTCACATTGATAAATGTCATCTTTTTATTCATTTAAATGCTATAATTTTGCAATAATAAAAGATAAAAAGGTCTTTTAATAATTAATAATTAACTAATAAAACTAATTTAAGTATGTTATCTAAAAAACAAGCAAGAGCTTTCTTTCTAGGTGGTACATTAGTAACGTTTCTTGTATTTATAGGACTTACAGTGTATTCTTTATCAGAGGGACAAGATCAAACAAACAAAGAAACTCTTACAGCAGAAGTAGTTAGAGGAAAAGAAATTTGGGAATCAAATAACTGTATGGGTTGTCATACATTGTTAGGTGAAGGAGCTTATTACGCACCAGAGTTAACAAAAGTTATTGATAGATTAAATCAAAAATACGATGGTAACGGAGAAGAAGTTATTAAAAGTATTTTAATGTCTCCAACTCCTTGGCAATTAAATGGTCGAAAAATGGTAGCATATTCTATGTCTGAAAATGAAGCCAATGATGTTGTATCATTTTTTAAATGGATTGGAAAAATTGATTTAAATGGATTTGGTGAAATTGTAGGTGTAGACAGAAAAATATCACCATTAGCTAAAGATAAAATTAACAACTAAACAAAAGTATTATGAAATATAAATCACAAAAAGTAGCATATTGGTTTTTTGCCCTTTCAATGCTATTGTTAGTATTACAAATAACCTACGGTTTTATTATGGGATTTGCTCGTATAGGAATGGATGGTTTGCACGAATTTATACCTTTTAACACAGCAAGAGCTGTTCATACAAATTTATTAGTTGTTTGGTTATTATCAGGTTTTATGGGAGCTGCATATTACATTATTCCTGAAGAAGCTCAACGGGAATTGGTGAATGTTAAATTGGCGTATGTTCAATTAATTAGTTTAGCAATTGTGGGAGTTGTAGCAGTTGTTGGATTCCATTTTAATATTTGGGAAGGGAGAAAATTTTTAGAAATCCCTAGACCTTTGGATTATCTAGTAGTTGTTAATGTACTTCTATTTTTAGGATTGATTTTAACAACGCTATTTAAAGCAAAACGTAGAACTACAACAGCACTTGTATTATCAATGGGATTGTTATTTGCGGCCTTATTATATTTGCCTGGAATGTTACCATTTGAGAGTCAAGTAACAGATTCATTTTTCCGTTGGTGGGTTGTTCACTTATGGGTAGAAGGAGTTTGGGAATTAATTATGGGAGGTATTTTATCATTCTTATTAATTAAACTAACAGGTGTAGATAGAGAAGTAATAGAAAAATGGTTGTACGTAATTGTAGGTTTAACATTCCTTTCAGGAGTTTTAGGCACAGGTCACCATTACTATTATATTGGTGTAAATAAAATTTGGTTAATAGTAGGTGGTATATTCTCAGCATTAGAACCATTAGCATTCTTAGCAATGGCATTATTTGCAGTAAATATGTACAGAAAGGGAGAGAAAAAACATCCTAATAAATTAGCATTATACTGGACTTTAGGTTCAGCAATAGTCTCTTTTGTTGGTGCAGGGTTGTTAGGATTTGCACACACATTGCCACAAACAAACTTATATACACACGGTACGTTAGTTACAGCAATGCATGGTCATTTAGCATTTTGGGGAGCTTATGCAATGATTGTTTTAGCAATTATTAGTTATAGTTTACCAAATTTAACAGGAAGAAAATTATACGATAGTTCAAGAGGTAGAATGGCTTTTTGGATGGCAAATATTGGAATGGTTGGAATGACGGTTGCTTTTGGAGTTGCAGGTGTTGCTCAAGTATATTTAGAGAGAAAGTTTAAAATGGACTTTATGCAAGTACAAAATGAAATTAGCATCCACTTTGTGGTATTAATTTTGTGTGCAACGTTATTTACTACAGGAGTTGTACTTTATATCATTGATTTTTATAAACACGGTACTCCAACAGACGAAGCGTTAGAAATAAAAGAATAATTAGATAAACACAATAAAAATTTAGATATAGTTTTTTAGATTGATTTCCAGAGTTAAAAATTTGTAGTTATTGTCCATACTATAATTTAAAATTTAAGACTCTGGTTTTCTTTTGTACAAAATTGTATTATTGCAAAACAAACAAACAAACAAACAAACAGGAAATGAAAAAAATGAAGAATCTAAGAAAAGCTTTCAGCAGTGTAAGTAT
This sequence comes from Lutibacter sp., assembly GCF_013139515.1. GTDB lineage: Bacteria > Bacteroidota > Bacteroidia > Flavobacteriales > Flavobacteriaceae > Lutibacter. The sequence continues at coordinate 29,509 of NZ_WTAR01000116.1, forward strand.
ATTAGGAATGGTTTTATTATTATTATTATTAATTAGTTGTAATTCTGAAACAAAAAAGAAAGATGTAGATGCTGCTAAAATTGCAGTTTCTGGGACAATGGATGCGGTGCTTACCTCACCTCCATTTGTACCTGCTTCTGTTGGGGATAGACCAGCAAAAAAATTAATTGTAAACATGGAAATTCTTGAAGAAGAAGGAACTATGACAGATGGAACAACCTATGTTTATTGGACTTTTGGAGGTTCTGTGCCAGGGAGTTTTATTCGTACAAGAGTAGGTGATGAGGTTGAGTTTACATTATCAAACCACCCAGATAACAAATTACCACATAATATAGATTTACATGCAGTAACTGGTCCAGGAGGTGGAGCAACATCTTCATTTGTAGCACCAGGTCATGAAAAAACGTTCTCATTTAAAACATTAAATCCAGGATTATATGTATATCACTGTGCAACTGCACCTGTTGGAATGCATATTGCTAACGGAATGTATGGTTTAATTTTAGTTGAACCAGCAGGAGGTTTGCCTAAAGTAGATAAAGAATACTACATTATGCAAGGAGACTTCTATACAAAAGGAGCAACCGGAGCACCAGGGTTACAACCTTTTGATATGACAAAAGCCGTTGCAGAGCAAGCAGACTATGTTGTGTTTAACGGTAGAATGGGTTCTTTAA
>NZ_WTAR01000024.1 GCF_013139515.1 Lutibacter sp.
TTTTAACATAAATATGTACTTTTATAAAAATGAAATGGTTAAAATTATTACAAGATTATCAATTCTATTTAAAAATAGAAAAAGGCTTGGCAAAAAACTCTATTGATAGTTATACACGTGATGTAAAAAAGCTAATATCTTATTTAGAAGAAAATGAAATTTCTATTTCTCCAATAACTATTTCTGAAGAAATTATTCAACAATTTATATATGCTATTTCAAAACAATTAAATGCACGTTCACAAGCTAGATTAATATCTGGAATAAGAAACTTTTTTGATTATTTGATTTTTGAAGATTATAGAAAAGAGAACCCAACCGATTTAATTGAAACTCCAAAAATAGGACGAAAATTACCCGATACTTTAGCCATTGAAGAAATTGATTTGTTAATAAACACCTTAGATTTAAGTAAACCACAAGGTGAACGCAATAGAACTATATTAGAAACATTATACAGCTGCGGTTTACGTGTTTCTGAACTTATTGCCTTAAAACTTTCAGATTTGTTTTTTGATGAAGGTTTTATTAAAGTAACAGGTAAAGGAAATAAACAACGTTTTGTGCCAATTAACCAACAAACTCAAAAATATATCCAATTATATCTGAATACGATTAGGATTCATATTGAGGTTCAAAAAGGGTTTGAAGACACTGTTTTTTTGAATAGAAGAGGTAAAAACCTGAGTAGAGTAATGATTTTTACAATTATCAAAAATTTAGCTATCAAAGCAGGTATTAAAAAGAAAATAAGCCCGCATACTTTTAGACATTCATTTGCTACACATCTTTTAGAGCGTGGAGCAGATTTACGTGCAATACAGCAAATGTTAGGTCATGAAAGTATTACTACCACTGAAATTTACATGCACTTAGACACTCGTTTTTTAAAAGACGTATTAAATTCTTTTCATCCTAGAAAATAGGAATCCTATTAAAATTTTAATTTATATACTTTTTTAAAAAGTAAAAACACATCTAAATTCAAGTAACTAACGTTGCAAATAAGATGATTTAATAGACTTAAATTTGATTAAAATATCATATTTATGAAAACAATAGTTGCTGTTACTTCTCAAAATAAAAAAACAATTTTTGACCACGCTGGTAAATGTAGAAACTTTATAATTTATACCATTAATGATACTATTATTGAAAACAAAAAAATATTGGAATTAAACAAGGAAGAAACTTTACATGAAACTTCACATGCTGAAAAAGTGACTAAAAATATTCTTTTTGATGTTGATATTTTATTAACTAGAGGTATTGGAAACGGTTTAATTCAAAAATTAGCAAACCAAAGTGTTGCTTGTTATAAAATTGAAGAAACAGATCCAGACATAGCTATTGATAAATTAATTAATGGAACTTTAGAAGCAATTTCTCCTGTATCACATCATACATCAGGCTGCAATTGTAATTGCGGAAGTGGACATCAACATTAATAGTAGTTTGTGAAAATGGAATAATTAATTCCTTTTCACAAACTACCTTCAACCTTAATTCACTATTTAATTAGTTTTTAATTTTCTACCTTTTCCTTTACCATTTCCCATTCCTTCAGGGTGTTCTTCATTAAAATGATCTTCAAACCAAGCTGGTTTTTCTAATTCATTATCGTACATATATTCAGCTATTTTTACTATTTCATCTTTATTAAAAGGCTGCTTTGGCATCACATTAAATTGTTTTACAGCACCACGCATTAATGCATTTTCAAGTTTTGGATCTAACGCCCATTTTGTCATTGCATTAACAAATTCTTCTTTATTTTTATAAAAAACAAGATACCTTCTCTTTATTGCCACCATTGGAGGTGCAATAATATGATCATGTGATGTTGCGGTTACTGAATGACAAGCATAACATTTTTGTTGTAATAATAGTAATCTTTCATTATTAATTTTATCTAAATTATCTAATTTAATTACTTCATTCTTTGATATATTTGATTCATCTTTTGAAAATTTACAACTAATAAAAGAAAATATCAATACTATTAATATAAAACTATTTTTTATCATTTTTAAAATTTTAATTGTTAATACATTGTTCATTAGAGGTTGTTATTATAGCTTCAAATTCATCTATTGAAATATAAGTTGGAATATATAAGCCTCCATTAAAAATAAGCTGCGCATAATAATTCCGTAAATGATTTCTTGAGCCACACTTTAATGAAGTATAAACATCTAATAAATCAATATTAATAGTTCTTCCTTCATTAGTCGCAATATCTTTTATATCTAAATCTTCAATAATATTTCCAACTTCTAAAGCATCTACTACAGAAATCGACGATTTCTGAGTTAAATCATTGTAAAGATTTTGCAATTCAGCATTATTAAATTCACCTATATTTTCTGAAGCAGGATCTGGTAAATTATACTTATTTAAAAGTTCTAATACGCTATCCATATGCTTTTGTTCACTGTTAGAAACATTTTTAAAAATTTGTAAATTATATAGATCATACGAATATAAATACACATCTCTTGCTAATTTTTCTTCTTCTCTTAAAAAGTTTAAATCATCTATTTCTAATTGAGATAGACTGGTTTCATGTATACTCACTTCATCATCATTTTCACTGTCTGAACAGCTACTAATTAATACAGAAGTACTTATTAAAGTAACTAAAATTAATTTTTTCATTATTTTGATTTTTGTTTATACTGTTTAGACTTACAATAGTTGCAAAAGTTTAAAGTAGTAGAGGTAACAAAAGTTACTATACAACATACATATTTTTGTATAAAAAAAAGCTTCCAAATTAATGGAAGCTTTTTTTATTATATATAAATTGAATTCTTATCTATAAGAAATTTTACGCATACGTAAACTAAGTGGAGTTACTTCTAAATACTCATCATCCTTAATATACTCCATACACTCTTCTAATGAAAATTCTTTCTTTGGAGCTATATTAACAGCTGTATCTGTTCCTGATTTACGAACGTTTGTCAGTTTTTTTCCTTTTGTTAAATTGATAGACATATCATCTTGTCTATTATTTTCACCAACAATTTGTCCTTTGTAAATTTCTTGGTTAATATCTATAAAGAAAACACCTCTATCACCCAATTTATCAATTGAATATGCTGTTGCTTTTCCAGTATCTCCTGAAATTAAAGCTCCATTAGTAGATGTTGAAATATCTCCTTTATAAGCATCAAAACCACGTAATCTATGATTTATAATTGCTTCACCTTGTGTGGCAGTTAATATTTTGTTACGTAATCCTATAATACCACGTGAAGGAATATCAAATTCTAAATGTTGCATATCTCCCTTTGGCTCCATAACCAACATATCTCCTTTTCTTAGTGTAACTAAGTTAATTGCTTTACTTGCTGATGTTTCTGGAACATCAATTACTAAAGTTTCGTATGGCTCACATTTAACTCCATCTATTTCTTTAATAATTACTTGTGGTCTACCAACTTGTAACTCATACCCTTCTCTTCGCATTGTTTCAATTAAAACTGATAAATGCAAAATTCCACGTCCAAATACATTAAACTTATCTTCCGAAGAAGTATCTTCAACTCTTAATGCTAAATTCTTTTCAGTTTCTTTATATAATCTATCTCGTAAATGACGAGAAGTTACATATTTACCTTCTTTCCCATAAAAAGGAGAGTTATTAATGGTAAATAACATACTCATCGTTGGCTCATCTACTCTTAACCTTGGTAATGGCTCTGGATTTTCTATATCTGCAATGGTATCTCCAATTTCAAATCCTTCAATACCTGTAATAGCACAAATATCTCCACTTCTCACTTTAGAAGCTCTGTCTTTTCCTAAACCTTCAAAAGTATGTAATTCTTTAATTCTTACCTTTTTAGTACTTCCATCTGCTTTACAAAGCATGTAATCTTTTCCTTCTACTAAATCTCCTCTAAAAACACGTCCAATAGCAATTCTACCAACAAAAGAAGTAAAATCTAATGAGGTAATTTGCATTTGAGCAGTTCCTTCTTGATAAGGAGCTGTAGGAATATTCTCTAAAATTGAATCTAAAAGTGGTATAATATTATCTGTTTCATCTTTCCAATCATAATTCATCCAACCATTTTTAGCAGAGCCGTAAACTGTTGCAAAATCTAATTGTTCTTCAGTAGCATCAAGTGCAAACATTAAATCAAATACTTTATCATGTACTATGTCTGGCGTACAGTTTTGTTTATCAACTTTATTGATAACAACAATTGGTGTTAAACCAAGTTCTAATGCTTTACCTAAAACAAAACGTGTTTGAGGCATTGGTCCTTCAAAAGCATCAACTAATAATAACACACCATCAGCCATTTTTAATACACGCTCTACTTCTCCTCCAAAATCGGCGTGACCAGGTGTATCAATAATGTTAATTTTAACATCTTTATATATTATAGAAACGTTTTTAGATAAAATAGTAATACCACGTTCACGTTCTAAATCGTTATTATCTAACAATAAATCTGTTCTTACTTTACGCTCATCTAATATGTGAGCTTGGTCAATAATTTTATCAACCAAAGTTGTTTTACCGTGGTCAACGTGAGCTATAATAGCTATGTTTCTGATAGATTGCATTCTCTTGTTTTTTTAGAAGTTGCAAAAGTAGTTGTTTTATTTTGTTTTCAACTATAATTAAGTAATAATAAAGATTAGTTAATATACTGATTTATAAACACATAAAAAAGAGCTATTAAATAGCTCTTTTTTATTATAAATTAATAAGTTTAAAATTTGCGTCTTTTACGCTCCGTTTTAAGCAAATTTAACTCTCTACTAGTTTGCCCGGCTACTGATGTGTTTTCTTCTGCACGTCTAATTAAATAAGGCATAACGTCTCTCACAGGTCCAAAAGGCAAGTATTTAGCCACATTATAACCTTCTTTAGCTGAATTATAACTAATATGATCGCTCATACCATACAATTGACCAAACCAAATTCTTTTATCGTTTCTTGATAAATTGTGCTTTTCAATTAAATCCATTAACAAATATGAACTTTCTTCGTTATGAGTTCCTGAAAAAACTGACATATCATCAATGTTTTCTACCATATATTGTTGAACATCATTATACATTTTATCTGTAGCTTCCTTATCAACACAAATAGGATCTTTATAACCGTATTCTTCAGCACGTTCACGTTCTTTTTCCATATAAGCGCCACGTACAAGTTTCATTCCTATTTTAAAACCTGCTTTTTTTGCCCGCTCATGTAAACCTTTTAAATAATCTAACCTATCCCAACGATACAATTGTAGAGTTCCAAATACAATTACTTTTTCTTTATTGTATTTCACCATCATTTCCTCAATCAAATCATCAGCTGCAGCTTGCATCCAAGTTTCTTCAGCATCAATTAATAATGGAATTTCTGCTTCATAAGCGGCTTTACTTACAATATCATAACGTTCTTTAATACGTTTCCACTCAACTTCTTCATGAGTATCTAATTTTTCACCTTCTGTTATTTTTTGATAAATTTCAAACTTTCCAAAACCTGTTGGTTTAAATACTGCAAATGGTAAACTAGCTTTTTCTTTACCAAATTTAATGGTGTTTAATGTTTTTTCCATTGCCAAATCAAACTGCTCTTCAACTTCTTTTCCTTCAGCTGAATAATCTAACACAGAATGTACATTTTTAGTATACATTTTATCAATAGTAGACATACAATCTTCTTCTGTTACACCTCCACAAAAATGGTCAAAAACAGTGGCTCTAATAATACCTTCAACAGGCAAATATGCCTTTAAAGCAAACTTAGTAACTGCTGTACCAATTTTAACCAATGGTTCTCGCTTAATCATTTCAAACAAATAAAAAGCTCTATCAAGTTCAGAATTTGATTTTAAAGCAAAGGCTACTTCTGTATTGTCAAATAATTTTCCCATTATAACATGTATTTATACAAAGATACTTCGCAAGAGTTTATTTTTTCATTAATTTGTACTTAATTTGCACTTAAATATTATCCGAAATGAATCCAATATTATCCAATAATTACCATGTGAATTTTACTGAAGATGCGTATACTAAATTAAACAAGTATGTTTTAGAGAGTAAACCTTCTTTAATTTTCATTTTAGTTGATGAAAACACTGGTGATGATTGTCTTCCTTTATTTCTTCAACAATTGGAAACTGAACAAACTATTGAAATTATTGAAATTGAACCTGGCGAAGTAAATAAAAATTTAGATACGTGTATTGGAGTATGGAATGCCTTAACAGAACTAGGCGCAGACAGAAAAAGTTTATTAATAAATTTAGGTGGTGGTGTAATTACAGATTTAGGCGGTTTTGTTGCTTCTTCATTTAAACGTGGTATTTCTTTTGTAAATATTCCAACTACTTTATTAAGCATGGTTGATGCTTCTGTTGGTGGTAAAACAGGTGTAGATTTAGGTATTTTAAAAAATCAAATTGGGTTGTTTTCTAATCCTGAAATGGTGCTTATAGATCCACTTTATTTAGAGACTGTTTCTGAACGTGAATTACGATCTGGTTTGGCTGAAATTCTTAAACATGGTTTAATTTACGACAAAAACCTTTGGAACAAAGCAATTAGCTTTAAAGAATTAAGCGTTCGTAATTTAAGCAGCTTAGTTCATCGTTCAATTGAAATTAAAAATGAAGTTGTAATTGAAGACCCAAAAGAAGCTGGTTTACGTAAAATATTAAATTTTGGACATACTTTAGGTCACGCTGTTGAATCGTATTTTTTAGAATCTGAAGCTAAAGAAAATCTTACTCATGGTGAAGCAATTGCCATTGGAATGATTACTGAAGGTTACATATCAAAAACATTATTAAATTTTCCTTCTGAAGAGTTAGATAACATAAAAAAATCTATACTTAAAATTTATGGGAAAGTTAAGATTGAAGCTACTGATTATGATGCTATTATGGAACTTTTAATTCACGATAAAAAGAATGTTGGCGGACAAGTAAATTTTGTGCTATTATCTGATTTTGAAAAATATAAATTAGATTGCAAAGTTGATAAAGAATTAATTATCAAATCATTAAACTATTACAATTCTTAACAACAATCAGCTATTACTTCTCTATAAATTGCTTTATAATCAGGTAATACATTTTGTAAACTAAAGCGTTTTGCTTGTTCTAATGCATTATTTTTAAATTGTTGTAACCTCTCAAAATCTTCTAAAATATAAATCCCATTTTTGGCCATATCATCCGTATCTCCAACATCACTTAAAAAACCTGTAACTCCTTGTGTATTTACTTCTGGCAAACCACCCGAATTGGTAGAAATTACTGGTGTTCTTGCTGCCATAGCTTCTAACGCTGCTAATCCAAAACTTTCAGTTTCTGAAGGCAATAAAAATAAATCTGAATAACATAACAGTTTATTTACTTCGTTACTATTTCCCATAAATAGCACTTTGTCTAAAATCCCTAAATCTTTAGCTTGGCATTCAATATTTTCTCTATCTGGTCCTTCACCTACTAATAATAATTTTGAAGGTATTTCTTTCTGAATTTTATAAAAAATATCAATAACATCTGAAGCTCTTTTTACAGGGCGTAAATTACTAATATGTGTAATAATTCGTTCGTTCTCATTCGCAATTGTATGTCGCAAACATTCTTCAGAACCAATTTCTGGATATTGCTCAAAATCAATAAAATTATGAATCACTTTTATTTCTTTCGTAATATTAAATAAGCGTAACGTATCTTTCTTTAAACTTTCTGATACTGTGGTAACTACATCAGAATTGTTGATACTAAACTCTACAGCAGTTTTATAATTTGGATGACTTCCAACCAACGTAATATCAGTTCCGTGTAATGTTGTTACTACCTTTATGTCAATACCTTTTTCATGCAACATTTGTTTTGCCATATAGGCTGCATATGCATGTGGAATTGCATAATGAACGTGTAAAATTTCCAAATCGTACATTTCAACAACTTCAACCATTTTACTAGAAAGTGCTAATTCATACGGTTGAAACTGAAAAAGTGGATATTCTTCAACAAAAACTTCATGAAAATGAATATCATTAGAAATAAAATCTAACCTCACAGGTTGCTTATACGTTATAAAATGTACATGATGCCCTCTTTGAGCAAGCGCCATACCTAATTCTGTTGCTACTACTCCACTTCCTCCAAATGTTGGATAACAAACAATACCTATTTTCATGAAAAATACATTAAAGATTGAAAAAATAAAAAATTGAAAACAAAACCAAAGTGCTATTGAAATCAATTTTATAATAGATGTAAATATAGAAGTAAACTTACAATTTAAAGGGTGAATAATTGTTAAAAATATTAAAAAGCTATAAAATTAATGTCTAAAAAAAATAGCTATAACATATGTTATAACTATTTTTAAATATTTTAATTATTTAATTTTCAATAAACTAATAATCTCCTAAAGTTTCAGGGTTTTGATTTAAAGCATCTTCTAATTGAGCATCACTAGGCGCTTTTCCATGCCAAGCGTGTGTATGCATCATAAAATCTATTCCATTACCCATTTCTGTATGTAATAAAATACAAACTGGCTTTCCATTTCCTGTCAAAGATTTTGCTTCTGCCAACCCATTTTTAATACTTTCAACATCATTTCCTTTTTCAACATCTAAAACAATCCATCCAAATGCTTCAAATTTAGCTTTTAAATCTCCTAAAGGCATAACATCTTCAGTTCCACCATCAATTTGTTGCTTGTTATAATCTACAGTTGCAATATAATTATCTACATTTTTCCCTGCAGCATACATAATTGCTTCCCAATTTTGACCTTCTTGTAACTCACCATCACCGTGTAAAGAATACACTAATTTTTTATCTCCATTCAATTTCTTAGCTTGCGCAGCTCCTAAAGAAACACTCATTCCTTGTCCTAATGAACCTGATGCAATTCTAATACCTGGCAAACCTTCGTGAGTAGTTGGATGCCCTTGTAAACGTGTATTTAATTTTCTAAAAGTAGCTAATTCAGCAACTGGGAAAAATCCACTACGTGCTAAAACACTATAATAAACTGGCGAAATATGACCGTTTGATAAAAAGAATAAATCTTCATTTTCACCATCCATAGAAAATTCAGTTGAATATTCCATAACTTCTTGAAACAATACTGTTAAAAACTCATTACAACCTAATGAACCTCCAGGGTGACCAGATTGTACAGCGTGTACCATTCTAACTATATCTCTTCTTACTTGTTGTGCAAAATCTTGCAGTTCTTGTGTAGTTGCCATGTATTATTATTTAATTTAAAGCGCAAAAATAGTGTTTTTGAAGCTTGAAATACTAAAATTTTTAAAGAAAGTTATTGATGCATTATCAACACCATTAAGTTTTTTGTTTTTTCTTTTTTGCTGCAGGAAATAACACATTGTTTAAAATTAATCTGTATCCAGGAGAATTTGGATGTAAATCTAATTCTGTTTTTGGATCACCTACTCTGTGCTGATAATCTTCAGGGTCGTGACCACCATAAAACGTAAACAAACCTTTTCCTTTAACCCCATGAATATAACGTGCCTCTCTATTAGTTTTATTTTCTCCCAAAACTAATATATTCGACTTTATATTTGCTCTTTCAAAAGAGGTAGTTTGGCCCATAAAACCTTTAATTAACTGTGTATGGTTTTGACACAACATTGTTGGAATTGGGTCCCACTTTGCTGAATATTCTTGTAAAGAAAAATAATCTGAAGTACGTTTAATACTGGAACGTTTTCTGGTCATATCTATTGAAGAAAATTCATATTCAATAGGATTTCTAACCAATGTAAAATCTTTAAACGCTAATGTTTTATTGAAATCTATTTTATGTTGATAATCTACTTCTGAAGGATCGCCATCAAACATAGTTTCACAAATATCAACACCTTCAGCAGCCAAAGCAATATCAAAACTATCTGTAGCTGAGCACATTGCAAACATAAAACCGCCACCAATTACAAAATCTCTAATTTTAAGCGATACTGCTAATTTTTCTTCAGAAACTTTTGAAAACCCTAATTTACTTGCTAAATCTTCAGCTGATTTTTTTTGCTCAATATACCAAGGTGCAGCTCTATAAGCTCCATAAAATCGGCCATATTGACCTGTAAAATCTTCATGATGTAAATGCAACCATTCGTATAATAATAATTTTTCTTCTAAAACTTCTTCATCATAAATAAGGTCAAAAGGAATTTCAGCATAGGTTAAAACTAAGGTAACAGCATCATCCCAAGGTAATTTCCCTTTTGGAGAATATACTGCTATTTTTGGTGCTTTTTCTAACGTTATAGCATCCATATTTAGAGATGGACTACTTATTTCTTCTAAAATTTTACTTGCCTGAGTATCAGAAATAACATGGAAAGTAACGCCTCTTATTTTACATTCATTACGTGTAGCTTCATTATCTTCTAATAAAAAAGAACCGCCTTCATAATTTAACAGCCATTTTGCTGTATTTCCTTTTTCTAAAGACCAATATGTAATTCCGTAAGCTTTTAAATGGTTTGTTTGAGTAATTTCATCCATTGGAATGAGGATAAATGATGCATAGATTGAATGTGAAACCAACAAAACTAACACAAAAATCATTTTTGCAACTAACTTCATATGTAGTGTATTATTTAAAATGGCAATCCATTTTCATCTTCTAAAGTATCTTCTACTCCAAAAGCATCAGCTGCGCTTGGCATATTATTAGATGATATCGCATCATTCATTTTTGATTGGAATTCACTACCAAAATCATCATCTAAATTACTAAACTGTGCTAAATGCCCTGTAAATTTCAATTTTATGTTTTCTAAACCACCATTTCTGTGTTTAGCTACAATAAATTCAGCCTGCCCTTCACATGCCGATCTTTCTTCATCATCCCATTCTGTAAGCCCATAATACTCAGGACGATAAATAAATGAAACAATATCAGCATCTTGTTCAATAGCACCAGATTCACGTAAATCTGAAAGTAATGGCCGTTTGTTTCCTCCACGCGTTTCAACGGCACGTGACAACTGAGAAAGTGCTATTACAGGTATTGCTAATTCTTTTGCCAATGCTTTTAAATTTCGAGAAATCATAGAAATTTCTTGTTCACGATTTCCACCGGCTGAAGTACCAGCAGTCATTAATTGTAAATAATCAATAACTATTACTTTAATACCATGTTGAGATGCTAAACGACGTGCTTTTGCTCTTAAATCAAAGATTGATAATGAAGGTGTATCATCTATAAAAATTGGAGCGTTTGATAAGTTTTTAACTTTTACATTTAATTGCTCCCATTCGTGTGGTTCTAAACTTCCTTTTCTCAATTTCCCTGAAGAAATTCCTGTTTCACTAGAAATCATACGAGTTATTAACTGAACTGATGACATCTCTAACGAAAATATTGCAACTGGCGTATCAAAATCTATTGCCATATTTTTAGCCATAGACATTACAAAAGCCGTTTTACCCATACCAGGACGTGCAGCTAAAATTACTAAATCTGAAGGTTGCCAACCTGATGTTAATTCATCTAAACGAGTAAAACCAGTTGCTACACCGCTCATACCTTCTTTATTTGAAATTTCTTCAATCTTTTTAATTGCCTGATCTACAAGACCTCCTGCACTTTCTGAACCTTTTTTTAGGTTTCCTTGAGTTACTTCAAATAATTTTGTTTCAGCAACATCTAATAAATCAAAAACATCTACAGTTTCATCGTAGGCTTCTTCAATAATTTCAGCAGAAATTGAAATTAATGTACGTTGAATATATTTTTGAAGAATAATACGCGCATGAAATTCAATATGTGCTGATGATGATACTTTTTGTGTTAATCCAACTAAATAAAAATCACCACCGGCAGCATCTAAATTTCCATCTTTACGCAATTGATTGGCAACGGTTAATAAATCCGTTGGTTCTGAACTTTTAAATAATGCAAAAATTGCAGCGTAAATTAATTTATTAGATTCTTTATAAAAAACATCGTCATGTAAAATATCAATTACATCATCAACCCCTTTTTTATCAATCATCATAGCACCCAATACAGCCTCCTCTAAATCAACAGCTTGTGGTGGTATTTTCCCCTTTTCAAGGTTAATCACATTGCTTTTTTTAAATTTAGAAGATTGAATTGGTTGTAAATTTTTCACGCTATAGCTAGTTTATTTTTTTATTAAATTAATAATTTTAGGGGAAAGGAAACTATAAATTTCACACATTTTTTATACTAAAGCAAATGTAATTTTTTATACCTAGATTTTGGAGTAATTCTAAATTTTATTTTTGCACATATTTTGTTGACAAGTACTTATTTTGTTAATAACTCTTAAAACGTAATGTACTCTATATTTATTTCCTATTTTTGATTTATGAACAAACAAAAAACATATAAAATTCTTACAATAGTACTTGTTATGCAATGGGCATTTATCCAAATTATTGCTAAATTTCCCACTGTTATTGAACAATTTTACTCTAATGGATTGTACATTTATGTTTCAAAATCACTTCGGCTTATTTTTGGTTGGTTGCCAATATCAATTGGTGATATTTTATACCTATTTATTGGACTTACTATTTTAAAAGGTATTTATATAGCCATAAAAACTAAAAAAATTCATTTTAAGGCTACGTTTTTTAAAATTGGAGCAACTATTTCAATATTGTTTTTCTTATTTCATTTTAATTGGGGATTTAATTATTTTAGAGAACCATTATCTAAATCGTTAAATTTTGAAAAAACGACTTACAATACAAATGATTTAGTTGATTTTACAACTAAACTTATTTTAAAAACAAACAAAGTTCATTTTTCAATTACAAGTAACGATACTGTTGTGGTTGAAAATAATATGACAAAAAAACAGCTTAGAGAATTATCTCCTTCAGCTTACAAACAATTAGCTATAAAATATCCTCAATTTAAATTTGAGACTGCTTCAATTAAACACTCTTTATTTAGTATTCCGTTAACTTATATGGGCTTTGCAGGGTATTTAAACCCTATAACGAATGAAGCTCAAGTAAATGCTTTAATTCCAAAAAACAATTATCCTGCAACAGTTTGTCATGAAATTGCGCATCAAGTTGGAATTGCTTCAGAAAGCGAAGCCAATTTTGTTGGTTATTTAGCTTCTATAAATTCAAAAGATGCCCATTTTAATTATGCTGGTTACTTAACAGCTCTTCGCTATTGTTTGTATGAAATTTATAAAACTGACCCTAATCAATTTGAAATTATAAAAAGCACCATTAATACAGGTATTTTAAAGGATATGAGAAATAATCAAGAGTTTTGGGATTCTTACCAAAACTGGAGTGAAAAATATTTTAAAAGTTTCTATGATTTATTTCTGAAGGCCAACAAGCAAAAAAGCGGAATTAGAGAATACAATAAAATGGTAGCTCTTTTAATAAATTACTATAAAACTGAAAAATTATAAAGAATTTACCATTATTTTTGCATCATGCCCAAACAAATTACAAGCCTTCAAAACCCATACATAAAAGAACTTGTTCTTTTAAAAGATAAATCGCGCTCCAGAAAAAAAACACAAACCTTTATAATTGAAGGACTTAGAGAAATTTCTTTAGCCATTAAAGGGCATTATGAAATTGGAACTATTTTAGTAGTATCAACAATTATCAATAAAGAAGAAGTTAACAACTTGTTACAAAACATAAATTCAAACGTTGAAATTATTGAAATTTCTAAAGAAGTGTATAAAAAATTAGCACTACGAGATACTACTGAAGGTATTTTAGCAATTGCAACATGTAAAGATTTAACATTAAAATCAGTTTCTTTCAAAAACAACAACCCATTAATTTTAGTTGCTGAAGCTCCTGAAAAACCAGGAAATATTGGTGCATTGCTACGAACTGCAGATGCCGCAGGTGTTGATGCCGTTTTTATTGCAAACCCTAAGACTGATATGTACAATCCAAATATTATTAGATCTAGTGTTGGTTGCGTTTTTACAACACCAATTGCAACAGGAACTACTTCTGAAATTATTTCATTTTTAAAAGAAAAAAACATCAATATTTATGGGGCCGCTTTAACTGCTTCTGTTGAATATCAAACTATTAATTATGCACAACCAAGTGCTATAATTGTAGGAACTGAAGCAACTGGCTTATCCAATGAATGGCTTCAAAATACCACACAAAATATTATTATTCCAATGCGCGGAGCCATAGACTCTATGAACGTATCAGTAAGTGCAGCAATATTAATTTTTGAAGCAATTAGACAAAGACAATTAATAAATTAAATAAAAACTAAACTCACCTAAATGACTCCAACAGTAATTTTTTATATACTAATAGGCATAATTAGTCTTAAATTTTTATTTGACACGTATATAAATGCTTTAAATGCAAAACATTTTAACGATGTAATTTCTGAAGAATTAGAGGGTATTTATAATGAAGATGAATATTTAAAATCTCAACATTATAAAAAAGAAAATTATAAATTCTCCTTGTATTCAAGTTTATTTTCAATAGTAACAACTTTGTTATTTTTTATCTTTGACGGTTTTGCATTTGTAGATTCGTATGTAAAAACTGTAAGCAGCAATGCTATTTTAATTACTTTAATTTTCTTTGGAATTATTGCTTTTTCCAGTGATATTTTATCGTTACCTTTTTCATACTATAAAACATTTGTAATTGAAGAAAAATTTGGGTTTAATAAAACATCTAAAACAACATTTATTTTCGATAAAATTAAAAGTTGGTTAATGATGATTGTAGTTGGTGGCGGTTTATTAGCCTTAATAACTTGGTTTTATTTAGAAACAACAACATTATTTTGGGTTTATACTTGGGCTTTAATTAGCTTTTTTACCATTTTTATGAATTTATTTTACTCAAAACTCTTAGTCCCATTATTTAATAAACAAACACCTTTAGAAGACGGGGAATTAAAAATAGCCATTGAAAATTTTGCTACAAAAATAGGTTTTAAATTAGATAATATTTTTGTGATTGATGGTTCAAAACGTTCTACAAAAGCAAACGCCTATTTTTCAGGATTTGGTAATCAAAAGAGAATTACACTTTATGATACGCTTATAAATGATTTAGAAACCAACGAAATTGTAGCTGTATTAGCACATGAAGTTGGGCATTATAAAAGAAAACATATTATTTATAACTTATTATTATCCATATTGTTAACTGGTTTTACTTTTTTTATTTTATCATTATTAATAGGAAACCAAACATTGTCACAGGCATTAGGAGTTGAAACTGCAAGCTTTCATATTGGTTTAATTGCTTTTGCTATTTTGTACAGTCCAATTTCTGAAATAACCAGTTTATTTATGAATTCTTTATCAAGAAAATTTGAATATCAAGCTGATGATTATGCCAAAGAAAACTTTGACGGTGATGCGTTAATTTCTTCATTAAAAAAATTATCAAAAAACAGTTTAAGCAATTTAACCCCACATTCTTTATATGTTAAAATTCATTATTCACACCCAACACTATTACAACGAATAATAAACTTAAAAAAATAATTTTTTCTATTTGATAGTCTACTTTAAAATACTATTTTTAAGCAATGGCATATAATTTAACCATAGAGCAAGAAAACAAAGAAATTACCAAGCGTTATAAAGACCTTTTAAAAGGTGCTTACCAAGCTTTTACAAATGCTGATAAAAAAGAAATAAGAAAAGCATTTGATATTGCATTAGAAGCGCATAAAAACCAACGCCGTAAAACTGGTGAACCTTATATTTTTCACCCAATTGCTGTTGCTAAAATTGTTGCCTATGAAATTGGTTTAGATACCACATCAATTGTTGCTGCTTTATTACATGATGTTGTTGAAGATACAGATTATACAATTGAAGATATTGAGCGTTTATTTGGTGAAAATGTTGCTAGAATTGTAAATGGGTTAACAAAAATATCTCACTTAAAAAAAGAGCAAAACGCATCAGTACAAGCTGAGAATTTTAGAAAAATGCTCTTAACTTTAAATGATGATGTTAGGGTTATTTTAATAAAAATTGCTGATAGGCTGCACAATATGCAAACTATGGATGCAATGCCACAAGACAAACAAGTTAAAATTTCATCTGAAACTTTATACATATACGCACCACTTGCCCACCGTCTTGGACTTTACAATATAAAAACTGAACTTGAAAATTTAGGTTTAAAATACACCGAGCCAGAGGTTTATAATGATATTTTAGACAAGATAACGCAAAGTACAGAAGAACAAAATATTTATATTGAATCATTTTCTGACATTATTAGAGAATCTTTAAATGCTGAAGGTTTTGACTATTTTATAAAAGGAAGAAGAAAATCAATCTATTCCATTCGTAAAAAAATGCTTTCGCAAGGCGTTACTTACGAAGAAATTTACGACAAATTTGCAATTCGAATTATTTATAAATCAACACCAAAGAAAGAAAAATTTGATGCTTGGAAAATTTATTCAATTGTAACAGATAATTTTATTCCAAATCCAAGCAGACTACGAGATTGGATTAGTCAACCAAAATCTACCGGCTATGAATCGCTTCATATTACCGTTATGGGCCCGCAAGGTAAATGGGTTGAAGTTCAAATACGTTCAGATAGAATGAACGAAATTGCCGAAAAAGGATATGCAGCTCATTATAAATATAAAAACAATAGTGAGCGCGAAAGTGGTTTAGATGATTGGTTAAATAAAATTAAAGAATCTTTAGAAAACCCTGATAGCAATGCAATAGATTTTGTTGAAGATTTTAAACTAAACCTATACGCAAAAGAAATTTTTGTATTTACACCCGGAGGAGATTTAAAAGCATTACCAAAAAATGCAACCGCATTAGATTTTGCTTTTTCAATACATACACAAGTTGGTATGAATTGCCGGGGCGCCAAAATTAATGGAAAATTAAAGCCTATAAGTCACGTTTTATATAGTGGTGACCAGGTTGAAATTATAACATCTAGCAATCAAAAACCAAATATTGGTTGGTTAGATTTTGTTGTTACAGCAAGAGCTAGAACTCGTATTAAAAATGCATTAAAAGAAGATCAAAAGAAAATTGCCGAAGAAGGAAAAGAAATTTTAACAAGAAAATTACGTCATTTAAAAATTTCACTTTCTGAAAATATTGTAAATGAGTTAGTGAACTTCTTCAAATTAAGAACAAGCTTAGATTTATTTTATAGAGTTGGAAGTGGTTCAATTGAAAATCCGCAATTAAAAGAATTTATTGCGCAACGTAATAATTCGTTTGTTAATTTCTTCAGAAAAAAAATAAAAAGAACACCTAAAAATACTACAGCAGCAGAAAAAGATGAACTAATAGATAATTACGATTCATTAGTTTTTGGAAAAGAAGAAGAACGCTTAGATTTTAAAATGTCACCTTGTTGTAATCCTATTCCTGGAGATAAAGTATTTGGTTTTGTAACAATAAATGACGGTATTAAAGTTCATAAAAAAGACTGTCCAAACGCTATAAGCATGCAATCTAATTATGCTTACAGAATTCTGACTGCAAAATGGATTGACTCTACAAAACAAGAATTTAAAGCTATTTTAAAAATTCATGGAGTAGATAATGTTGGATTGGTAAATAAAATAACCGAAATTATTTCAAAAAATATGAATGTTAATATACAAGGATTAAATATTTCAGGTAATGATGGTGTTTTTGAAGGTAGTATTACTGTCAGCGTTCAAAATAAATCTCAACTGCAAAAATTGAGCGATAGTATTAAAAAATTAGAGGGAATAGACTCTATTGAAAGAATTTATAAACATTAATATTTATTCACAATAAAAGTTAATAACTATGAATTTAAGGTGAAAAAACTTAAAAAAATAGGATTAACTTTGCTGAATCTATAACATTTCAAATTTATTGTTATGAGTAATGAGAATCAAAAAATAGTAAAAAGTGTTTTTGTTAATTTTCTAGAAGCAAACAGTCATAGAAAAACACCAGAGCGTTTTGCCATTTTACAAGAAATTTATGATTTAAATGATCATTTTGATATAGAATCTCTATACATCCAAATGAAAAATAAAAATTATAGAGTAAGCAGAGCTACACTTTATAATACTATTGAATTACTTTTAGAATCAGGTTTAGTTAGAAAACATCAATTTGGGCAAAACCAAGCGCATTATGAAAAATGCTACTTTGATAAACAGCATGACCATATTATTTTAACAGATACTGGTGAAGTTATAGAATTTTGTGACCCAAGAATACAAATTATAAAAAAAACGATTGAAGATACTTTTAATATAGAGATTCACAATCACTCACTTTATTTATACGGAACAAAAAAACGAAACAACAACTAACAACTTACAATTAACACAATGGCTGTAAACTTATTATTAGGACTACAATGGGGAGATGAAGGAAAAGGAAAAATAGTAGATGTCCTTACCTCTAACTATGACATTATTGCTCGTTTCCAAGGTGGTCCAAACGCTGGACACACTTTAATTTTTGATGGGCAAAAACATGTATTACACACAATACCATCTGGTATTTTTCACAAAAACGCCATAAACCTTGTAGGAAATGGTGTTGTAATAGACCCTGTTATTTTTAATAAAGAATTAGAAAATTTAGCGAACTATAATTTAGATTTTAAATCAAAATTATTAATTTCAAGAAAAGCACATTTAATTTTACCAACACATAGATTACTAGATGCAGCTAGTGAAACTTCAAAAGGGAAAGCTAAAATTGGTTCTACGCTAAAAGGAATTGGTCCAACTTATATGGATAAAACAGGTAGAAATGGTATGCGTGTTGGAGATTTAGAGTTAGATAATTGGAAAGAAATTTACCAAACATTAACTAATAAGCACTTAAAAATGCTTCAATTTTTTGATGTAGAAATACAATACGACTTAAATGAACTTGAAATTGAATTTTTTAATGCTATAAAAGTTTTAAAAGAATTAACTTTTATTGATAGTGAAGAATATTTAAGTAATGCCTTAAAAAATAACAAAACAATTTTAGCTGAAGGAGCACAAGGTTCGCTTTTAGATGTTGATTTTGGAACGTATCCATTTGTAACTTCATCAACTACAACTGCAGCAGGTGCTTGTACAGGCTTAGGTGTTGCTCCTAATAAAATTGGTGATGTATTTGGTATTTTTAAAGCCTACACAACTCGTGTTGGTTCTGGTCCGTTTCCAACTGAATTATTTGATGAAGATGGAAAAGAAATGGCAAGAATAGGAAATGAATTTGGAGCAACAACTGGTCGTCCACGTAGATGTGGCTGGTTAGATTTAGTAGCTTTAAAATATGCTGTTGAAATTAATGGTGTTACACAATTAATGATGATGAAAGGCGATGTGCTTTCAGGTTTTAAAACCTTAAAAGCTTGTACTTCCTACAATTATAAAGGAACTGAAATTAATCATTTTCCTTACAATATTGAAGAACATAATGTAACGCCAATTTATACTGAATTTAAAGGCTGGAAAGAAGATTTAACTTCAATGACTAGTGCTGAAACACTTCCTAAAGAATTGAATGATTATATTAAATTTATAGAAGCTTTTGTTGAAGTTCCTGTGAAAATAGTTTCAGTTGGTCCTGATAGAAAACAAACAATATTAAGATAAATTTATCAAACGTCATTGCAAAAAAAAGTGAAGTAATTAAGTAAATTATTTTATTCATATTTTTGTGATGACGTTTCTTTTTTTAACGCACTTTTATCATCTTACTACTCTCTTTTTTCTTAGTTTTGTGATTAAATAATATCCATTTTGAAAAAAATACTTTTTATTCTAATTATAATCTTCAGTATTACTGGAAATTCACAAACCAAAAGAATAAAGATTTTACATGCAGATAATACGTTTGTAAAACCTGAATTTCCTGGAGCAACAATTTCATTAGGAAATGTTTTTATAGAACATGAAGGTGCAACTTTACGTTGTGACAAAGCATACATTTATAAAGAACAAAACTTGATAAAAGCAATGGGTAATGTTATTGTAAATCAAGGAGATACTATTTTTCAATATAGCAAATACACTGATTATGATGGGAATAAAAAAATTGCAACCTCTTGGGGTAAAGTTTTTTTGAAAGATGAAATTATGGAATTGCGAACTGACACGCTTCAATTTGATAGAGAAAATCAACATTTATACTATAAAAGCGGTGGTACCATTAAAGATACTACAAATATTTTAACAAGCAAAATTGGCAACTATTATTTAAAAACAAACAAATTTCAGGCCTATACTAATGTTGATGTTGTTAATAAAGAGAGTAAGTTAGTCTCAAACCATCTTGATTATTTTACTGATACTGGAATTGCTGAATTGTATGGTCCTTCAACAATAACAAGTGAAAGCAATAAAATTTATACTGAAAATGGGCATCATAATTCAAAAACAAATATTTCTCATTTTTTAAAAAAATCTATCATATTCTATAGCCATAGAACTATTGAAGGCGACAGTTTGTATTACAACAAAAATATAGATTTTGCTTCAGCAACAGGAAATATAAAAATTAAAGACACGGTAAATAATTCATTAATAAAAGGTGGTTATGCTGAAGTTTTTAATTTAAAAGATTCCGTTTTTATAAGAGATAAAGCAGTTGCAATTTCTGCAATGGACAATGATTCTTTATATATTCATGGAAAAATATTAATGGTAAC
>NZ_WTAR01000018.1 GCF_013139515.1 Lutibacter sp.
AAAAAAACATTGTATATTTGCCATCCAAATCGCGGGGTAGAGCAGTAGGTAGCTCGTCGGGCTCATAACCCGAAGGTCGCTGGTTCGAGTCCAGTCCCCGCTACTAAGCAAGACCCATTAACTAAATTAGTTGATGGGTTTTTTTATTTTTGCTCGCTATCCCTTGATATACTTGATGTTAGTAAAAATATTTGATTTACTTTGGAGGTTCGATATTGCCTATTTTCGGGCTCAATGACAATTCCTTCTGGGAACATCAATTTTTGAAGTCTAGTTTTGAATTGGTAATCACCTAACCCCCAATTTTTACTCACATTTTTGGTTATTTCTACACAAGAGTCGATTTTTTCATCAAGGTTCGATATTTCTAAATTCAATTGTGTTTTTTCTTCAACAAGTTCTAACATTTTTGACTCCAACTCAGACATATACACATCGTATTTTTGTTTTGGGAAACCATCAAATAAGTGCTTTTCATCTAACTTCTTTATTTTAGCTTCTATTTCCTTAATTTGACTGTTATATGATTTCACCATCTGAATCTCTTCCTTGTTTTGACTTTCAATTGTAAGTTTCATAAGTTTCTCCAAATGTTTTGGTTATTGTATATTTATTGTTGGCATATTCATAAGCTGCCAGTTTTTGGGTGTCCAAACTACCGTTGTCGTCATATTGCTTTTTGGAGCTAACTCTTGTATAAAGCCAAACATTGTTATTCGCTTTTGGCTCTTCAGGTAGTGGGTTGAATCGTTTAAAATATTCTAGACTCATATTATTATAATTTTATTCCTCAATGTTATTTTTATTGTAAACTATTATGCTTAATTCATAGAGGCTGTTTACTGTTTCTTCTATTTCTTCAATTGTACTAATATAATCGTTTGTTAGTTTTCTAAATGTATCAACTGAAATTCTTGGGTTCTCTGCATCATTCACTTCTTTAAAAGGTTATTAATCTGCTGACTCAATAGTTGGTTGTGCCAAAAATTGAGCTTATACCTTTCGAATGCCACTAAAGGATTTTGGGTAGTAGCAAGTTTCCTAATTTTTCCAGAGGGAGGAACCAAACCTGAACCGTTAAGTCAAAATGAATATCACAGATAACCATACGCAAGTTTAATAAACAAGCATATAATTCAAATATGATTTATGTAAATCATGAATTTGACTGTTTGTGTAAACGTCAATATCTCATAACAAAAAACCCCGATTAGTCCTTCGCCTTTTTTATTCGGGGGGAAGCTGTTAGTCAAGGTTAGAGCCAAAAAAACTAGCTCAAACCCATCTCCTTTAAATATACTACTTTTTTGTGATAAAAACAAGATTTTAGGGAGTTTTATTAAGAAAAATGCTGGTATTTATCACACGTTCCCGCTGATATGGCGATTTTGACCTAAATGCGCCCTGAATTGTTGGTGAAGTATTGAATTTGTTATGGTTTGTGGGGATAGGCCCCTTTGTATATTCCCTTAGCATGAAAGTAGAAGTATTGCCAATTATTGTCCAATGGCACCAGTCAATTTCCAGGACCCTAGTTTTTAAGTTTCTGCAAAGGGTGTTTCATTTCTGAAACAACAACGGTATCACACTTAATTTTATTTTTTTTCGGTTAAATGTTACAAAAAAGTGACTTTTTCATTTTTGATACATATTTATTTAATGAACTGGGTAAGTAAAGTTGCTCTTTATAGCACTTGTTATATCTAGTAATAACATAAAGTACATATAAATAAGTATAACAAAATGAGAAAACCAAAACAGAATTATGAAAGCATTAAAGAATTTATCAAACGAGCTAACATATCAAGAACTACTTTACATAGATTCTATGTTAATAATCCTGACCTTAAGAATGAAACGATTAAGAAAAAGATTAAAAGAGAGATTCCAATAGGACATGCCAAGTACTTTGATAGAGAAGAGTTAATTGATGAAGTAAGACTACTAGAGGACAAGGTAGAGTCCATGAGAAGATTCATCGATATGGTAGAAAATAAAGAATCCCTACCAGCAAGACTATGGGAAATGCCATGGAGTTTCTTTGGCACCATCTCCCACTCTCATGACCTAAGTAAGGACTCTTGTTACCGACAAATGACTAGGCTATTCGATGAGTTGGATGAGCAGTTTGGTGCAAGTACATCAATAAGATTATTCTTTACCACCGAGGCATTTAAGAATAGAAATGGTCACCATAACCACTTTGTATTATTTATCGATGATGATTGGTACCATCAAAAGATTATTGAAAAATTATATAAAATGTATAGTAACAGTAGAATTGAGCTGCAACCTTATAACAAGTATGAGGCTGGGATATTCTATATAACCAAAGATGGGCTTCAGGGTGAAAACTGGGACATTCTATATAACCTAGATAATGATGAGCAGTTGCAAGTAGCCAGCTAATAATATTAAAATACCATGGAAGAAGAAAACAAAATAGCCAATATAGAAGCAAAGATAGTTGCAACCCAAGAGCTCATCAATATCGAGAATGACCAAAATAAAAAGAACGAGCTTTACCACAAGCTCCAGATTCTGAACTTGAAGAAAGACATGGAAGAATCAAAGGAGAAGATTCATAAGATAAAGGGGAATTAGTTAGGTGCGTAGTAGTAATTAACTAGATGTACCAACATTAGATTATAGTTATAGGGTGGTGCAGTTTCAAATGAATAATAATCCAAAATAAAGCGTTTCAAATATACTAAAAAGAACCACCCTATATATAAAAGCACAAAATACTTGGCTATGAATAAGAACAAACAGAGGAGTGCATTGGTATAGTTTTCCAATCACTAAACAACCTTACTGTAGCTGATTTAAGAGTGCTAAAAGCTCAAGAATAGTAAGTAGTACCAATGTATTTTAAATAGCGTAAACACACCTGAAATTAGCTATATGTTGAGGTGTTGAATCACTTATAAACTTACTTCAATTTAATAAGATTTTTAGGTGATTATTATCATTAAAAAGTATAAATCAATTTGATACATTTATACATCGATTATGTATTCATGAAAAAATTGCTGATTTCTGAGTTAAATTTTATTGACAATTGGATTCCTAATAAATATTCTTGCATAATTATTAACGGGTAAAGACAACATAAAAGTACGTTTATCCAGAAAATAATAATCGATATATATTATACTGATATGACAAGTTGTGTGTCATTTAAAAAAATATGATTACAAAAGAAAAATTTAGATTGATAAAAGAAAAAGTTGAATCGAGCGTAGACGAAATGTTCGAAATGGCAAAACAAAATGAGGTCAATAAAAATGACTATATTCTTTTTTTAGCAAATGCAGAAAATATAAATAAATATCACGAATATGGAGAAAATCCCCATATTTTAGATTACAGAATCTTCAAATTGATAGATTTTGATAGGAGAAAATTTTTATTAGATTATTTGAATAATTCATATTCTTTTAATCAAGAAGAAACAATTGACTCCAAAAATTCATTAACTTTAGAATTAATGATTTATTCACATATTTGGGAATCTAAACCCTTTTTAAGACAATTAAAAAAAATTGCTAACCTTTGTCAATCTTCTGATTATAATTGGCTTGTCGAAGTCCCCGATTACACAAAGCACACCTTCATTAGAGAAGAATTAAGAGATGTATTTAAAGTTTGTGATTTAAATATTTCAGAAATAATAACAAAAGGATATCACTCGTCATTAAGAAATGCTTTTTCACATTCTGAATACTATTTTGACCATCACGAACTTGAAAAAATTCATTTAACGAATTCACAAGGTAAAGAATGGGAAATTTCAGAATTAACATTTAATGAATGGACTGAGAGATTTTGTTATTCCTTTTTATTATCTCATTATTTTCAAAACAAATTTGAACTTGAACGAGAAAGTTTAATACATAATAAACCATATCCTGTAAATTTAAAAAATAGAGATGGACATAATATTGACGGAATAATTCAATATGATAGTGAAAGAAAATCATATCAAGGAACGATAATATAAAACGCCACACAACAATGGGTATAATTTATGCTTAGATTTAAACTAAATACAAACCGATAAACATTTAACAAACGATTTGCTACGTCCGAAAATCTCCGATTTTCCAGTCGCACAAATCATAACCCTAAACCGTTATAGCAAATACTAAAAAATAGAACCATGGACAAAAAAACTAATCTTCTAATTGAGAAAATAAAGAAACTTGAAGAAGAGAATTCAATTCTTAAAAAACAACAAATTGAGATTACCAAAGCCAAGGAATTGTATTTGAAAATATTTGAAGAATTTCCCGCTTTAATTTGGCGTTCTCGTTTAGACAAATTATGTGACTATTTTAATAAAACATGGCTTGAATTCACTGGAAGAACAATGGAGCAAGAATTTGGAAATGGTTGGACAGAAGGAGTTCACCCTGACGATTTCGATTTTTGTTTACAAACATATGTTACCGCCTTTGATAAAAGAGAAGCATTCCTAATGGAATATCGCATGAAAAATAAATTTGGAGAATATCGCTGGATTAGTGATTATGGCAGGCCATTTTATGATTTAGATAATACATTCTTAGGGTACATTGGTTCTTGTTACGATATTACTGAGAATAAAAATAATGAATTAAGTCTAATTGAAATGAATGCTACCAAAGATAAATTCTTTTCAATTATAGCTCACGACTTGAAAGGCCCATTATGTTCAATGGCTGGTCTTAGCGAATATCTTGTGCAATACATAAAAGAAAAGAACCTTGAAAAAATTGAGAAAATTGCAAATGCGATACAACAATCATCCAATAATAATATGAATTTGTTATCCAACCTTATGACTTGGGCACAATCGCAATCTGGTAGAATGGATTATAATCCTGAATATTTTGAAATAGATTTCCTTGTACAAGAAGCGAAGCAATTATTAAATGACATAGCCGATAAAAAATCTATCATCATTAATAACACAATAAAGACAAATAGTCAAGTTTTTGCGGATAAAGAAATGATTAGTTCTGTTTTACGAAATTTAATTTCTAACGCATTAAAATTTACAAATACTGGCGGAAAAATCACGATTTCAGCTGAGAATAAAGAAAACATGCTAACTATGACAATAAACGACGAAGGAGTAGGAATATCAGAAGATAATGTTAGCAAATTGTTTCAAATTGCTAAAAGTCAATCAACATCAGGTACGGAAAATGAAAAAGGAACTGGATTGGGCTTAATTCTATGCAAAGAATTTATTAAAAAAAATAATGGAAAAATTTGGGTTAAGAGTACAGTTGGTACTGGCTCATCTTTTTTCTTTTCATTACCAATAACTCATAAAATTTAGGACTACACTTAAACTATAGAAAATATAAACAGTTTTATCTTTTTAGAGTATGGTATTTTGAAGTACACTTTAATCATTCGAATTTCACTTGCTGATAGTTATATTATTTAGCCACCATAAATTAGGAAGATGTATCAAAACCTCAACTGTATCAAAATAAATCTATAAAAGGTATAAAATGATACGTTAGAATGTATCAGTATTATTCTTTGATTAATAATAGTACGAAGCTCCTGGTTTTACTGGGTTTGTGTTGTTTCTGTCCCGGCTTATTCGTATATTTACTATATGGAAAAAGCAATAATTATTAGTCGTTGTTCAACGAATGAAAGCAAGCAAGATGTTTCAAGGCAATCGGAAGAGTTGACCTCAACTTACGGAAGTCAATACGATATTATAAAAGAATTTAGCTATTATAAGAGTGGAACTAAAAATGATGAGGTTAATGCTGAGATATTTGATTTTTCCGTTACCAATCAAGTTAAACATATTATTACGCTAGAGATTTCACGTATTAGCCGAAAAATATCATCATTTGCATTATTCCTAGAAAAATGTAATGAGCATAAAATCAATATTATTATAGACAATTTCAAATTGCATACTTTGTTGCCTAATGGAGATGTGAATGCGATGGTTCAAACGATGTTGAGCATTGCATCAACATTTGCAAGCATGGAGTTATCACTTATCAAAGAGCGTTTAAGTTCTGGAAGAGCTAAATATATTAAAGATGGTGGTAAACTAGGGCGTAAATTTGGTTCAACCAAAAATGCTAAAAAATTGCTATTAGAGCATTCAGACATCGTTAAGTATGTTCGCCAGAAACAGTCAATAAGGAACGTTATGAAGCTTACTGGGAAATCTAGTGGAACAGTACAAAAAGTTAGAAATCTATTGCTAGAGGTGGAGTAATTAGCTAACAATTAAACTTAAAATTATGATAACGTATTACGGTAAAATAAGGTTAAAAAGTGGAGGTCAAGCAATTGGTGTTAGGGTTGAAGCTTCAAGTAATTCGACAGCCAAAAAAGCTATTGAAGCACAATATTCGGGGCAAATAAAACATTGGGATAGACAGATGTCAAGTAATCCTTAATTTATTCATCAGAATTAGGCTGTTCAGCACATATTCTTTCACAATACTTATACTTATTACTATCTTATATCGATGCACATTATCTGAACACCTAAACTCTTCTGTCTGATTTATGGTAAACCCAAGAGCAGAATTGAATTATCAAGATTGAAGGGGTGAGCATCAAAGTGAAGGATAAAATCATTAAATAGGAAGTGCAAATATTGAGTTTTAACAAAAAAATATTTAACGTTTATTTCCAATTTACTCACGATAACAAAAATATTGCTACTTTAACTAATTAATATAGGTAATATGGTAATTATCAGATATTTAAATAATTATTTTTAGTACATTTACATCCTGAATATATATTTAGTCCCTATAATATATTTATATCCCCGCTAGTTTTATATTTTTTTTGTTATCCCAATTTTTAAATCAGATTTGATTTAAGGGAAGTATTGTGTAGTGAATATTAATTTAAAATTTAAATACATCATGAAAAAGTTTTATTATTTATTAAGTAGTATTGCGGTAATTACTATGATTACTGTAAGTTGTGAAAAATCATCGTTTGATGAGGAAACAATTAAAAGTATTGAATCATTAAGTGAAAAAGCTCAAGTTAAGCCAGATATAAGAGCTAAAGGATTGGAATTATTTTGGGATTTAGAAGCGGTAGATGGCTATTTATTTACTGACGATATAAGTCAAGGTAAATTATGGGGTTGGACTGATAATACGGTCGCTTATGGTAACATTTCAGCGCCTATTGCCTATTATTTGTACAAATCGGGTCTGAAAGAGCCAGCTCTAGCTGGTTTTGAAGCAATGTATGCGAGAACTTCAAGTGATTTCAATAATCCTAGTAATTTTAATTCAGCAGATTTAGGAGTATTGTTATATGCATATAGGGTAACAGAAGATACCAAATTTTTAACTTTGGTAAACAATATGGCTAGTACTTGGACAACAAAATACCCATCAACAACTGGTTTGCCTTTTTTAAGGGGTGAATATGGTATTTGGGGCTATGATGGTTTAAATTTAGCTAGGAATATTTATTACATATTTCATACGTCAGGAGTAGACTCTTCTTTAGTTGCTTGGGCGAAGGAAGCAAAAGATGAATATGAAATACAACAGATGACTTATGATGCTGACTATGATATAGTTTTTGAAAATGTATCAGCCAACATTTACAAAGTTGGAGTATTCAATCCTTTAGCAACGGAAAATATTAAGGATATGGCAGCTGATGCTCAAGTGTTGGCGTATGCTAAAATTGGGAGAACAACTAAAAAGAATTTTTATGATGAAATGTTAGAAAATTTATTTGAATTAAATGGGGAAGTTTCAGAACAAGCTGCAGAAATAATTTTTGCTTTATCACGATAATTTTAATAAGAAATTCTACAATCAAAAAAGACTGTTATTTTTAGCAGTCTTTTTTATTTCCAATTATTTTGAAATTCTACAATTTTTAAGAAGTGGACTTGCAACAAAAAAGTGGACAATTAATTGCGAGATTTAAGCAGCTACATTTTGATTATACATTTCTAGTTCAAATTCATTAATAGTTTTATATCCTAAAGAAGAATGTCTTCTTCTTTTATTATACCAAGTTTCTATCCAAATAAAGACAGATAACTCTGCTTGCTGTTTTTGTTGATAGGTGTGTTTATATACCCATTCTACCTTTAAACTTTTAAAGAAGCTTTCAGCTATTGCATTATCCCAACAATTACCTTTTCGGCTCATACTTTGTTTTACCAGTCCATTATGACTTTTTAGGATGTTGGTAAATCTATAGCTAGCATATTGAGTTCTTCTGTCAGAATGAAAAATGAGTTCTTTAGTAATTTGATTATTTTTAACAGCCATATTCCAAGCGGGTATGATGGTATCCCCTGTACTTAAATTATCACTCATAGCCCAACCTACTACTTTTCGATGAAACAAATCAATAATAACAGTTAAATACATCCAACCTTCTTTAGTTTGT
>NZ_WTAR01000117.1 GCF_013139515.1 Lutibacter sp.
GCTATGGATACCTATTTTCAAGATATAAAAGACAATCAAAAAGAAAATCATGTCTTAAGGTACATTGGTGATTTGTCTGGTAACTTACAAGAAGATAAAGGAAATTTAGATGTAAAATTAGTTTCTGTATCAAGTAATAGTGCTTTGGGGCAAATACAAGGAGCCGATGCTATTTTTGAGATTTATACAGAGTCTTATGGTGAAAAACCATTGGTTATTCAAGGCGCAGGAGCTGGTGCAGCAGTTACAGCCCGTGGTGTTTTTGGAGATATTTTAAGGTTAGCAGATAAAAATTAAATAAGAATTTTAAGACGAATTTGTCATACTGAGCTTGTCTAAGTATTGATTAAAAATAGTATTATGAGCAAAAATAAATTTGAAACAGACGCAATTAGAACGCAATTAGAACGCTCACAATTTCAAGAGCATACAACACCAATGTACTTAACTTCAAGTTTTGTATTTGAAGATGCTGAAGAAATGAGAGCTTCATTTACTGAAGAAAAAGATCGAAATATATACTCTCGTTTTAGCAACCCAAATACAACTGAGTTTGTTGATAAAGTAATTCAAATGGAAGAAGCTGAAGACGGTTATGCATTTGCAACTGGAATGGCTGCTGTGTTTTCAACTTTTGCTGCATTGTTAAGTAGTGGTGATCATATTGTTTCTGCTCGTTCCGTATTTGGATCAACACATACGCTGTTTACAAAATATTTCCCAAAATGGAATATTGAAACTTCGTATTTTGATATTAATAACCCTGCTGAAATAGAAGCTTTAATACAGCCTTCAACTAAAATTTTATATGCTGAATCGCCAACAAACCCTAGCGTTGATATTATTGATTTAGAGTTGCTTGGAGATATTGCTAAGAAACATAATTTGTTATTAGTAATAGATAATTGTTTTGCAACACCATATATTCAGCAACCAATTAAATTTGGAGCAGATTTAGTGATACATTCAGCTACAAAATTAATGGATGGACAAGGTCGTGTGTTAGGTGGAGTAGTAGTTGGAAAATCTGATTTAGTACGTGAAATTTATTTATTTTCTCGAAATACGGGTCCTGCATTATCTCCATTTAATGCGTGGGTTTTAAGTAAAAGTTTAGAAACTTTAGCAGTACGAGTTGATAAACATTGTGAAAATGCATTAAAAATAGCCGAATTTTTAGAAAATCATTCAGCAGTTTCAAAAGTTAAATATCCTTTTTTAAAATCACATCCACAGTTTAAAATTGCTAAAAAGCAAATGAAATTGGGTGGTAATATTATTGC
Source organism: Lutibacter sp. (assembly GCF_013139515.1). Taxonomy (GTDB): domain Bacteria; phylum Bacteroidota; class Bacteroidia; order Flavobacteriales; family Flavobacteriaceae; genus Lutibacter. Next base: position 1,284 of record NZ_WTAR01000117.1, read on the forward strand.
AATTGAAGTAAAAGGAGGATTAGAAGCTGGTAAAAAATTCTTAAATGCAATTAAAATGTGTTCATTATCTGCAAATTTAGGCGATACACGTACAATAGTTACACATCCGGCTTCAACAACTCACAGTAAGCTATCTAACGAGGAGCAATTAGCTGCAGGAATTACACCTGGTTTGGTGCGTGTTTCTGTTGGCTTAGAACATGTTTCTGACGTAATTCAAGATATAGATCAAGCGTTAACTAGTTAAATAACAACAGCATATTTATTAAATGTGTTAAATATTTATATTTTTTAAATCTATTAGTCTATAGAATTGGTAGGGTAATAAAATAAATGTACTTTTGACCTCAGAAAAATGAATATATAAAAAATGATACTAGATCAAATTTTAACATCAAATAAAACAAAGTCTGAAAAGAGTTTTGAGGCTGTTAAAAATTCAGAAAAAGCGACACGTAGTATTGTAAAAGCTATAAGTTGGAGAATACTTGGTACGCTTGATACTATATTAATATCGTGGATTATAACAGGTGAAATTGCGTTGGCACTATCTATTGGTTTGGTTGAAGTTGTAACCAAAATGGTATTGTATTTTTTTCACGAAAGAATTTGGAATTTAATTAAATGGGGAAAACAATAAAGTAGGAGTACATGGAAAATTTAAATATAGAAGCATTAAATAAAGAATTAAAAGATAAATCACCGTCGCAAATTATTGCTTGGGCATTAGGTATTGCAAAAAATCCGTTGGTTACAACAAACTTTAGGCCTTATGAAGTTGCAATACTACATGCGTGTACAAAAGTTGAAAATAACTTAAAAGTAATTTGGTGCGATACAGGTTATAATACACCAAAAACGTATGTTCATGCAAATGAATTAATAGATAGTTTAGGGTTAAATGTTCACTTATACGTTCCAAAACAAACGTCTGCACATAGAGATGCAACTATTGGAATTCCTCAAATTGATGACCCTTTGCACACATTATTTACAGAGCAAGTAAAATTAGAACCTTTTAATAGAGCCATGAAAGAACATCAGCCAGATGTTTGGTTTACCAATTTAAGAAAAGGTCAAACAGCTTTTAGAACTAGTATAGATATACTTTCTATGAGTAAAGATGGATTGTTAAAAGTAAGTCCTTTTTATCATTGGACAGATGAGCAATTAGATGCTTATTTAACCAAAAATAATTTGCCTAACGAGTTTACCTATTTTGACCCAACAAAAGTATTAGAAAACAGAGAATGTGGTTTACATTCATAAATTATTGAAAATGACAGAGAAATTACACATAAACGCATTAGAAAACGAAGCAATCTACATTTTTAGAGAGGTTGCTGCACAGTTTGAAAAGCCAGTATTATTATTTTCTGGTGGAAAAGATTCAATAACATTAGTTAGGTTGGCTCAAAAAGCATTTTACCCAGCAAAAATTCCTTTTCCATTAATGCATATTGATACAGGTCACAATTTTCCTGAAACTATTGAATTTAGAGATAGATTGGTAGAAGAATTAGGTGTAGAATTAATTGTTAGAAATGTACAAGATTCTATAGATCAAGGAAAAGTAAAAGAAGAAACGGGTAGATATTCAAGTAGAAATATGCTACAAACAACTACACTTTTAGATGCTATTGAAGAATTTAAATTTGATGCTTGTATTGGTGGAGCGCGTAGAGATGAAGAAAAAGCAAGAGCAAAAGAACGTATATTTTCTGTACGTGATGATTTTGGTCAATGGGATGAAAAAAACCAACGACCTGAATTATTTGATATGTTGAATGGAAATATTGATTTAGGTCAAAATGTACGTGTTTTCCCAATTTCAAACTGGACAGAGTTAGACGTTTGGACGTACATTGAGAATGAAGATTTAGAAATTCCTTCTATATATTTTGCACATAAAAGAGACATATTTGTTCGTGACGGATTAATTTGGTCAGCGTCTGAACACGTGTATAAAGATGAAGAAGAAGAAGTTGAAGAACGCATGGTTCGTTTTAGAACAGTAGGTGATATGAGTTGTACTGCAGCAGTAGATTCTTATGCAGAAACTATTAGTGAAGTAGTAGCCGAAATTAGAGATTCAAGCATTTCAGAACGTGGAGCAAGAATAGATGATAAACGATCTGAAGCTGCCATGGAAAAACGCAAGCAACAAGGATACTTTTAATCAAATTAACAATAAAAAGTAATTCTGAAAATATCACACTGAGTAAGCCTGTGTTGAGCGCAGTCGAAATATCGAAGTGTTGTTTCAGAATAACATAACAATATTAAAAATGGAAGTTTTAAAAATAGCAACAGCAGGAAGTGTAGATGATGGTAAAAGTACTTTGATAGGGCGATTATTATACGATACAAAATCATTAACAGACGATAAATTAGAAGCTATTGAACGTAGCAGTAAACAAAAAGGCTACGATTATTTAGATTTTTCGTTGGCAACAGATGGTCTAGTAGCCGAACGTGAGCAAGGAATTACTATTGATGTAGCTCATATTTATTTTTCAACAAATACAAGAAGTTATATTATTGCAGATACTCCTGGTCACGTTGAATATACTAGAAACATGGTTACAGGTGCTTCAACATCACAAGCAGCAATTATTTTAATCGATGCAAGACACGGTGTAATTGAACAAACCTATAGACACTTTTTCATCAATAATTTATTGCGTATTAAGGATGTAATTGTTGCCGTAAATAAAATGGATTTGGTTGATTTTTCAGAAGAAAGATACAATGAAATTAAAGCTGATTTTCAGAAACTAGTTGAGAAAAGCGATTACGAAGATCAGAATATAACTTTCATTCCAGTAAGTGCTTTAAAAGGAGATAATGTGGTTGAAAAATCTACTACAATGTCTTGGTATAATGGTAAAACATTATTAGAACATTTAGAAAAATTAGACACTGCTGATGTTTATAATAATGGAAAAATGCGTTTTCCTGTACAATTTGTTATTCGTCCAAAAACTGAAGAATTTCACGATTACAGAGGATATG
>NZ_WTAR01000004.1 GCF_013139515.1 Lutibacter sp.
GGTACTTCTACTTCATTTACAATTTTATTAATAATATCTTCTGAAGTAACATCTTCTGCTTCTGCTTCATAGGTAATTCCAATTCTGTGACGTAAAACATCGTGTACAACTGCACGAACATCTTCAGGAATTACATAACCTCTACGTCTAATAAATGCATAACATTTTGCTGCCATTGCTAAGTTGATACTTCCACGAGGTGAAGCTCCAAAACTTATCAGCCCTTTTAAATCTGGTAAATTATATTTTTCTGGATAACGAGTTGCAAAAATAAGATCCAATATATATTTTTCAATTTTCTCATCCATATATACTTCTTTCACTGCTTGTCTAGCCCTATTAATTTGTTCTATTGAAGCAACAGCATTTACTTTATCGTAACTTCCTGTTAAATTCTGACGCATTATTAACTGCTCTTCATCTAATTTTGGATAGTCAATTACAGTTTTTAACATAAAACGGTAAACTTGTGCTTCAGGTAAAGGATATGTTCCTTCTTGTTCAACTGGGTTTTGAGTTGCCATTACTAAAAATGGTTCTTCAAGCTTAAAAGTAGTATCACCTATAGTAATTTGACGCTCTTGCATTGCTTCTAATAAAGCTGATTGCACTTTAGCTGGCGCTCTGTTTATCTCATCAGCCAATACAAAATTTGCAAAAATTGGCCCCTTTTTAATAGTAAAATCATTGTCTTTTACACTATAAATCATTGTACCAATAACATCTGCCGGTAATAAATCTGGTGTAAACTGAATTCTACTAAACTTCGCATCAATAGCTTTTGCCAATGTATTAATTGCCAATGTTTTTGCTAAACCAGGAACACCTTCTAATAAAATATGCCCATTTCCTAGTAAACCTATTAGTAAACGTTCAATCATATGCTTTTGACCAACAATTACTTTATTCATTTCCATGACAAGTAAATCTACAAACGCACTTTCTTTTTCAATCTTTTCGTTGATAGCTCTAATATCAACCGAAACGTTATTTTCTTCAATCATTTTATTGGTTTTTTACCGCGTGAATTTAATACTCTTTATTAGACAATGCAAGTAGCAGATTTTATTTTTAAATTCTTGTTAAAAATTGGTTAAAAATACAAGTAAAACCAATAGTTTAATAGTTATTTAACACCTTTTGAATTTACGTTAAATTAAAGTTTGAAAGTTATGTATAAATCAAATTTTCAACTATTGACTGACTAAAAATTAAAAAAGTTGATGTTTTCTCAATATTGAATAACTACAAATAATCAGAATACTATAACGTTTTCGATGATTTTCTGTTAAATAATTAACAATTAAGTGATATTGTTAAATTTATCATCTGTATTATTGTTTAATTTTAACATTTTTTTAATATTTGGCGAATACAAAAAACATAACTCAAATGAAAAAATCATTAACAAAATTAAAAATTTTAACATTTTTACTATTTATCCCTATAGTAACATGGTCACAAACCTCAGCTTCAGGAAAAATAGTAAATGCGAAAGGAGAAGGCGTTCCTTTTGTTACTGTTATTGAAAAAGGTACTTCAAACGGTACAACTTCTGCTCAAGATGGAAGTTTTCAGTTAAACGTTTCTAAATTACCTACAAATTTAGTAGCCTCATTTATTGGCTTCAAAGCACAAACTATAAATATAACCACTGCTAGTGGTAATACTATTTCTTTAGTTGAAGAAAGTGTTGGTTTAGATGAAGTAATTGTTACTGGAAACAGAGCAAAACCTCGTACTGTACTAGATTCTCCAGTGCCAATTGATAATATTGGAGTGAGTGAATTAAAATCGAGCGGACAAACAAGTATTGACCAAATGTTGACATACAAAGTTCCCTCTTACAACTCTTCTAATCAAACTATTTCTGATGCAACTGCGCATTTTGATCCAGCCGATTTAAGAGGTTTAGGTCCAAGTAGAACATTGGTTTTAGTAAACGGTAAACGAAAAAACCAAAGTGCATTAGTTTATATTAATGACACACCTGGTAAAGGTGAAGTTGGTACTGATATGAAAAGTATTCCAACTGCAGCAATTGAAAGAGTTGAAGTTTTAAGAGATGGAGCTTCTGCACAATACGGTTCTGACGCAATTGCGGGTGTAATTAATATTATTTTAAAGAAAAATGTTGAATACACTACTTTAAATGTTAATTCAGGAATTACTACTGAAGGTGATGGTTTTAATATTGGAGCAGACATCAATTCAACTTTAAGCATTGGTAATAATGGTGGTTATGCAAACTTTACTTTAGCCTATTACCAACAAGAATTAACAAATAGAGCTGGTGAACCAGGTGGTGATGGGTTATTTGGTGTAATTTTTGGTGATGATGCTATTTTAAACGGAACACTTCCTTGGTTACAGGAAAATCCAGATATGGGAATGACTATTGGTCAACCTGAAATGAAAAAAGGAGAGCTTTTTTACAATATGGCGCTACCATTTAAAAATGATAGTGGAGAATTTTATGCTTTTGGAGGCTTAAATACGCGTAAAGGAACAAGTTTTGCATTGTACAGAACTCCTTACTGGGTTCCAGATCCTCATAATTTATTACACGATGCAGGAACAGAGTATCAAGGTTTTCAACCAACTTTTGAAACTGACATTACAGATTTTATAAATAGCATTGGTGTTAAATTTGACTTTTTTGGATTTAATGCTGATTTAAGCGGAACTTTTGGAATAAACACTGTTGATTATACTGTTGGAAATACACTAAATCCTGATTTAGGTGCTGCAAGTCCAACTAATTTTAATGCTGGTGGTTACTCTTTTAGTAATTTAATAGCTAACTTTGATGTAAGTAAAAGTTATGGAGATATAAGTATTGCATTTGGTGCTGAAGCTAGAAAAGAAGTTTTTAAAGCTGAGGCTGGAGAACCAGATTCTTATTTTGGTGGTGGTGCACAATCATTTCCCGGTATTCAACCTGCAAATGCTGTAAATGAAGACAGAACAAATTACGGTGTATACGCTGGCCTTGACTGGGATGTAACAGATGAATTCTTAATTGGTGGTGCTGTACGTTATGAAGATTTTTCAGATTTTGGAAGCAACTCTTCATGGAAAGTAAGTGGAAGGTATAAATTAGGTAGTAAAGGTGCTATCCGTGCTTCATACGGAACTGGTTTTAGAGCGCCTTCATTACATCAAATTTACTTAAGTAATATTCAAACATTAGTTTCAGGAGGTACAATTTCAAATCAAGGTACTTTTAACAATGTAGATCCGGTAATTCGTGATGGTTTAGGTGTTCCTCAACTTCATGCAGAAGAATCAAAAAACATTTCTGCTGGTATAACTTACAAACCAACTAACAACTTATCATTCTCTTTAGATTTTTACAATATTAAAGTTGATGACAGAGTTTTATTCTCTGGTGAAGTTGGATTTGATGGTGACGATGGAACAACAAATCCTGTTGAAGTGATTTTGAATGATTTTAGTGTAACTAGTATTAAATTCTTTATTAACGCTGTAAATACTGAAACAAATGGAGCTGATTTTATGGCTAGCTATTCTAATATTGAATTAGGAGGAGGCTCTTTAGCTGTTAATTTTGCTGGTAATATAAATGACACTAAAATTAAAGGTGAAATTGCGACACCTCAAGTATTAGCTGATAATGATTATGATATTTTTAATAGAAAAGAACAAGCTAGAATTACAGATTCTAGACCAAAAACTAAGTTGATGTTAGGTTTTGACTATGAACTTGATAAGTTTAGTGCGCAATTAAACAATACCTATTTTGGTGAAGTTACTTGGCAACATGCAAGTGACCCAGCAAATGATCAAACTTTTGGTGGTAAAGTAGTAACAGATTTAAACTTTGGATATAATCTTTCTGAAAAAGTAGCTGTTAGTTTATCTGTAAACAATTTATTAAACGTGTATCCTGATGCTATTGAAACAAATGGTGATTTTGTAACAGATCTTGGTGGGCGTTTTAAATACCCTTGGGAAGTAAACCAATTTGGGTTTAACGGTACTATTTTAAAAGCTGGTGTAAGTTATAAATTCTAAAAAATTACTATAACTATTTAAACAAAAAAGGAGGCGAATTCGTCTCCTTTTTTAGTTCTTAAAATTTTCTAAACTTAGTTTATTATCTTCAAACTTAGCAAAAGTGTAGTGCGTAATCCAATCACCTGTATTTATGTATTTAGAGTTTTCTGAAACAGCAATTTCAAGAGGTAAATGCCTGTGTCCAAATATAAAATAATCGTAGTGTTTTTCTGTTAATTTCTTTTTACAGTATTGTACTAACCATTCATTCTCTTCACCTAAAAACTTCACATCTTCTTCACCTGAAATTAATTTATTTTTAACTGATAAATATTGTGCCAATCGTATTCCAATATCTGGGTGCAACCATCTGTAAAACCATTTTGAAATAGGGTTTGTGAACACTTTTTTCATTCTTTTATATCCATTATCTCCAGGTCCTAAACCATCTCCATGACCTATTAAAAATGTTTTATTATTAAATGTAAACTCCTTTGGTTTATGATACGTTGGTATATTTAATTCTGTTTCAAAATAATCACACATCCAAAGATCGTGATTACCAACAAAAAAATGGATTTGTATTCCGCTATCTCTTAACTCGGCAAGTTTTCCTAAAACACGCACAAATCCTTTTGGAACAGCTTTTTTATATTCAAACCAAAAATCGAATAAATCTCCCAATAAAAAAATAACTTCAGCATCATTTTTTATAATATCTAACCATTTTACAAATTGTTGTTCTCTAATTTTACTTTGTTTAATAGTAGGTGCTCCAAAATGTTGGTCTGAAGCAAAATATATTTTTTTTGAAATATTCAAAATTTGTATTAATTAAGAGTCTAAATATCTTTTTTATTGTGAATCCGCTTCTAATTCAAGCACTTTTAAAATCATAGGGTCTTTTTTATGAGTAATCTTAAAATAACCTGTTTCTTCAAATAAATTACGAGCAATAATAGCCTTTAAGTATAATTTTAAATTTTCACTATTTTTTGGAAATATTGGCGTATTTAAATCTAATTGATTTATATATTGGTTGAAAACTACATCTTCTTTGTCAAAATTTTCAACAAAATCATCCAATTTCCAAACGCTCAGTTTTTCTCTGTGATTATCTACATACTTAAAAACAAAATCATTTAAACCTCCATACAATCTATTACTATACGTGTTTAATGTGTCAATTGGCACAAAAACATCAGGGATAATGCCTCCGCCTCCATACACCGTTTTTCCTTTTGGAGTCGTATATTTTAAATGGTCATCTACTTTAATGCTATCTTTGTTTATTAACTCTCCATTATGAATTCTCTCAATATAATCGTTATTATATTTTTTAGTATCATTTTTGCTATATGGTTTTTGAATTGATCTACCTGTTGGTGTATAATAGCGAGATGTTGTTAATCTTACTGCTGATCCGTCTCCTAAATCCATTTCTTGTTGCACTAACCCTTTCCCAAAAGAGCGTCTTCCAACAATAGTTCCTTTATCATTATCTTGAAGCGCACCTGCAACAATTTCACTTGCTGAAGCTGAATTTTGATCTATTAACACATACACTTTTCCATCTTCAAAATCACCATAATTAGTTGCAAAAGACCTATCAACATCACCATTTTTATTTTTAGTAAAAACAATTAATTTTCCATCTTCTAAAAATTCATCAATAATACTATTAGCAATATCCATAAACCCTCCTGGATTTCCTCTTAAATCTAGCACAAGTGAATTCATTCCTTCTGAAATTAATTCATCTAAGCCAACTTTAAATTCGTCATAAGTAGTTCTTGCAAATCTGCCAATATTAATATAACCGAGTGTATTATTAATCATATAATATGATGAAACACTTTTAATTGAAACTTCACCTCTTGCAATTGGAATTTGTACAGTTTTATCTGTAGAGCGTCTATAAACTAAAATATCTACGCTGGTTTCTGGTTCACCTTTTAATGATTTCATAACTGCATCACTAATTTTTCGATCTCCTAAAAGCGTCCCTATTTCATTCTCTTGAATACCAGCTCTATTTTCTATACTTTCCCCAAATAACGTATCTTTATTTGCAACTATAATTCTATCTCCTTTTAAAACCCCAGCTTTTTCACTTGGTCCTCCTTTAATAACACTTGTAACAACTACTGAATCTTCGTGCATTAAAAATGAAACTCCAATACCAACAAATTTCCCTTGCATACTTTCAGTAACACGTTGTAATTCTTCCTTTGGAATATATACAGAATGTGGATCTAATTTCACCAACATATTGGTAATTGCATCATCTAATAAACTATCAGTATCAACTTCATCTACATAATCATATTGAATATAGTTTATTAACCTTTTTATTTTAGCTTCATTTGTGTTAGTACTAAATAAAACTGATTTATTTTTATAATTAAATGTACTTCCAATTAATACGCCTATTGCTATTGACAAACCTATAAAAATTGGAATTCTTGCTTTTCTTCTTGTCATTACTATTTATTAAGATGTGTTAGTTCAACACCTGCTTTTTCTAAAAAATCTAATCCTGAAGTATCTTTGTAGGCATGTGCATATACCACTCGTTTAATTCCTGATTGATGTATTAATTTACTGCATTCTTTACAAGGTGATAATGTAATATACAACGTTGAATTTTTACAAGATTGTGTTGAGCTTGCTACTTTTAAAATTGCATTTGCTTCAGCATGTAATACATACCATTTTGTAGTTCCATCATCTTCGCAACAGTTTTCAAAACCTGTTGGTGTTCCATTAAAGCCATCAGATATTATCATTCTATCTTTTACTATTAATGCTCCAACTTGTTTTCTGTCACAATGTGATAGTTTTGCCCATTCAAAAGCCATTTTAATATAGGCTGTATCGTATTTAAGTTGTTTTTGATTCATAAATTTTATGATTACAAAAATAATAAGTTTCTTCTAAATAGCACGTTAAAATTTTACCAAAATATAGCTGATTTAAGAATTGGCAAAGCTACACCTATTACTATTGATGAAGTAATTAAAATCCAATCTCGCTTTGAAAAACGCAATATATTTTGAGTAATAAATCCAAGTATTAAAATTATAAATACAATACTAATTTGTGCAAATTCAATTCCTAGAGCAAATTCTAACAACGGCAATAATTTACTTTCAGATTTTCCTATCAACATTTTAAACCCGCCAGCGAAAGCTAATCCATGTATTAAACCAAAAAATAACGCTAAAATTAAATTTATGTTTGATTTTAAATTTTTAGTAGATTTTCTAACATAAAAAATATTAAATAAAGCGGTTGTAATTATAGTAATAGGAATTAAAAATTCAATCCAATTGGAGTTTATTGAAACAATTTTATACGTTGATAAAATTAAAGTAAGCGTATGCCCAATTGTAAATAATGTTATTAACCATAGTGCTTTTTTCCAATTTTTAAAATCGTAAACAACTGTTAAGGCAACTAAAAATAAAATGTGGTCATAAGCATTCCAATCTAAGACATGAAAAAGACCTTCTTTTAAGAAGAATATAAAATTATCCATAAGTTAATAGGTTTTTGATTTCTCAAATATAAAAATTTGATTCCTCCAAAACACTACTTAAACCAATTATTTACAATTTCTAGCTCAATAGGTTGCGCTTTTTTATGTATAAATTCATTTTTTACAGCATCGTATTTATAATCTTTACTCCATTTTTTAACATTTTTCGCAACTTCTTTTATGCTTTCACAAATATAAATTACTTCATTATTTGTTAATGTTGGGTGGATAGACATGCGAATCCATCCTGGTCGTTCAACCATGCAACCTTCTAATATTTTCTCCTCAATTCCTTTTGAAGTTTGTTGATTTACGTGTAATAAAAAATGACCGTAAGTACCTGCGCAAGAACAACCTCCTCGCGTTTGAATACCAAATTTATCATTTAACAATTTCACAACTAAATTAAAATGAACATCTTCTAAATAAAATGAAAATATTCCTAACCTATCTTCATGTTGTCCTGCTAAAATAGTTAAGTTAGAGATTTTAGAAAGTTTATCAAAAACTAATTTGTTAATTTCATGCTCACGAGCTAAAATATTCTCAATACCCATTTGCTCTTTTAATTGAATTGAAAGTGCAATTTTTATGGTTTGTAAAAACCCTGGTGTACCACCATCTTCACGAGTTTCAATATCATCAACATAATCATGATTTCCCCAAGGGTTTGTATAACTTACGGTCCCTCCACCTGGATTATCTGGTACGATATTTTTATAAAGTTTTTTATTAAAAATTAACACTCCGGATGTTCCTGGGCCTCCTAAAAATTTATGAGGTGAAAAGAAAATAGCATCTAAATACGACTCACTATCCTCAGGATGCATATCAATTTCAACATACGGTGCTGAACAAGCAAAATCCACAAAACACAACCCACCATATTGGTGTGTAATTTTAGCTATTTTATGAAAATCTGTCCTAATTCCTGTTACATTTGAACAAGCAGTTACGGAAGCAATTTTTATGGGCCTGTCTTTATATTGAATTAATAGTTTCTCAAAACTATCAAAGCAAATTAAACCAGATTCTAAACAAGGAATTATTTCAACATCTGCAATAGTTTCTAACCAAGAAGTTTGGTTAGAATGATGCTCCATATGTGTTATAAAAACTATTGGTTTAAGTTCATCAGGAATATTTGTATGCGCTTTTAAATTTTCAGAAACTTTTAATCCTAAAATGCGTTGAAACTTATTTACAACACCAGTCATTCCAGTTCCTTCAGTAATTAAAACATCATCTGTATTCGCATTTACATGTTGCTTAATTATTGCTCTAGCTTTATGATATGCCATTGTCATAGCCGAACCTGTAATTGAAGTTTCAGTATGTGTATTAGCTACAAAGGGGCCAAATTTATTCAATAATTTTTCTTCTATTGGACGATATAATCTTCCGCTTGCAGTCCAATCAGTATAAATAATTTCTTTTTCTCCGTAAGGAGATTGAAATGTTTGATTGATTCCTACAATGTGTTTTCTAAATTGTTGAAAATAATTTTCTAATTCAGAAGGCTCATTTTTAGAAGAACTATTATGTTGGTTTGAAATAAAACTCATTATTAGCTAATTAGTTTACAAATTTAAAAAAAGAAACACGCTAATTCATAAAACTAGCCTGTTTCTTTATACATAAAATTTAATTTTACTTAAAATTTGCTATTCCTTCTTTTAACCAATTGTAATATTCATCAACATTTGGCGTGTAAGCTGCTGGATTTATTAAGTTTTCTTCATTATGATTCATTAACACGTAAAATGGTTGAGCGTTAGCTTTATATTTTATAGTTTGAAACTCGCTCCATTTTTGCCCAATATATTTCAACTTTTTTCCTGGTCGAAGTTGGGAGTCTAATTCTTCACCAACAGGAAGCTTTCTTTTATCATCAACATATAAAGAAATTAAAACAATATCATTTTTAAGTATTGGAAGTATTTTATCCTTTGCCCAAACATTTTGTTCCATTTTTCTACAGTTTACACAAGCATGCCCTGTAAAATCAATCATAACAGGTTTGTTTACTTTTTTAGCGTATGCCAAACCTTTATCATAATCGTTAAAAGCTAAAATATTATGTGGTGCCATGATATGAGCTCCATCAGGAATTTCAGCATGATTTTTACCTGATAAATTCCCTCCTCCAAGTTTTGTAAACCCTACACCATAAGGAGATTCAGCATAATGTTGCGCGGGTGGAAAAGCACTTATTAAATTTAATGGCGCTCCCCACAAACCAGGAATCATATAAATTGTAAACGAAAGTGTAATTAACCCTAAACTTAGCCTTCCAACTGAAATATGTGTTAATGGAGAATCATGTGGTAATTGAATTTTTCCGAACAAATAAAATGCCAATGCTCCAAAAATAGCAATCCAAATGGCCAAAAATACTTCTCGCTCTAACCAATGTAATTGTAGTACTAAATCGGCATTTGATAAAAATTTAAAAGCCAATGCTAATTCTAAAAAACCTAAAACAACTTTTACGGTATTTAACCAGCCTCCAGATTTTGGTAATGAATTTAACCAGCCTGGGAAAGCTGCAAATAATGCAAATGGAATTGCTAATGCTAAAGAAAATCCTAACATTCCAACAATTGGGCCTATTTGATTTCCTCCTGCAGCTGCTTCAACTAACAAAGTTCCCACAATTGGCCCTGTACATGAAAATGACACAATTGCTAAAGCTAGTGCCATGAAAAAGATACCAATAATCCCGCCTTTGTCTGCTTGAGCATCTACATTAGTTCCCCAAGAACTTGGTAAAACTATTTCAAAAGCTCCTAAAAATGAGACAGCGAAAATTACTAATAACAAGAAGAAAATAATATTAAACCATACATTAGTTGATAAAGCGTTTAAGGCATCTGCACCAAATACGGCACTCACTAAAGTTCCTAATAACACATATATAATTACTATTGAAGCCCCATAAATAATGGCGTTTTTAATTCCATCAGCTTTACTTTTGCTTTGTTTTGTAAAGAAACTCACCGTCATAGGAATCATTGGAAACACACAAGGTGTTAACAATGCTGCAAAACCAGAGAAAAATGCAATAATAAATATGATTAATAAGCTTTTATCTGATTCTTTTTTTGGAACCTCAGTAACATTTACAGTTTCTGTAACTCCTTTAACACTAAAATCAATTTCTTCAATTTTATTTTCTGAAATTACTGCTTTACTTTTTGAAATTTGAAAATTTAAATCCACAAAAGTTGGTGGTAAACAACTAGCATCATCACACACCATAAATTCAACTTCACCTACTATAGTTGAAGCGTTTGTAGAAAGCATTTTAATTTGCTGTTTAAAGGTCGCTTTATTTTCGAAATATTTAATTTCCATCTCAAAAACTGAATCAAAAACTGTATGTCCTTCTTCTTCAGAAGTATTTCCAACCAACTCATAATCTGTTGATTTTTCAAAAGAAAAAGTAGTAGGTATTGGACCGTCTTCAGGGACATTTTGAGAATATAAATGCCAATTTTGATCTATAGTTGCTTGAACAACTAAGTTGTATGTTGAGTCTGAAATTTTTTCTGTGCTTGTTGACCATTTAACTGGGTCATGAATTTGTGAAAAACTTGAGTAACTTAAAATTAATAAGGATAGAAGTAAAACTATTTTTTTCATATTAAAAGTTTGTTTCTTGTATTAGAATTTTCAAAAATAAACAATATTAGTTACTCTGTCGGTTTATAAGTCTATTTCAATAAGTTAGAAGTGTTAAATTTTTCTTAATCTATTAATTAAGCTATATTTTAAAATAATTATTACAAAATTCACCTTGAAATAGGGTTTTTCCATACCGATAGTAGGTTAAATCCGTAAACTTTCTGTTGTTTCTTTAAATAAATTCTAAATAATTTTTAGAGCTTAAAATTTATTTTACATTTGAGATATCTATAGAAATAATTTTAGCCCCAAAATTTTTTATAGTTTAAAAAACCCCAAAGAATTATTTTAGAAAAAGGATTTGTATTTATATAAATCCTTTTTCTTTTGCTTTTAAAACTAAAGCTCTATCTTCTTTTTCTTCAACTTCAAATAATGCTTTCAAATGTTTTTTCCTTTTTTCAATACCTGCCATAGACATTGGGAGAATATTAGGAAGTTCTTTCATTTTTGTACCTATAGACATTTCGTATAATAATTGTCTGTCTATTTTATCTAACTTATAATCAATTGAAGATTGCTTTCTAAACAGTTCAAGTACAGATTTACTATAGTAAGGCGTGTTGTTTAAAACTGTTTTTATAGATGTAACAAGTTCTTCTTTATTAATGTCATTTTTTATTAAAAAACCGTCTGGATTTACGTTTTTAAGTATAACCTGTATTCTATAATTATCATTAAAGGTAGTTGCTACAATTATTTTACAAGTAGGCAGTACATCTCTTATTTTAACTCCTAAATCTTCACCTGATAATATTTTTCCATCTTTTGAAGCTGGTAAAGAAATATCTAAAAAAACAATATCAATAGTTGTTGTTTTTTGTGCTTCTTCTATTTTTTGAACAGCATCATCAGAATTATGAACAATTGAAATATTAAATTTAAATTCATTGTTTTCTGAACTTATAAAATCAAATGCACTTTTATAAGCATCCGCAATTATAGGATGATCATCTATTATTAATACATTAAAAATTTTACTCATTTTCTTTATTTTGTATTAAACATGATACAAATATAGTAGTTCCTTTATTGATAGTTGCATTTACTTCAAAAAAGCCATTTAGTTTATGTACTCTTGACTGCATGTTTTTTAGCCCAATTCCTTTCCTTTTCTCAAGTGTATTAAACCCTAATCCGTTGTCTTTAATATATAAATTTAGTGTACTACTATTATCTAGCTCAAATTTAATTATTACTTGTGTCGCATTTGCGTATTTAATAGTGTTTTGAAGTGCCTCTTGCAGTATTCTATATAAATTAATTTTAATTTTATCACTAATTTTATCCCAGGAAATCTCTTTATCTGCACTTAGTTCATATTCAAAATTACCTACGTTGCTTTTTTGTGCAATTAAACTTTTTATAATTTTATAAAAGTCTATTTTGGAAGATAAAACATCGCTTTTTAACTCATGTGAAATTGCTCTAATTTCTTTTTCAATATTTTGAAGTTCATCTATAAAAAATTGATGTTTTTTTATGGCTGTTTCGTCTCCTTTAATTTTTAAAAATCCTAATCCTAATCTTGTACCAAAAATTTTACCCAAAACACCATCATGCAAATCTTCAGATATTCTGTGGCGTTCTTTCAATCTTCCTTCTTCAAGTTTTGATTGTTGTTTTAACATTAATGAAAAAATCTCTTCATTTGATTTTTGCTGTTCTCTTTCAAAAACCAATTCTTTATTTTTAGCTCTTTGAACTTTTAAAAAATACGCTAATGAAAGTAATAAAATAGTTAAAAAAGCACCTATTGAAATTAGTATTTTTTGCTGATTTAGCTTTTCGGTTTCATCAATATATTCATCTGTTTCAAAACGAATTCTTGTAAATTTATTTCTAATTTTTCGTTCTTCAATTTGAAGGCTGTCATTTAAATGAACATACGTTTTTAAATGCTTGCTTGTATTTCTTTTATCTAATTTTGATAACAATAATAATGATTCTAATTTATCTCTGTTATTATCAACTTTCTTAGCTAAATCATACGATTCAGTTACAAATAACACCGCTTTTATTGTATCTAATTGGGCTGCATAAAACTCAGCTAAGTGCCTTTTACTAATAACTACACCTGAAGTGTTTTTAAGACTATCTCTTATTTTTAATGACTTCTGAAGTTCAGCAACAATATTTATAGTATCTCCATCTAAAAATTTGGCGTACGCCATATTGTCAATTAACCGAGCGTAAAAATTTAAATATTTTTGTTTTAGGTCCTTGTTTTTTAAAGCTTTTTCATAGTTTTCGATAGCTTCTTCGTATTTTTTTAACTTTTGATAAACTAGTCCTAAATTATTTAAACTCCCTTCTTTATAAAGGCCTTTATTTTTAATTTTTTGAAGATATTCTAATGCATTATTATTGTAATAAATGGCTCTATCATACTCTTCTAGTTCAGTATAAATTAACCCTAGATAATTATAACAATTATAAATACTTAAATTCTTTTTTAGTTTTTTAAAAATGGTAAGTGCATCAAAAATTAAAACTTCACTACCTGTATAATCTTTTAAACGCCCTTGAAGGTAACCCATATTATACAGCATTTTTGCTGTATAATATTCGTGTTTTAGTAGTTTAAAATTTTTATAAGCTTCGTGATAATGGTAATAAGAGCTGTCTATAATTTCCTTTTTTGAATAAAAAGAAGCGTAATTCCAATGTGCATCACCAACACTAAAAGTATCACGTAACTTTGTTGCTAATGAAAGTGATTTTGAGTTAACTTTTCTAAATAAATTTTCACTATTTATTTTATCAGCCTCTAAAGAAATTTCAGCAAAATAATTTAATTTAACAGTATCTGAAGATAATTCATTTGTAAAAAAAAATGCTTTTTGAAGTGCTTTTTCTTTTGTGTTTTTTGAAACATTTCTATTTTTAGATTGTTGAATCCAATTTTCAATACTATCAACTTTTCCCTTTTTTAATTCACCTTCTTTTTGTTCATTTTTAGAACAAAAAACAAGTGTAAGTAATAAGAGAGAGTATAATAATATGTTATTATAAAAAGGTTTAGTGTTCAAAAAAAATAATTTAGCAAAACAAAGCTACTAAAAAAGCCTTAAACTAAAAGTCTAAGGCTTTTTAAAAAACTAACAATAAAGGTTTTTATATATATTATTAATCTCTAGAATTATCTAAACTAGCTGTACCATCTTCACCAGTAGCAAAAAGGTCGTCTTGTGTGTAAAGTGTTTCGTCAGCAGAAAGACTATCAGAAGTACAAGATGTTAATGCTATTAAAAATAAAGATACAGCGAAAATAGTTTTAATTGATTTCATAATATTAAGGTTTTAAGAGTTTATTTTAATTTTTACTTGTCTATAACTTTTAAATTATTTTATAATTAATAATCTAATTATATAAACGTTTAATTTTTTACTAAAGTACTTTAATAAAGATAGTTAACCTTTAAAAATACAGCATCTTTAGTAAAACAGTAATGTGTGTACGTGAAACCTTAACGTTTGAAAGTGAAATTTAATTTAAAGATTGGTAAGAGTATTCAGATAAGTCTTTATTCATACTTTCAATATTATTAATATATGTTTTTGTAAATGGAACTTCGTAACTATTTCTTTTTATAGTACACGTGTATTTTCCATATTGTATTCTTGATACAAAATTTTTATTAATAATATAGCTTTTGTGAATTCTATGAAAGTTGTTTGGTAATATTTCTTGAAATGTTTTAAGTGTTTTATAAGCGCTTATAATATTGCCGTCATTCATATAAAAATCTGTAGTATTGTTATCTGCTTTTAAAAATAGGATTTCATCGGTTTTTAGATATTGATAATCTTTATACGATTTTAAACAAATGTTTTTTCTTGATTGTACAGGTATTTTTTTAAGTACTTTTAAAACAGCCTTTCTAATTTCTAATTCTGTTAACGGGTTTAATAAAAAATCGAAAAAACCATTTTTTATAACTTCATAAACTTTTTCTTTTGAAGATGATATAGCAATAAACACAGGGAAATCTGCATTAAATAAATTTAATTCTTGCGTAAATTTAAATGGGTTATCTATAACATTATCTATATTAAAAAAAACTAAATCTGGTGTTTCCTTTAATATGGTGTTCATTGCACAATTATAATCATTGGAAACACCTATACAATTAAACTCATAATAATCTTCTAAAACATTTTTAATGTTTTCAATAGCTTGAGGGTTTTTATCTATTATAAAATAATTACGCATTTGGGGGGGGACAAATTTTGTTTTCACAAACTTACTAAAGTTTTTAAGAACGTTTGTAGGGATTTTCCTTCCTTTTTGTATGGATAAAACTTCTGTTGAAAAAATGAATACCCTTAAATTTACCTTGTTCTAATTGTATAATTAGACTTTTATTAACTTACTAACTACAAGTGTTTTACTAAAATAATAAACGGTTTTATTGAAAGCATCAACTCAAATTTTGAAGTAAAAATGACAGAGCATACCACAAATAACAATTCAGAGGCTGAAAAAGCAACTAATAATACTCCAAAAAATAATGTGGATAAACAAACAAATAACTATCCAAGTGATATTCAAGGGTTGTTTGAT
Source organism: Lutibacter sp. (assembly GCF_013139515.1). Lineage (GTDB taxonomy): Bacteria > Bacteroidota > Bacteroidia > Flavobacteriales > Flavobacteriaceae > Lutibacter. The sequence goes on from NZ_WTAR01000004.1 coordinate 15,816, forward strand.
CGTTTAGGTATTTAAACAAAATATTATTTTAATACTAAATTTCCTTGTTAATAAAATTTATACCGCTTTACTTTTCTTAATTTTTCTAATGAACATAACATAGTTATTTATACAACTTAAAAGCATAAACCTCTCACTTCCTATTAATTACTGTTAATAATAGTAATATCCTTAAAAAATCAGAAGTTTTTTTCATCCTTCCTAAAATAAAACCACACTATTTTAAATCTAAGTTTTTTTATTTTATTAAAAAAATAGTACTTTTAGTGTCCAAATTGAAACACTTCAAAATTGATTTGTGTAAATTTTTAAAAACTTAAAATCATATATGCCTATTAAAGTTTTGTTTATAACAAATAATGAATCATTAAAAAGCTCTATTCATGAAATTTTAAAAAAAAATCTAGGTATAAAATACTTGATTATAAATGATTTGGAGTTGCTTAACCCAGAAATAAAAGACAATAATTACTCGCATGTAATTTCTTCCAATAAAATAAATAACACTTTTTTAAAAAATTATTTAAGCGGTATAACTGTTCCAATATTAGCACTTATTAATGATGCCGACACTGAAACAATTGAAAACACACTATTTAAAACAACTAAACTTCCTTTAACTTACTCAACATTGTTTTCGTTTTTATGTGAAACACCAATACTTGCATATGGCACTTTAGAAAGTTACGCTTTGGACGATCCTGAGTTTATAACTCAAGTAAAAGGACTTATTGTTGAAGAGTTTGAAAATAATTTTAAAGAAATTCCGCAGTTAATAAAAAACAATAATTTAACTGAAATAAAAAGCAAAACTCATCAAATGGTAAGTAAATTCGCATTATTAGAAATGAATAATTCTTTTGAATTATCAAAAGAAATTGATTTAAATATACTTGATGAACCTGAAAAACAATTACAAAATATGGCGTATTTATTAGTAGATATAGAAATAGCTTTAACTCAATTAAAATAACTAAGTATGAATTGTATAATAATTGATGATGATACGTTTTATATAGAATTTCTTAAAAATTACTGTAAAAAAGTAAATATTGAAGTAAAAGCCGTTTATCAAAATTCTGTAGTTGCTTTACAAGAAATAAGTAAATTATCCGATTGTGATGTTGTTTTTTTAGACATTCATATGCCTGATATTTCTGGGTTTGATATTTTAAAAAACAAACCCAATACACAAATAGTTATTTTATCAGCTGATGATGCAAATGCAATTAAAGCTTTTGATTATAATGTTGTAGATTATTTACAAAAACCATTTGAATTTGAACGTTTTATGAGAGCTATTAACAGAGTTCAAGAACGTATAAAACCTGATGCAGCAACTGAACAACAAATACCTGTTGAAGAAAAAGAAACTTCAACAAACCAAGATATCAGTTCAATTTTTGTAAACGTAAATAAGAAACTTATTAAATTAAATATTGAAGATATTTATGCTGTTGAAGCAAAAGGCGATTATGTTTTAATAAAATTAGATGATAAAGATAATTTAATAGTTCATTCTACATTAAAAAGAATAAAAGAAAAATTACCACTTCACATATTTACACAAGTGCATAGATCATTTTTAGTTAATTTAAAAAAGATTGTTGATATTGAAGACTCTACCATAGTTGTTAATAGAGATGTAATTCCTATTAGCAAAAGTAATAGAGCTTCATTAATGGCCAAGCTAGATATTTTGAATTAAAACCCTTTAAGCAATTTTCCTTTTTTTTAATATTCTAAATAACTTTTTTAATAACCCCTCTCTGTAAAAAAAGCTTTTATACAGGCTCTTCATTTCAATCAGCTATCTATAACGGTTATAAATAGATTTGTTAATAGAAACTTATGATACTTAAATTACAAATTAATAACTTCTCTTTTGTAATTTTACAAAAAACAACCTGTTAAAAAGATTATTTCAATAATGTATAAAACTCAAAACTTTAGAATTTTATTTCTTGTTTTATTGTTTACTCAACTTACATTTAGCCAACAATTCTTAAAAAAACAGGTTGACAGTATTTTTACAGTTCTAAAAGTTAAACCAAATACAATTTCAAAAGTTGATGATTTAATTTCATTGTATAAAAAAGCTGTTAGAGCTAAAATTACAAGTGAAGAGGTTATTGATGAAGCTATTTTTATTTCAGAAAAAATATTTTATATAAAAGGGTTAGGTGTAAGTTATGATAGAAAAGGTTTAGCTGCAAGATATAATTATAACTATGAAAATTCAGTAAAAAACCATAAAAGAGCTTTAAATCACCTTACTAAAACTACTGATACAATACAGATTATTAAGTGTTTAAATAATTTAGGTGTAAGTTATAGAAAACTTAATTTAGAAAAAGAAGCTTTTAATTTTTACTTTCAGGCGTTAGGTTTATCAGAAAAAATAAAGCATAATAAAAGTATTATCATTGCATTAAATGGCATTGGAAATGTCTTTATTGACACTAAAGAATATGATAAAGCATTACATTATTTTAAACGAGTTTACACCTTAGATTTAGCAGGTAAAAATATGAGAGGCCAAGAGTATAGTTTATCTAATATTGGCGAGGCATATTTACACCAAAAATCATACGATTCAGCATATTTTTATATTAATAAAGCGCTAGAATTAACAAAAGAACACAAGCATAAAGCAAGTGAGGCTATTAGATATAATTTGTTAGGGTTACTTTTTCAACACAAAGAAGAATACCAAGAGTCAACAAATTTCTATAAAGAAGCAATACCGCTATTTACAAAAGAAAATAATATACGTTATTTAAGCAATACACTAATTAACGTAGGGAAAAATCAACTTCACTTAGGAGAATATGAAGATGCTATTGATAATATAACAGTAGGGTTAAATAGTGCAAAAATGATAAAATCTAAAGAAAATATTTATTTAGGTTACAACACACTTGTAGATTATTATACAATAACAAAAAACTATAAAAAGGCTTTAAATTCACATAAAATTGCAACTACATTTCATGATAGTATTGTAAATGAAGCCTCTCAAAAAAGTATTATTAGTACCCAAGTTGAATATGAGACCGCAAAAAAAGACGCCCAAATACAGCGATTAGCAAAAGAAAATGAATTAAGTCAAAATAAAGCAACAACAAATTTTAATCGCTTAATTATTATATCATCTTTAAGCATTGCTGGAATTATAATACTACTTTATTTACTTCGTTTATATCGAAAAAATTCTGATTTAGAAATAGAAAATAAAAATTCAGAATTACAAAACTACATACTTCAAATTAATGAATTAAAAGAAAAAGCTAAAAATAAATCACTTACAGAATCTGAAATTTTTGATGAAAATTTTAGTGGTTTTGGACTTTCGAAAAGGGAAATAGAAGTGTTACAGCATATTTCTGATGGACTTAGTAATTACGAAATTTCAGAAAAAATGTTTGTCTCAAACAATACTGTAAAAACACATATAAAAAACATTTATTCTAAACTAGATGTTAAAAACAGAATACAAGCTATAAAAAAAATTAGCGGTAAATAGACTTTTTTAGTCTACAATTCTTTTAATATTTTTTAACCTTAACTTCTAAGGTGAAAATTCTTAATGTTTATTAAAACAAGGCTTTTTTAGTCAATAATCACCCTAAAGGGTGAAGTAAATCATACTTTTATATGAAGTAATTTTTTGAATTTGAAGGTAATTTAGCAGTGTAATTAGAACCACAATAATGCTAAAATTATAAATTCAAAAATCATGAAAAAAATCACTTCTAATTTTAAAACCAACACACTCTTTAAACTGTTACTTGTTTTTAGTTTATTCTTTTTAATGCCTCAGCAATCTGAAGCTCAGTTTTTCAAAAAATTAGCTAAAAAAGCAAAAGAAAAAATTGATAAAGAAGCCGAAAAAAGATCTGAAAAACGTGTAAATAAAAAAATTGATAAAACTTTTGACGATGCTGAAGATGTATTAGACGGGAAGAAAAAAGAAGATAAAGAGGAAGAAAGAAAGAAAAATGAAAAAGGTGCAAGTAATTCAGAATCTGTAAATTCTGATGAAGCCAATGCAAAATCAAACAAACCCACAGTAGTTTGGAGCAAGTTTGATTTTGTACCTGGTGATACCGTTATTTTTGAAGATGGACAAAGTGTTGATGAAGAAAATGGCGAATTCCCTAGCCGTTGGGATTTGTATAAAGGAAGTGCAGAAATTGCCCAAGTAAATGGAGAAAATGTAATCATGTTTCTTGATAGCGGAGGAGATATAATTCCCTATTTAAAAAATGCTACGGAAGATTATTTACCTGAAGTATTCACCATAGAATTTGATGTATGGTTTGAAAAAGGACAAACAACTAGTAATCGGTTTTTCATTTCTTTCAGAGATAAAAAAAATCAAAGAGGAAAAGGTTTAGGAGGAAATTTTACGATTTATCCAAATGGAATTGAATTTAAAGAAACTGACAAAAGATATCCAGGAACAGAAGCTTTAAATTGGTCTGAAGAACCAATAGGACAATGGAGACATATTTCTATTGCCTATACCAAAGGAAAATTTAAAGCTTATATGGATGATACGCGATTAGTTAACATCCCACATTTAGAAGGCAACCCTTGGGGGTTTACCATACGTTCTCAAAAAGGAAATCAATACTTAAGAAATTTTCGCATAGCTAAAGGTGGTGTAAAATATTATGACCGTGTATTATCTGAAGGGAAAATTATTGTAAACGGAATTAAATTTGATGTGAATAAAGCGACTTTAAAAGCTGAAAGTATGGGGCCAATCAACAAAATTTATCAATTGATGGAAAAAAATCCTGAACTTAACTTTAGTGTAGAAGGTCATACAGATACAGATGGTGGTGATGAAGCTAATATGACTTTATCTAAAGCAAGAGGAAAATCAGTTATGGATAAATTAATTGCAATGGAAATTTCATCAAACAGATTAAAGTCTAATGGTTTTGGAGAAAGTAAACCTTTAGATAATAACAGTACTCCAGAAGGAAAAGCCAATAATAGAAGAGTTGAATTTGTAAAATTTACAGGAAAATCTTCAACAAATAGTAATACTAGCAATAGTAATACGAATAATAATTCAGCTTTTAATGAAATAGATAAAAAAACAATTGCAATTAAGTTAGAGTCTCTACCTGAAAGTATAAATATTCCTATATCAAACAATTCAGGTATTGTAAATGGTAAAGGTACTATTATGCTGTTTGCAACTTCCGATGGGAATTTAGGAAAAATGGAAGTTTTAGATGTTGATGAAAACAACAATCACAAACTAAGTATTAAGTATGTAACCTACAATTACAATGGTTCTGTGCATAGTCAATCCAATCATTTAGAAATTCAAGGAACTTATACGTGCGATTTAGATAAAGGTAAAACTGAAGATGTAATTTCTTCTGAAAGAGATTTCCATTTGGGTATTCAAGATAGCAAAACCGCAACCTTATATCCTGGAGAAACTGCAATTTTAAAAATTTTAAACTAAAAAAATATTATGAAAAAAATAATTTTTATGCTAATAACTATTTTTAGTGTTAGCCAAATTACGGGACAAAGAACAATGTCAGGTAACTTAAATGAATTAAGACAAAAGGTACATAACATGAATCCGGAAGATATTATTTTGGAGGCTTTGGATCTTGATATTTATGATTTTGAAGAAGAGAATGATATTACATATGAGGAGGAGTTTGAACTAAATAATGAAGAAGATATACTAGACATGTTTAGTGACATTATTGAGGCTAGAGAAGAGAGAGAAATATCAAGTGATATTTGGGACAATTTAAATGTTGGTGTTCTTTTTAGAGGAAATGTGAACGTAGATGGTAGTATTAACATTGATGGGTATATTGGTAATATTAATATGCCAGGCGGTGGTAGTGACTATGATTTGGATATTGGTTCAGGTTACGGGAGAAAAGGAAATAGTTCATATGCAGGAAGTGGTTATGGTCAAGATAAAGGAAGTGGTGTAGGTGACGTTGACCGTAATAATCCAATGGGTAATTATGGTAACGATAATTTTAAAGGAGTACCTGGGCAAGGTCATAGTTCTGCTGGTGGAAACACTTGGGATGTAGGAGCTACTCATTCTTCTTCTAAACATTCAGATGGTAATAGTACTACTTCATTTATTCATCACACATCATCTGTGAGTAATGATAGTGGATACCATTCTGAAACTGATAAACAACATGTTGGTAACTCGGATGGGAGTTATGTAACTAAAATACATGTTTCTCAAACACAACCAGATGGTAGTAACGCTACTTGTGATAAAACAGTTACTAAAGATGCAGATGGTAATAAAAAGACAACAACTACAGTGACTAAAACGGATGCTGATGGCAATGAAACTAGCAAAGAAACTACTGAAAAAGAAGAAGACACTTATGAAAACCCTATGGATGAAGAAAATGGAGGGAATGCGCCTCCGGGTCCAATAGAAATGCAAATGGCTGTATATAGAGCTGTTACTTTAAATTCTTTGGCAGGAGGAAGTACTGGAGATGCAAATGATCCAAGGAGTGAAGCAGGTACAAATTCAGATGGTAGCGGAATGATTAATATTAATGATGGGTCTAAACTAGGTAATATGAAATCAAAAACAACCGGTGGTAAATTGAAAACCACCAACCGAAAAACGAATACGATCAATCCAGGCCGAGTAAATTTGAAGAAAGTAAATAAAATTAAAAGTTAGAATCAATAATAATTTATTTAATTCTTTACAATGAAAAAAATATATCTATTACTAATAGCACTTATCACTTGTGTTGGATTTTCAAATGCCCAAAAAGCTGATTTAAATGCTGTTTGGAAATTCACTGAATCTGTTAAATATGGTGATCAAACATATACTAACATCATCTACATAACATTTAAAGATACTGGTGTAATTGAAATTTCAGGACGAGATCTTGGAACCTGGTTAAAAAACGAATCAGAAACAACGCTTACTATTAAATGTGACCGATTTGAGGGAATTGAAGGAGAGAATAAAATAGAAACTTTGACTGAAAAGGAATTAAAACTCATAAATTCTAAAGGTGAAGTTAATATACTACAAAGAATAAGCCTTCCTAAAGGTAAAGAACTAAACAACAAATTTACTGGAGAATGGTTGTTAGAAAAAGTGGAAAAGGATGGGAAAACTGATTTTGTAGGTCTGATAGTGGAGTTAAAAAGCAATGGAATTTTCTATACTGAGGGATTTATATTTGGAACATGGGATTATAATAAGGCGACTAAAAAAATAATTTTTGATGTTAAAGAAGAAAAAGATCCATTTAATGGAGAGCATACTATTCTAAAATCTAATAAAACAACCTTTATTATGGATGCGGAAGGTACTAAACTGTATTTTTCTAAAATTGACCACGAAAAAATTGCAAAAGAAAATGGTGCTTCTGGTTTAATTGGAACTTGGAGACTTAGCGATGAAGAAAATCCGGATGCAATACATATATTAAAATTCAATGCTCCTAACAAGTTTGTTTTTGTTGAAAAGACTGAATATTCTACAACTACATCTAACGGATTGTGGCTCTTCAATAAAAGTGAAAAAACAGTACTATTAATAGGTCGCTTAGATAAATTAAGAGGTTTAAATAAGGTAATAGCTATTACTAATAATGAAATTTCATTAGAAAACAGTGGCACAATTTATTCGCTAAAAAAAGAGAAGAAACAATATGCTAAAATTGAACATCTCACTTTTACACAAGATGACTTTTATACCGAAGGTGGAGAAGGTGATTTTAAATACTACGATGACGAACAAAAATTACCTTGGAAAGACTACATGGAAATGATGATGACTTTGGTAAATGTAAAGCAATTGGTTTACAAATATTCAACTTTAATTGAAGCTGTAGCTGTTTTCGAAAACAAAACACTTACTGCCAATGTAAACTCAAACCCTCAAAAACAAGCACTTAGTATAGATTTCATTTTCAATGGATACGACCGTTACAACCTGCCCGAAAATACAGCGCTACCACCAAATAAATTTGATACATATAACAAGTTGTATCCTGAAGAAGATAATAACGCCTTTAGAGTTGTTGGAGAAGAACAAATTACCACTCCATCCGGTACTTTTGATTGCACAGTTATTGAAGTGGTAGACAGTTTTGATCGCAGTAAAAAACTTTGGATGATAAACAACAAACCCGGGATTTACGCAAAAATTATTGACGAAAATAGAGACGAAAATTACGGTTATTACCACATCTATGAATTGAAAGAAATTAAAGAGTAAAAAAACAATAAAAACATAAAAATAAATATCATGAAAAAAATAAGCATCATACTTTCTTTAGCAGTTTTACTA
>NZ_WTAR01000058.1 GCF_013139515.1 Lutibacter sp.
AATTAGCAACCCATAAACCACCAACTAAAACTCCAATACCTGGTAAGTTTTTAAATTCAGGATTCGATTTATCTAAAATCATTGCAAATCTATCTGGAGCTGCATCATACACCGTTTTAATCCCTTCTATAACACCTTCACCGGCTGAAACAGTATCTAATGCTAAGTAAGTAGTTACTAAACCTCCTAATACTAAAAATATTACCTGAATCACATCAGTCCAAGCAACTGCAGAAAGACCACCATACAATGAATAAGCCGCAGCAAATAATGCCAAACCAACAACACCATAAGCCATTGGAATACCCATAATGGTTTCTAAAGCTAGTGAGCCTAAGTATAATACCGAAGCTAAGTTTACAAACACATACAATCCAATCCAAAACACCGCTAAAATGGTTTTTAAATTTGTTGAGAATCTTTTTTCTACAAACTCTGGTATGGTATATAATCCTTTTTCAATAAATATGGGCAAAAAATATTTTCCAACAATAATCAATGTAAAAGCTGCCATCCATTCATAAGATGCAATTGCCAACCCAAGTGCAAAACCTGAACCTGACATTCCTATAAATTGCTCTGCAGAAATGTTAGCTGCAATTAAGGAAGTACCAATTGCCCACCAAGGCAAAGATTTACTTGCTAAAAAATAATCTTCAGCGTTTTTTTGATGCCCCTCTTTATCTCTAGACACCCATAAGCCTACACCTAAAATTAATAGTGCATAGGCTACAAAAATGAAATAATCCCAAAAACCAAAATGTGTAGTCATACGTAGTTAAATTATATTAATATTTTATTTGTTTATTGTTGTTCCTTCGCTTGGCATTGCTTCAAATGCTGTTAACTTAATATTGAAATTTTTAAAATATGCTTCAGATATTTCTTCAACAAAACCATTTATTGCATCTTTATGAATTAAATTAATTGTACAACCTCCAAAGCCTCCACCCATAACTCTAGCGCCTATAACTTCATTATATTTTTTCGAAAAATCAACTAAGAAATCTAATTCTGGGCAGCTTACTTCATATAAATGTTGAAGTCCGCTATGAGTTTCGTACATATACTCGCCCAATAAATCTAATTTGTTATTTTTCAATGCTTCAACTGAATTTAAAACACGTGTTTTTTCTTCAATTACGTATGTACACCTATTAAAAACAACAGGTGATAATTCATTTTTAAACTCGTTTAGCATCTCCATTGAAACATCTCTTAACGAGTTTACTGCTGCATATTTTTTCTGAATTATTTTAACACCCTCTTCACATTGACTTCTTCTAATATTATATTCTCCTGAAGCTAAATTGTGAGATACATTTGTGTTTAATAACAATATTTTATACGGTTCAACTTTAAAAGGTACAAACTCATAATCTAATGATTGGCAATCTAGTAAAATAACATGGTCTTTTTTACTCATTACTGAAGCAAACTGATCCATAATACCACATTTTGTACCCACATAATTATGTTCGGCTCTTTGAGACAATTCAACAATTACCAATTTAGAAAGTCCAATATTAAATAGCTCATTTAAACCATAAGCCAAACCGCACTCTAAAGCTGCCGATGAACTTACACCCGAACCTATTGGGATATCACTTTCTAATACACAATCAAAACCTTCTAATTTGTTTGACAATTGTTGTATTTCATAAACAACTCCTAAAATAAAATTTTCCCATTGTTGTTCACTTTTTTTAACCTTGTCTAATTCAAATGAAAAACTGGTATTAAAATTATTACTGTAAACATTACAGGTTTTTAACGTATCGTTCTTCTTTAACTTAAACTGAATTTTTCTATCAATTGCCGTTGGTAAAACAAACCCGTTATTATAATCTGTATGTTCGCCAATAATATTAATTCTTCCTGGAGAATTAATAATAAGGTCAAAATTATTTTCTGTAAATCCTAGTTCTTTCATTGATTCTATTTTTCTTTCTGATTATCCAAACCTTTCTATAAAGCTTGAAGCTGTTTCGCAGCCATTTCAGCAGTAATATCTCTTTGTGGCATTGCAAACATTTCGTATCCCACCATAAATTTTTTCACTGTTGCCGACCTTAATAAAGGCGGATAAAAACTCATATGCCAATGCCATTCGCTATACTTATTTCCATCAGTTGGGGCTTGATGTATTCCTGAAGAATATGGAAATGAGGTATCGAACAAAGCATCGTATTTTTGTGTTAATATTTTTAGCGCTTCTGCAAAATCTTTCTTTTCTGAAATGGTTAACTCTCCAATTGAAGTCATGTGTCTTTTAGGAACAATCATAGCTTCGTAGGGCCAAACTGCCCAAAACGGAATTAGTGTTACAAAGTTTTCGTTCTCACAAATTACACGAACGCCTTCCTTTATTTCTTGCTCAATATAAGTTTGCAATAAACTAACACCTTCTTTAGCATAAAAATCTTCTTGTGATGTTGTTTTTTTCTGAATTTCAGTAGGAATTGAACGCTGTGCCCAAATTTGACCGTGAGGATGCGGATTACTACAACCCATTATTGCGCCTTTATTTTCGAAAATCTGCACATAATTTATAGCTGGTAAACTCCCTAATTCAGCAAATTCACTTTGCCAAGTTTCAATTACTTTCACCAAATCTTCAACTTCCATATCTGGAATTGTTAAAGAATGGTTAGGTGAAAAACAAATAACTTTACAAATACCACTCTCTCCCTCAGCTTTTAATAAACCTTCATTAAAATCAAAATTTGGAGTATCGTTTAATAACGCACCAAAATCGTTGGCAAATACGTTGGTGTTTTTATAATCATCATTTACAACTCCATTAATACGAGTGTTTGTAGGGCATAAATAACATTCAGCATCATATGCAATTTTCTCCTTTTTTGCTGTACTTTCTGTTTTACCTTGCCAAGGTCTTTTGGTTCTATGCGGCGAAACTAATATCCACTCACCTGTAAGTATGTTGTATCTTCTATGCGGATGTGTTTCTAATTGTTGATTCATTGTTGGTTTTTTAACTATTTCTTACTTTTTGTTCCCAATTCCATGAAGATGCTGTCATATCATCTAGTGTTAGAGTAGCATTCCAACCTAAAACTTCATTTGCTTTTGATGGGTTTGCATATAACTCTGGCACATCTCCTTCTCTTCTTTTTTCAAAAGAATAATTTAATTTTTGTTGGCTTGTTTTTTCAAAAGACTTTACAACATCAAGTACTGAATATCCAACACCTGTACCTAAATTAAAAACTTCAAAATTATCATTAGCCTCGCTATTTAATAGTCTTTTTAAAGCTTTTACATGAGCTTCAGCCAAATCTACCACATGAATATAATCACGTACTGCAGTTCCATCTTCCGTAGCATAATCTTTTCCAAAAATTTTAAGCTCTTTTCTAATTCCAACTGCTGTTTGTGTAATAAATGGCATTAAATTATTTGGAATCCCTGTAGGTAATTCTCCTATTTTTTCTGATTCATGAGCTCCAATTGGATTGAAATATCGTAAAGAAATACCTTTAAAATTTGGTTGCACTTTTAAAAAGTCTTCCATCATTTCTTCAGCTATTTTTTTTGTATTTCCATAAGGTGATGTAGGTCTTTTTGTTTTAGCTTCTTCAGTTATTGGCAGAATATCTGGCAATCCATAAACAGTGGCAGAAGAAGAAAATATCACATTTTTAATGGCATTATTTTCCATTCCTTCTAACACATTTAAAAGTATATTTAAATTGTTTTTATAATACCATATGGGTTTTTGAACACTTTCGCCAACAGCTTTTAATGCAGCAAAATTTATCACTGCAACAGCATCATTGTGACGTTTAAAAAATTGTGCTGTTTTGTTATCATCAGTCAAATCAATATTCTCAAACTCTGGAGTTACACCAGTAATTTCAGAAATACTTTTTAAAACTACTATATTAGAATTGCATAAATTATCAACAATAACAATTGAATATCCACTATTTATTAGTGCTACAACCGTATGAGAACCAATATATCCCATCCCACCAGTAACTATAATTTTTTGAGTTTTCATTTA
>NZ_WTAR01000057.1 GCF_013139515.1 Lutibacter sp.
ATTTCAGTACCTAATTGCTTGTCAGCGTCCTCAGCAATTTCAGCTTGTGCAGAAAAATTATGTACAAAAGCTGTTAAGCTTGATTTATCTCCTAACTTCGTTGAAATTTTAGCGTAAACATCAACTAAACCAACATTGTTTCCGTGGTTTCCAACATAGAAATAATCCATAAAACCATTGAATTTATGATTTGTTCCGTAGAAAGGTGTAAAAGCATTGTTCTCATCACCAATTGAAGCATTATCATTTCCAGATTGAATTTCAAAACCTAAACCAAAGTTAACTTTAGCAGAAGCTTTGTATCCTAAATCTAAACCGATTAAGTAAGCGCTTAAATCGTTATCTGCAACATCTTTACCAGATTGTAAATAAGCATTTGCACTGAAGCTTAAGGCGTCAGAAGCTTTATATTTCATGTGAGTTCCAAAAGTTTGGCTGTAACGAACTTCATCAGCATCAATATTTTGTAAACCATTATTTAAGAATAAGAAACTAGCTTTAAAGTTACTCCATTCTTTATGGTACCAAGCATATTGCATTGCTTTATAATTTCCTCCAACTGTGTATAAATTCCCAAATAAAGCTTGAGTGTCTTGATTGTAAGCAAGTCCTAAATCTAATTTATAGTTTTCGTTTCCAAATTTAAAAATTGCAGCGTCATGGCTACGTCCTTGTTGTGCCCAACCAACGTTTCCAAACATACGACTATCATCATAAATTATTTCTTGACGACCTAATTTTACAGCAAAATTTGGACTAAATTTAACTTTACCCCAAGCTTGATGAATTGCTAAACTATTGTTGTTTTCGCCTAGCTGTTTTACATCTCCCCAAACTCTTACATCTTGTAAGCTTACAAAAAATGTGTAATCTTCAGAAACAAATTTTGTATTTAAACGTGTACGTTGAGATACAAATAAGGCTGCATCAACATCATTTGGCGTTAAGGTTTTATACCCATTTCTGAATTCTGCACGTGGTCTTAATTCACCACTTAATGTTAGTTGAGCAAAACTTTGTACTGCTACTAACGCTAAAACTGCTACTACTAAATTTTTAATTTTCATCTTTTTTTAAATTAATGTTCATTGTAATAATTGTTACAAAATAACAACAGGTTTCAATATAAAAAGATGATTTATGTCAGGTATTAAGATATAAATATCTTAATACCTATTTCCTTAGTAAAAACAATACTTTAAACGGTTTTTAAGGTGCAGGATTGGGTTGAAATTCTTGAATATCGTCTATTTTTTTCAACGTTTCTTGAGACAGTTTTATATGGATGCTGCTTATGTTCTCTTTTAGTTGCTCCATAGATGTTGCGCCAATTATATTTGAGGTAACAAATGGCTGCTGTGTAACAAAGGCTAATGATAATTGCGCTAAGCTAATAGTTAGCTCTTTTGCTAAATCAGCATATTTTTGAGTTAAATATCTAGACTCATCACTATTGTATCTCGAGAATACTGGAAATAACTTTAAACGTGAACCTTCAGGCATATTACCGTCTAAATATTTCCCCGATAGCATTCCAAAAGCCATTGGTGAATAGGCTAATAAACCTACTTTTTCTCGCATTGAGATTTCAGCCAAGCCAATTTCATAAGTTCTGTTTAATAATGAATATGGGTTTTGAATTGTTTTACAGCGTGTTAGTTGGTTTTTGGCACTCTCATCTAAATGACGCATTAAACCCCAAGGTGTTTCGTTTGAAACTCCATAATGACGGATTTTCCCCTCTTTTACCAAACTATCTAACTTCTGAATAATTTTCTTAAAATTATCATCCCATTTTTCATCAAAATTGTGTTGATAATTTCTTTTTCCGAAGAAGTTTGTTGAACGTTCTGGCCAATGTAATTGATACACATCAACATAGTCTGTTTTTAAACGTTTCAAACTTTTTTCCAACGCATCATCAATTGATGCATTAGAAAACCCCATATTCTCTCTTATATAACTTAACCCCGGATTTGGACCTGTAATTTTAGTTGCTAAAACTAGATTTTCACGTTTTTGATGTTGCAACCAACTTCCAATAAACCGTTCTGTACTTCCTTGTGTTTCTTTACTCCCAGGAACTGAATACATTTCAGCAGTATCAATAAAATTAATACCCTGCTCTACTGCGTAATTTAATTGTTCGTGAGCTTCACTTTCGGTATTTTGTTCTCCAAAAGTCATCGTTCCTAAACAAATTTCACTCACTTTTATATCGGTGTTATCTATTTTGGTGTATTTCATTTTTTTGATTGATTTGTTAAATCATTTATTTATGTACTTTCTGAATTCAAAAGTAATAATTTCAATTCAGTAAAAAAACCATTTCCTTTTGAAAGAAAATGGTTTTTAATTTTAATATGAGATGCTGAATCAAGTTCAGCATGACGTTCTTTTTAAGCTTAAATTTACTTTAAAATAGCTTCAATTCCTGGCAGGGTTTTCCCTTCTAAACTTTCTAACATTGCTCCACCACCGGTAGATACGTAGCTTACTTTATCTGCAAATCCAAATTGTTTTACAGCTGCAACAGAATCTCCACCACCAACTAACGAAAATGTTCCGTTTTTAGTAGCTTCTGCAATAGAGTTTCCTAATGCAATTGTACCTCCTGCAAAGTTTTCCATTTCAAAAACTCCTAAAGGACCGTTCCATAATATTGTTTTAGATTTTTTTACAATTGCATCAAAAATTTCTCTTGATTTTGGACCGGCATCAACACCCTCCCAACCATCAGGAATATCATTTATATCGCAAATTTGTGTATTTGCATCGTTGCTAAAATTATCTGCAGCAATAACATCTACTGGAATATGAATTTGCACGCCTTTTGCTTCTGCCTGTTTTAAAATATCTAAAGCCAACTCTTGCTTATCGTCTTCACAAATTGAGTTTCCAATTTTTCCTCCTTGAGCTTTAATAAAAGTAAAACTCATTCCACCACCAATAATTAGGTGATCAACTTTGTCTAAAATATTTTCAATAACTGTAATTTTTGAAGATACTTTTGCACCACCTAAAATAGCTAGTACAGGTTTTTCACCTTCTTCTAATATTTTTTTAAGACTTATAATTTCTTGAGCCAATAAACTTCCAAAACATTTGTTTTGAGAGAAAAATTGAGCTACAATTGTTGTTGAAGCATGTGCTCTGTGTGCTGTTCCAAATGCATCGTTTACATAAATGTCTCCTAATTTAGAAAGTTTTTCTGCAAAAGCTACATCTCCTTTAGTTTCTTCAGCATAGAAACGTAAATTTTCAAGTAATAATACTTCTCCCATTTGTAATTCTGAAGCTGCTTTTTCAGCAATTTCACCTACACAATCTGAAGCAAATTTTACATCAACTCCAATTATTTCAGAAACTTTATCTACAATGTGTTTTAAAGAAAATTTATCTTCAGTACCTTTTGGTCTTCCTAAATGCGACATTAAAACAACAGCTCCTCCATCTTCTAAAATTTTAATAATTGTTGGTTTTGCAGCTTCAATTCTTGTAATATCAGTAACTGTAAAATTTTCGTCTAAAGGCACATTAAAGTCTACACGAATTAATGCTTTTTTTCCTTCAAAATTTATGTCTTGTATTGTTTTCATTTTTCAAATATAATTAGTTGGACAAATATAATTCAATTTACGCTAAGGGTTTAAGTTTTTTACGAAAGCGATTTCTTTAAAATATTAAATCCTATCTCAATTTATATTTGCTGAAAATGTTTTACTTTCGCTTTAATGAATTTTTCTGAAATTTTAGGGCAAGAACATTTAAAAAATCACTTAATTAAATCTACCGATAATGGTAGAATTTCACATGCGCAATTATTTGTTGGCAAAGAAGGTTCTGGAACTTTACCAATGGCTATTGCTTATGCGCAGTACATATTGTGCAGTACTAGTGATGATAAAAAAGCTAGTGTTTTAAAATGTTCTAAACTAGCTCACCCAGATTTACATTTTGCGTTTCCGGTTGCAACTAATGAGTTTATTAAAACACACCCTGTAAGTAATTTATTTTTAGAAGATTGGCGAGATTTTATTCGTTTAAATCCATATGGAAACCTGTTTGAATGGTTACAATCTATTGGAATTGAAAATAAACAAGGACAAATTGGTGTTCATGAAGCTGAAGAAATTGTAAAAGCTTTAAAGCTAAAATCGTACGAAGGAGGTTATAAAATTATGATTATTTGGATGGCTGAAAAAATGCATACTTCAGCCGCAAATAAACTGCTAAAATTAATTGAAGAACCACCTGAAAAAACTGTTTTTTTATTAGTTACTGAAAATGAAGAACAAATTATAACAACTATTAAATCTCGTTGTCAGGTTTTACATTTTCCCTTACTTTCTGAAGCTGATATTGCAAATTTTTTAATTGAAAAAGAAGGAACTGATGAACCAATTGCTAAGCAAATTGCACAACAAGCTGATGGAAATTTTAATAAAGCATTGCATTTATTACACAATGATAATGCCGATGAACAATTTGAACAATGGTTTATTACTTGGGTACGAGCCGCTTTTAAAGCGAAAGGAAATGCCTCTGTTATTCAACTGTTAATTGAATGGAGTGAAACTATTGCAAAAACCGGAAGAGAAACTCAAAAACGATTTTTAAATTACTGTTTACAGTTTTTCAGACAAGC
>NZ_WTAR01000128.1 GCF_013139515.1 Lutibacter sp.
ACTTATTTCTTTTCCTTCAAAATTGCCATAAGCCATTATATGAAGTAAAATTTTTAGTGGTGGTATGGCAGATTCAATACTTCCGTCTTCAAAATAGCGATCTGCTACTTTCTTTTGAGTTTCAACAATATTATGAATCCCATCAACAAAATCTTCTACCCCCTGTAATTCAGGTTTTAACATTTTTTCGTTAAAAACGGCATTAGGTTCATCAAATAAGCGATTTAAACATCTTAATGAGAATGTACTTGTTATTCTATAACCTAATCTACTTGCCAAAACTTTAGTGCCATTGTATTCAAAGTCGTTTATTTTCTCAAGAGAACCATTTGCAATCAATAATCTAGGGTCTCTATCATTTGGTTCTAAACGTGCCCAAATTTCAGGAATTAAAAGACTTATATCGTGATCTACTTTGTTATCAGCACCAACATAACCGGCTGCAGTACTAAAAGCATCAGATTCAGTTAAAATATGAGATAGCAAAGCATTATTTAAATCGGTTGTAGGTGTTAACATATTAAATGGGCCTTTGGTTAAAGCTCCTTCAGATCCCGCTCCAGTTGTGGATGGTGATTTACCCGTGAGGCTAGAAATAAAGTCCATAAATAATTCTGGTGCTTCTTGATAATGTATTGGGTTGTATACTGCTAAAGGACGAATTCCTGCTTTTTTATCTATAGGATTGTTTCTTCTTCCAGGTAGTACAGCATTTACTACATTTATAACAGGCTCTTCTGATTTAATTTTTCTAAATAAACGAACTCCAACTTCACCTAAATAACTATCTTCAGTTTCATTTATAAAAATATTAGGCTCTAAGTAACGAGGGTTTTTAGTTGGCTTACCATCAACAATTCTTGTGTGTGATGGAAGTACAAAAAAATCTTCATCCTTCACACTATTTACAATACTTAAAATTAAATCTTTAACTGGTTGTGTGTATTTATCAAAATTTATAGTGTCTTCAAAAATTTCTTTAGCATCCTTTTTAGTTAAAAGCTCATAATTTGTTAAAAACGTATTGTATGATACAATATCACGCTCTGCACCTTCATCATATCCTCTAACAATTGCTTCATCTGGTCTTTGAAATAAGTGTGATTCACAATTAGAAACTACTTTTAAACTCTTATTTGTAAATTCTTTATTTAAGTTTTTAAATCGCTCTCTTGGAAGTGTAATTGTAGCTGAAATATCATCCTCCATTTGTATTTTTTTACTTGCAGAAAAATCAGATCTCAGTTTGTTTAACAACCACCTTCCTTCGGTATTAAATCCAATACGCACATAACCACCAATAACAGGGTTGTTAAAATATTGAAGCCCTGTACCTTTTTTACCATTAATTACTTCAACAGACATACAGTCTTTCCAATTCAAGGCTTCGTGGTCTTGACGGTATAATCGCTTCACAAATAAAACTAGTGATCTAATATGAACAGGTATATTCTTTAAAAACTCATTATATTCATCATTATTTCTATTTGAAGGTGTTAGTAATTTAACTGCCGAACCTAAAGTTCTACCTTTACTTAAAAATGATCTTGAAGGTTTTAATGACGGGTCGTAGTTTGCCCATCTTGTAGAATAATTATATTCAATAATTTCATCGGCCTTTTTAAAATCTTCATCTATGTCTTGAATATTAAATGCACTATAAGTAATTGCATTTTGCATAGATTTGGAAATTTCTGATTTGCCACCACCCGAAACTGTACAAGGTTTATGACAAAAAATACCTTCAGGAGATGTATTAACAATTCTCCATAAAGAGATTGTATGATGCTTTTCTAAGCTAAATTTATTTCCAGTTGGGTGTACATATGTTTTATGAGGAGACAAAATTAATTTTTGATCTTCATTATTGTGCTGCCATGTTATACTATTTGTACTTGTGTTTATGTATGCTGATTCTGGGATATAAACTATATCTGGATATTTTTTATCTATTGCATAGTTAGATTTTTTAACATCAATTCTATCTCCTAATAATGTTTTTACATCTTCAAACTTAAAGCGGTTTCCAAATTTCTCAGAAAAAGCACTTCCATCTACAATATCTCCCATAACACCTCTTGGAAATGCAATAGCACCACCTGAATGTTCTTCTTCAACTAAACCAAATAAGTTGGCTGAATAACTAATTTGAGTTTTAATTTCTTTTTTCGAATACCCAAAGTAATTATCAGCAATTATGGTAACTACTACTCCTCTATCATCTCTACAAGTTACTTTAAAAGCACCACCATCATTATAAAGCTCATTCTCATTTTCCCAACACATTCCATCCTTTTTTTGACGTGTAGTAGCATCTTTAAAATGAGGTAAACCAACATCTTTTTTCTTTAGTGTTTTTAATTGTGGAGCTAAAATAATACAGCCAGTATGTCCTGTCCAATGTTCTGTATCTAATGCAGCATCATTTTTAGCTAAATTTGGATCGCCTGAATTACCAAAAATAGACTCTACAAAATCTAAATTACTTACCAAACTACCTGGAGCAAAAAAACGAACTTCTAAACTTTTTTTAGATATAACTCCTTTTACCTCTGGGCAAACCATAGGGCGCATTAATAGCGAAACCATTAATTTAGCTTTATTTGGTTGATTTGCTGTAAATGGCAAGGTTTTTAATTCATCAGAAGGATTAAATGCCGCATTTAAAAAATGTGCAAAGGCTACTTTTGGAACTTCTTTTTTATCTAAAGGTACAGGTAAATCTCCTGCTACAATATGAAAAGTTCCTTTAGTAGTTCTTTTATCGTTTATAGGGTTATTTAATATTCCTTGTTTTATTCTATGAGATGTAATATTTTCACTCTTAAATGAATTTCCATTAGGAGGTAAGCTAACCTCTCTAGCATGGCCTTTCTGATTTAAAACCAATGTGTTGTTTGGTATTGTATACTCAATATCAGCATTAATATCTTGAAGATAACTATTTAAGAAGTTTTGAATTCGTGAGTCTACAGGTGATTGATAATCTGATAATAACCTTGATTTTTCTCTTAAACTTTTGATTAGACTATTGGTTAAAAATTCAAAATTCGGATTGCAAAAATCTGTTTCTCCATTATCATTGTAAAGAGGTTGCCCTAAAGCAGCCAACTGAAGGTTTATATATCTAACAGTATCTTTTCTAACTCTAATAATTTGCTCCTTACTTAAGCTATTTCCTTTTTTCATTTTTAAAAATTTAGACTATTAAAACTATACATTAAAGAGAAAAAAACAAGTGTTCAATTATCCATTAATTGCATTGGTTTCTCCTCTTACAAATTTAAGATATTTTCCTCTTTTTTTATTCAGAATGCAATGAAATCAACGAAAACGTATTAGTTTATATTTTGATTTATATCCGCCTACATAGTCAATAAGGCAGAGTTCATTTCATTTTGAATAAATCAAAAATGAAATCTATATAAACAAAAAAAAGCCGAAAATTTCTTTTCAGCTTTTTACATTAATAATTTATTCTTTATAGACCTTTCAGACTAACAATTAAATTTTATCACCTTGAATAATTTGGTGCTTCTTTTGTGATTGTAACATCATGTGGGTGGCTTTCTCGCATACCAGCAGACGTAATTTTTACAAATTTAGCTTGTTTTTGAGCAGCAATATTTTTAGCGCCACAATATCCCATACCAGCACGTAAACCCCCAATAAATTGATGCATTGTTTCTTGCAATTCACCTTTGTAAGGTACTCTTCCTACAATCCCTTCAGGAACTAATTTTTTAATATCATCTTCAACATCTTGAAAATAACGATCTTTTGAACCATGTTTCATAGCTTCTACAGAACCCATCCCTCGGTACGATTTAAATTTTCGTCCTTCAAAAATAATAGTTTCACCTGGAGATTCTTTAGTACCAGCTAACAAAGAACCTAACATAACACTATCTGCACCAGCTGCAATTGCTTTTGGAATATCACCTGTATAACGCACACCACCGTCTGCAATTACAGGAACTCCTGTGCCTTTAATTGCTTCAGCAACTTCAATAATTGCCGAAAGTTGTGGGTAACCAACACCTGCAACAACACGTGTAGTACAAATTGAACCCGGACCAATACCTACTTTTACAGCATCAGCACCTGCTTCAACTAAATATTTTGCAGCGGCACCTGTAGCAATATTCCCTACAACTATATCTGTTTCAGGATGCACAGCTTTTATTTCTTTTAATACAGTTACCACACCTTTTGTATGTCCGTGAGCAGTATCTATTATTAATGCATCAACACCTGCATTTATTAACGCTTCAGCTCTCTCAAAAGCGTCACCAGTAACTCCAATTGCTCCTGCAACACGTAAACGACCATATTTGTCTTTATTTGCGTTTGGGTTTTCAATAACTTTTATAATATCTCTATAGGTTATTAAACCAACTAATTTATAATTAGCATTTACAACTGGAAGTTTTTCAATTTTATTATTTTGTAAAACAAGTTCAGCTTCTTTTAGTGAAGTTCCTTCAGCAACAGTAACCAAATTTTTTGAAGTCATTACTTCAGCAATTAATCGAGTATTATCACTTTCAAAACGTAAATCTCTATTGGTAATAATACCAATTAATTTTACATTTTCATCAACAACCGGAATTCCTCCAATACTATATTCTCGCATTAAGTTTTTTGCAACAAGTACAGTTTCGTCTTTAGTTACTGTAACAGGCTCTAAAATCATTCCTGATTCTGAACGTTTTACTTTTTTAACTTCATTAGCTTGCTTTTCAATAGACATGTTTTTATGCAAAACACCAATGCCGCCAACACGTGCCATAGCTATTGCCATTTCCGATTCTGTAACTGTGTCCATTGCTGCAGAAACAACAGGAACGTTTAAAGTAATGTTTTTTGTAAATTTTGCTTGAATATTTACCTCGCGTGGTAAAACTTCTGAAAATGCTGGAACTAATAATACGTCATCGTAGGTTAAACCTTCTCCTACAAATTTTGAAGTGTTTGAAATCATGGTGCAATCAACTTATAAATTAATTGCGAGCAAATTTACACTATTTATATTAAATACCTATTTTTATTTTTTAGCGATTCTTCAAATATAAAATTATTGCTTTTCTAATATCTTTAGCTACATCAGTTTCTTTATTCTCGTAAACTATGATAACATCTTTATTTTCTGAAGTTAAAAAAGGAATATCAAAACCTCTTAATAGGTAATCGCTAAAAGCAACTGTGTAGATTTTAGCTGCTATAATAGGTTTATTATTTACAGTCCATTTTTTTGTAACTTTATCATAACTAGCATTATATCGCTGTAAATAAGCTCCTTTCCCAGCTTTTAATCTACCATAATTTAATACTTTTTTAAGCAGGCTACCTTTTAATTCAACTTTTAAAACTTCACCTCCAAATGGTAACACTCTAAAAATATCAACTCCTGTAATATCTCCTTGTAATTGATCGTCAATTCTTATAGAACCTCCATTTACAATTGCACAATCTACTTCATTATTAAAACTATAAGCCATTGCTTTAGTAATTAACAAACCTAAATTTGTTTGTTTGCTTCTAACTGGTGTATCTCTACCATCTAAAGGAATTTCAGCTGTAAAAATAACTTCATCTGGATTTGGTAGAATTTCTTTAATTTTTTCATCTAATAAAACGTTCCATTTCTGAACAATTTTATCTACGTTTTTATCAATACCTGTTTCTTTTGTTATAGGAACCAATTCAGAATTAATTACTGTTTCTTTCGTTTTTGTATTATATGAAATTCTATGCACATAAACTGTTTTTGCATTCGCATCAGCCTTTGTAATTTTAGCATTTCCAACAGGAACGGACATATTTACGTGTTCATGTCCTCCCATAATTAATGGTACTTTAGGAAACATATTAGCAATCATTTCATCTTGCTCAATAGTTAAATGTGTGAGACCAAAAACAATATCGCTCTTCGTTTTTAAATTAGCGTACGCATATTTAGCCGATTCGTAAAAATCACCATATGCTACATACTCTTTTGGTGTTGAATTTATTGTGGCGCTAAAAAAACCTATTTCAATTTCTTTACCAGCATTATTTTTCACCTTAAATGAAACTGTTTTTGGAATCTCGTGTCTTATACTATCTTTAATAACTGCAAAACGTTGCGTAATGCTATCATTTAATTTATGAATTGGATTGGTAGCAATCCATTGAAAATTAGACTCGTTTAAACGTTGCTGTAATTCATTCTCTTTTAAATCAAATTCATGATTTCCAAAGGCCACCAAATCAAATTTCATAGCGTTCATTACTTCAATCATTTGTTTTCCTTTAATTCTTTCTCCTTTATATTTTAAAGTTCCTAACAGTGATGGATTTAAAAAATCACCCGCCATAAACATAAATGTATTTGGATTTTCTATTAATAAATCTTGATGTAACTTTTCAACTCTAGCCATCCCTCCTACTTTACCACCTTCTAAAGGTGCTATTTCATAAACGTCATTTAATTGTAAAAAAGTAAAATTTACGATGTCATTTTCTGTAGAACACGCTGTAAATGATAAACTAAAAGCAAGTAAAATGTAACCTAATTTTTTCATTCTGTTTTTTTGAATGACAAAGCTACGCTATAATATTAAAAATAAAAAGCAAAAGTTAAGTAGGGTTAATTTAATAATACTTGTTTTAAAAGTATAATTCATTAAACTTTTAAAAATTGAACAGAATTATCCATACCTCATATATTACAATAATGGTTATAATTGTTGTTGTAGTTACTTTTTATCTAAGCTACACTGGCTATAGTTATTATCAAACACCTTTAGAAGAACGTTTTTATCACCCACATTATAGCTGGTTTAAATCTAGCGGAATTTACGGACAAGGTTTAGGAATTTTTGGAACTTTCTTTATTCTTTTTGGTGTTTCCATTTATATAGCTAGAAAAAGATATAATTTTATGGTTAAACAATTAAGACTAAAATACTTATTAGAGTTTCATATTTTTTTATGTGTATTAGGCCCTATTCTAATACTTTTTCATACTGCTTTTAAATTTGGAGGTATTGTTTCCATTGCTTTTTGGAGCATGGTTGCTGTTGTATTAAGTGGCGTGGTTGGAAGATATATTTACATACAAATACCTAGAACTATTGAAGGTAGAGAACTTAGCTTAAACGAAGTAAAAAGCTTAAAAACTGATTTAGCAACAGTGTTAAGTGAAAAATTTAAATTAGATAATGAGACCATTCAAATAGTTGTTAGTATAACTAATGAAGACTCCAGTAAAAAATCAAAATTTACAATTGCTTCTCTAAGAAAAGAACTTCAAAAAAGTAATATTCCAAAAAGTGAATGTATTGCCATTCTAAAAATGGTTAAAAAAGAAAAGTCACTTTCAGGTAAAATAGCAAGGCTTCAAACCATGCAAAAATTACTAAAATATTGGCACGTATTACATATGCCTTTTGCATTAATAATGCTTGTAATTGTAGTAATTCATATTATTGTAACCCTAACACTTGGCTATAAATGGTTATTTTAGTAAAACAATTAATTTTAGAACAAACTGTAATTTACGGAGTTGTACTTTTAATTTGTGCAATTATTATTATCTTTTATTTACGAAAGAAAAAAGTAGATTCAACAATAATTGAAAAAAAGGTTGCAATTGCTAAAGAAGAAGGCTTGTTTGAACCTGTTTCATTACACCCTTTCATAGATTTAAACACTTGTATTGGTAGTGCTGCTTGCATTGCTGATTGTCCAGAAAAAGATATTTTAGGTGTTGTTAATGGGAAAGCAACGGTTATAAATACTTCACAATGTATTGGACACGGAGCTTGTTTTCATGGTTGCCCTGTTGAAGCAATTTCGTTACGCATTGGAACCGAAACAAGAGGAATTGATTTACCGCATGTAAATGAATTTTTTGAAACAAATTCTAAAGGTGTTTATATAGCTGGTGAATTGGGCGGAATGGGTTTGATTAAAAACAGTGTTGAACAAGGACAACAAGCAATTGAAAACATTGTAAAATCTAAGAAAAAATCTATTCCTAAAGTTATTGATGTAGGTATTATTGGAGCTGGTCCTGCTGGAATTTCAGCAACGTTGGCTGCTAAAAAACACGGACTAACTTCTGTAACCTTAGAGCAAGATTCGTTAGGAGGTACAGTTTACACGTTTCCAAGACAAAAAATTGTAATGACTTCACCTATGAATTTACCGCTGTACGGTAAAGTAAAATTATACAATACTTCAAAAGATGAATTATTGCAACTTTGGAAAAAGGTGATTGATAAACACCATATTGAAATCACTGAAAACACGAAAGTTGAAAGTATCAATTTATTAAAAGACAATACATTTAAAATAATTACAAAATATAACGAAGAATATATCTGCAACAATATATTATTAGCCATTGGAAGAAGAGGAAGTCCCAGAAAATTAAATATATCTGGTGAAGAATCTACTAAAGTAGCCTACAGGTTATTAGAAGCCGAAAGAATAAACAATAAAAAAATAATTGTAGTTGGTGGTGGGGATTCTGCCATTGAAACTGTTCTTTTATTAAAAGATAACAATTCTGTAACACTTTCTTACAGAAAAGATACTTTTTCAAGGTTAAAATCTAAAAACCGAGAAAAAATTAATGAAGCAATTAAAAATAACAGCATAAAAGTAATGTTTAATTCCAATTTAACCTCAATTCATCAAAACCATGTGCTTCTAAACACTATTGGAAACAGTAAGAATGAGACCATTTCAAATGATTTGGTTTATATTTTTGCTGGCGGTGAATTACCAACAGCTTTTTTACAAAAAACTGGAGTTCAAATTTCTAAAAGGTTTGGTTACATCATGAAAACGCATAAAAAAGTATCTTGAAAAATAAATTCATTCATAGCATTGCAATTTTTTTATTGTTTGTAATTAATAGTTACAGCCAAATCTCTCCGGGAGATTTAACAAAAGCTCATGCTGAATTTGAAGGGATGAGTAATTGCACATTGTGTCACGAATTAGGTGAAAAAGTAACAAACGAAAAATGTCTTGATTGCCATGATAATATTCAGTCACTTATTACCAATAAACGAGGATATCATAATAGTACTGATGTAAAAAATAAAGATTGCTTTCAATGTCATAGCGAACATCACGGGCGTAAATTTGAAATGGTTAGGTTTGATGAAGATAATTTTAATCATAAACTTACGGGTTATAAATTAGATGGAAAACATGAAACTATAGATTGTAAAAAATGTCATGTTGCTGATTTTATTGAAAATAAAGAAATTAAAAAAAGACCCAATACATTTCTTGGATTAGAAACTAAATGCTTGACTTGTCATGATGATTATCATCAAAAAACCTTATCATCAAACGATTGTACAAAATGCCATACTACCAAAGAATTTTCTCCTGCGTCAAAATTTGATCACAACGAATCAGGTTTTAAATTAAAAGGAAAACACGAAACGGTAGATTGTAAAAAATGTCATGAGCTAACTCAAAAAAATGGAAAAGATTTTCAAAAATTTAATAATACTCCTTTTAACGACTGTAAATCTTGTCATGACAATCCACATAATGAAAAAATAACTGGAAACTGTACTCAATGTCATACTGAAGAGTCTTTTTCAATTTTTAAAGGAAGAGGAAAATTTAATCACAATACAACAAATTTCACTTTAAAAGGAAAACATAAACAAATAGATTGTTTTAGTTGTCATACAAAAACATCAAACCCAACGTTGGTTTTTCAAGATAAAAAAAACATAAATGAAACCAATTGTATAGAATGTCATACTGATACACATGAAGGAAAATTAGGTAACGATTGTATAAAATGCCACAGCGAAAATAATTTTGTTTCATCAAAAACTATGAAAGCCTTTGATCATAATTTATCAGATTTTTCTTTAGAAGGAAAACATACAGAAGTTGATTGTAAAAAATGTCATGAATATGGAAAATTTACCGATGCTTTGGAGTATTCATCTTGTACAAGTTGTCACACAGATTATCACGAAGGTGAATTTATTAAAAATAATACTTCACCAGATTGTAGCACATGTCATTCACTTGAAAGTGGTTTTGAAACTAGTTTGTTTGGTTTAGAACAACATGAATTAACACAATTCCCATTAGATGGAGCGCACTCTGCAACACCTTGTTTTGCTTGTCATGTAAATGAGGAAGATGATAAATGGAGATTCAAAGATAAAGGTAATACTTGTGTTGAATGCCATGAAGATATTCATGAAAATTATATTACAAACACTTATTACCCTGAAAATAACTGCAGTACTTGTCATACAAATGAAACTTGGAATTCTGTCACTTTTAATCATAATAACACAACTTGGGCTTTAGAAGGTAAACATCTTGAAACAGCTTGTAAAGATTGCCATATAACAGCTACTGAAGAAAATTCATTTATTCAAAAATTTAAAAACTTAGATTCAAATTGTACAAACTGTCATGAAAATAAGCATGAAAATCAATTTGAAATAAACGGAGAAACTAATTGTGTACGCTGTCATATTTATGAAAGTTGGGTTCCAGAAAAATTTGACCACAATACTACTGCATTTCCTTTAGAAGGAAAACATGCTAAAATTGAGTGCAGTCAATGCCATATTGCTGCTATAGAAACTGAAAATACTAGTTTTAATTATAAAATTAAAAAACACCAATGTATAGACTGTCATCAATAATAATTGCATTACTAATAAGTATGCAACTACTTGCTCAATCTCCTCATGGAACTGAGTTAAAAATTGATTGTGCACAATGCCACAATCCAAATGGTTGGTCAATAGATGTAAACACAATTAAGTTTAATCATAATACATCAACTCAATTTAAATTAGAGGAAACACATGCCGAAACTAATTGTGTGAATTGCCATTCAACATTGGTTTTTAATGAAGCACAATCTAGCTGTATTTCTTGTCATACTGATGTTCATAGCGCATCAGTTGGAAATGATTGTGCAAGATGTCATACTTCAAATAATTGGATAGTGAATACTATTCCTGAACTACATGAAGAAAACGGTTTTGCTTTAGTTGGTGCACATAATAGTTTAGATTGTGCTGAATGCCACACATCTGAAACTAATTTAAGGTTTGATGCTATTGGTAATGATTGTTTAAACTGTCATCAAACAGATTTTGATGAAACAATAAACCCTAACCATAAAAGTGCTGAATTTTCTACAAATTGCACTGAATGTCATAGTGCTTTTGCAACTTCATGGTCACCTGCCGTTTTTAATCATGAAATGTTCCCTTTAACTTTAGGTCATGATATTCAAGAATGTAAATTATGTCATATTGATAATAATTATACAGCTATTTCTTCTGAATGTATCAGTTGTCATCAAACAGATTTTGATACAACTGAAAATCCTAACCATGAAGCTGCTGAATTTTCTATTGATTGTACCACTTGCCACACAACAAATCCAGATTGGACTCCAACAACTTGGAATCATAATGATTTCTATCCATTAAATGGAGCTCATAATGAAATTGCTAGTGATTGTAATACTTGCCATAAACCAGAATATGGTAATTACAACAACACACCTAATACCTGTGCGGGTTGTCATTTAGATGATTATAATAACACTACAGACCCAAATCATAGTAATTCAAATTTCCCTACTGATTGTGAATCTTGTCATTCCGAAAGCAGTTGGGAACCTTCAACATTTAATCATGGTTTCTTTCCACTAACATTGGGGCATGATATTCAAGAATGTGCACAATGTCATACAACTGCAAATTATTCTGATACCTCTTCAGAATGTGTAAGTTGTCATCAATCAACATATGATACTACAACCGACCCAAATCATGCAAGTACTGCATTTAATACAGATTGTACAGCTTGTCACACAACAGGTGGTTGGACTCCTTCAACATTTAATCATGATTTCTTTCCACTAACATTGGGACATGATATTCAAGATTGTACTCAATGTCATACAACAGGAAATTATAATGATGCATCTCCAGAATGTATAAGCTGTCATCAAAGTGATTATAATAGTACAAATGATCCTAATCACAGTAGTGCTCAATTCCCAACAGACTGTACGGAATGTCATACTATAGGTGGCTGGACGCCTTCTACTTGGGACCATGATAACCAATATTTTCCAATCTATAGTGGAAATCATCAAGGTGAATGGAGTAATTGTATTGAATGCCACACTGTTGCTAATAATTACTCAAGTTTTAGTTGTATTGATTGTCATGAGCACAGTAATAAAGCTGAAGTAGATGATGATCACAGTGGTGAAAATGGTTATGCATATGTAAGTAGTGAATGCTATAGATGTCACCCAACAGGAAGAGAATAAACCTAAAACTATGAAACTAAAATTTATATTTACAATAATCTCTTTGACACTGCTATGTTCAAAAATAGCCGGTCAAAATACAAGTAATTTAGTTACTGGAAAAGTTTCTTTTGTTACTTCAAAAAATGTGTATGTAAAGTTTGAAACTACAGAGCATATTAAAATTGGGGATACTTTAAAATTTTTAAACCAGAAAAAAGCTTGTTTGTTAGTTCAAAATAAATCTTCAAAATCAATTGTTTGTAAACCTCTTTTTGGTTGTGAAGTAAATAAAGGTGATGCTATTTATTTTAATTACCACATACCAACAATTATTAAAAATGCACAAAAAGAAGTTAAAAACACTTCTGGTATTGTAAAAAAATCAATTGATAAACAAGTTGAAAAAGAGAACCCTATTATTAAAAACCCGGAGAAAATAAGAGGCAAATTGTCAGCATCAAGTTATAGTACTTTTTCAAATACAGGAAATGACAGGCATAAAATGATGTATCGATTTTCTATGGATGCTAAAAATATAAACAATTCTAAATTTTCATTTAACACGTATTTAAATTATAGACAATATATTCAACCAAAAGATACTTCAAGTTATCAACCAAAAAATACTTTTAATATTTATAATTTCGCTCTAAAATACGATGTTGATCCAACTTTATCTTTAGTTATTGGGAGAAAAATTAATACTAAAACTTCTTCATTAGGAGCTATTGATGGTTTACAGGTTGAAAAGTTTTTTGGAAAAAATTATGTAGGTGCAATTGCTGGATTTAGACCAGATATTAACGACTACAATTTTAATTCAAATCTTTTTGAATATGGTGGATATATTGGTAGAAGCATAAACACCCCAAATTTATATTCACAAACTACGTTGGGTGTACTTCAACAAACTAATAATGGAGAAATTGATAGAAGATATGCTTATTTTCAACACTCAAGCACAATACTTAAAAAATTAAATTTGTTTTCTTCTATGGAATTTGATTTATACAATAAGGTAGATAGTATTGCTAAAAACAGTATTGATTTATCAAATTTATATATTTCAGCTAGATATCGATTTTCGAGAAAATTTAATTTAATGATTTCATACGATTCCAGAAAAAGAATTTTGTATTATGAAACTTATAAAACTGATATTGAACGCCTTTTAGATGATAATGAAGCTAGACAAGGTGTACGATTTAGAGTGAATTTAAAACCTTCAAAATTTTTAAGTACAGGTTTTAGTTATAGCAAAAGATTTCAAAGCTCTACTCAAAGTAAATCTGATAATATAAATGGATATGCTAGTCTATCTAAAATTCCAACTATTGGTGGACGGCTTTCATTTAATTACAATAAAAATACATCTAACTACTTAGAAAGCAATATTTTATCTATTAGACATTCACGAGAATTAATTAGGAATAAATTAAGTGCAGATTTTTATTTTAGAATAGTTGATTATAATTATTTTAATAATAACACAAAATTCAAACAAAATTATTATGGTACAAACCTTTCATTAAGAGTTAACAAAAATTTAAAATTTAATGTATTTGGCGAACTTTCAACAAGTAGTGATCCAACAAATAATTATAGAATAAACGCATCAATTGTAAAACGTTTTAACAACAAAAAAAGAAAAAAATAACTTATGGTTTCATTCATTAAAAACACGTTAAAAATTACTTTTATAGTACTAATTACATCAGCCTGCAACAATGGTCCAAAGATAATAGAAGCTACAACAAGCACTTCAAATTCTGAAAATAGTAGTGGTATTTTTTCAGAAGAAAACTCGAATCAACCAATTACTAATTCTTCTTTTTCTGATAAATTTCATACAGTAAAAATAAATGAGATTCTTCAAGCATCAAAATATGTATATTTAAATGTTACTGAAAATAATGAACAATTTTGGATAGCAACAAGAACTATGGATGTTACTATTGATGAAACTTATTATTTTAAAGGTGGTTTACTTAAAACTAATTATGAAAATAAAGAGCTTAACCAAGTTTTTAAAAAAATATATTTAATATCGGGTAGTTTAGTTACTGCTAATCATTCAACAAGTTCAAATATCAACAAGAGTGTTACGTCAAAAAAGAAAACTGTAAAGCCAACATCGGTTCCAATTAAAACTATTTCTGAAAAAATTGAAGTTAAAGGCTCCATGAAAATTTCTGAATTAGTTGCAAATCCAACTAAATATGAGGGAAAAACTATTCAAATAAGTGGTGTTTGTGTAAAATCTAATCCAAATATTATGAATAAAAACTGGATGCATTTAAAAGATGGTAGTAAAGATGACTTTGATTTGGTAATAACATCAGACACTTTTGTTCCTGAAGGAAAAATAGTTACTATAAAAGCAACGGTTACTTTAAACAAAGATTTTGGTGCTGGCTACAAATATGATTTAATTTTAGAAAATGGAATTATTCTTCCACAGTAAAATTTAAACTAAAAAACGAAGACTAACTTACCAAATAACAATAATTTTATGAAGAAATTTTTAGCAATAATCACAAAATTCTCAGCTGCACTTTTTAATACAAGAGCTGCAGGTATGTATATATTAATTTTCGCGGCAGCAATAGGTATTGCTACATTTGTTGAAAATGATTTTGGAACAAGTTCAGCCCAAAAAGTAATTTTTAAAGCTTGGTGGTTTGAACTTTTGCTGTTGTTATTTAGCATTTCTATTGTAGTAAATATCATTAAATTTAAAATGGTAAAGCAAAAAAAATGGCCTTTAATTCTATTTCATGGAGCTATTATTTTAATCTTTCTTGGAGCAGGTATCACTCGTTATCTTGGTTTTGAAGGGATGATGCATATTAGAGAAAATGATACTTCAAACAGTTTTTTATCTTCTACCACTTTTCTAAAATTTAAAGTTATTAAAGGTGATAAAACGTTCAATTTTAATGAAGAAGTTCTTTTTGCAACATTAGGAAATAACAATTGGCACGAATCTTATTTAATTGATAATGATTTAATTGACGTTACCGTAAAAAAATTCATTCCAAACCCAAAGCAAAGTTTTACTAAAGGTTTAGATGGTAAACCAACTTTAAAAATTGTGGTTGCCGGAATGAATGGTAGAGAAGAATATTTTTTAAGCAAAGGAGACAGAAAAAGGTTTGGAAATTTATTGTATAATTTTACTGAAGCCGAAGTACCAGAAGCTATTAATATTCTTTATAAAAATGATTCTTTATTTTTTAAAACAAATAAAGCGTTCACTCAAATGGTAATGGGTACTCAAAAAAAAGACACCATATACCCTTCTAATAATTACAAACCGTTAATGTTACGCTCTTTATATTCTGATGGATCAAATAATTTTGTACTGCCCGAATTTAATAAAAACAGTGAAATTACTATTAATTCTGAAAATCCTAAAGTAAAAAGTGAAAGTGTAACTGCACTTCTTGTAGATATTTCTGTAAATGGAAAATCACAAGAAACTTATTTATACGGTCAAAAAGGTTCTCCTGGTAGAGCTCAAGTTCTTAATTTTGATAATTTGAGTTTATCCGCAACTTATGGAACAAAAAAAATGGTTTTACCATTCTATATAAAATTAAACAAATTTATTTTAGATAAATATCCTGGTACAAATAGTGCTTCATCTTACGCCAGCGAAGTTCAATTGATTGACTCTAAAAACGATGTTAAAAAAGATTTCAGAATATTTATGAATAACATTTTAGATTATAACGGCTATCGGTTTTTTCAGTCATCTTTTGATAAAGATGAAAAAGGAACTTATTTAAGTGTTAATAACGATTATTGGGGAACTTTAATTACATATGCAGGCTATATTTTACTCACAATAGGAATGCTTCTTACATTTTTCAGTAAAAAAACAAGGTTTTATCAAGTTATTCAAAAACTTAAAAAAATGAGAGCTAATAATACCACTCTTATTTTAGTAATAGGGCTACTATTTTCTTCAACAATTTCATTTGCTCAATTGCAAAAAGAAGATTTAAATGTAACCCATATTATTGATATAAATCACGCAAACAAATTTAGTAAACTTGTTGTTCAAGATTTTAGAGGAAGAATGAAACCTGTTCACACGTTAACTAGTGAAATATTAAGGAAATTAGCTAGAAAAGAAAGTTTGTATGGATTAAGCTCAGACCAAATTGTACTAAGTATGTTTATGAATAGTAACGAATGGTATGATGTTAATATTATAAAACTAGGCAAACATGAAAACATACAAAAAAAATTGGGGGTTACAGGTTTATATGTTTCTTATAAAGATTTTTTTGCTAAAAACGGGGAGTATAAACTAAAAGATGAAGTACGAAATGTTTATAACCTAAAACCTGTTGACAGAGGTGTTTTTGAAAAAGAACTCTTAAAAATTGATGAAAAAGTTAATATTTTAAGTATGTTGTTTTCCGGAAGTTTATTAAAAATTATTCCTGATACTAATGATGTAAATAATACGTGGTTATCAAATCACAGCGCAGGTAATAACCATAACCATGCAAATGGGCAAAGCAAGGTAGCTGATAAATTTTTTAGTTCATACGCAACTATTATTGAAGAGGCAATGCACAGCAATAATTACAGTGCTGCTAACAATCTTATTGATGAACTTAAAGAATATCAAATTAATAAAGGAGGAGCTATTATGCCTTCAGCATCAAAAATAAATGCTGAAATTTTATTAAATAATTCCAATGTTTTCAACCGTTTAGCATTATTGTACATTTTGCTTGGAATGGCTTTCTTATTCTTTTTATTTTTATCGGTTTTCAAACCAAATTTAAATCTAAAATTAGCTTATAAAATTTTATTTTCTTTAGTTGTAATTGGTTTTGTATTTCATACAATTGGATTAGGTTTAAGATGGTATGTTTCTGGAAGAGCACCTTGGAGTAATGGATATGAATCTATGATTTATATTGCTTGGACTTCTACCCTCGCAGGAATTTTATTTACTAGAAAATCGTTTGGTGGTTTAACCGCAACTATGGTTTTAGCTTCAGTAATATTATTAGTTTCCATGTTAAGTTTTTTAGATCCAGAAATCACACCATTGGTACCTGTACTAAAATCTTATTGGTTAACCATTCATGTTTCTTTGGAAGCTGGTAGTTATGGATTTTTAATGTTAGGTGCTATTATTGGATTAATTAACCTAATACTTATGTTATTTTTAACTACATCTAATAAAGATAGAATTACACGAATTATTAAAGAAATGTCTTATATAAGTGAGCTAACTTTAATTGGAGGTTTATTTATGGTAAGTATTGGTACTTATCTAGGCGGTGTTTGGGCAAATGAATCTTGGGGAAGATATTGGGGTTGGGATGCTAAAGAAACTTGGGCACTAGTAACAATACTTGTGTACGCTTTTATTTTACACATGAGAATTATTCCAAAATTATTTGGCTTATTTTCATATAATGTTGCCACCATATTTGGTTTAGCTTCAGTTATTATGACCTATTATGGTGTAAATTACTATTTATCAGGTTTGCATTCTTATGCTAGTGGTGATCCAATAGCAATTCCTAGCTGGGTTTATATTTTTGTTGCTGTAATCGCAATTTTAAGTGTTGTGGCTTATTTTAGAAAGAAAAAATTTAACCTTAATTAGGTTTAAATTTATATTAAAAAGACTCTCAAATACTAAATAAGTTTTGAGAGTCTTTTTATTTTGAAGAATTCAATACAATTATATTATTATTTTTTAGAAAATAAAAGTTGGTACACTATTAAAAATGTAGCTAATACGAAGGTAAATGTCATTAAAATTCCTGAAAATATAATAATATATTTAAACCATAACACACCGCTCCATAGTAAGTAAATACCGCCAAAAGTTAATAATACTGATAGAAAAGGTTCAACCATTAAAAAATATTTTAACTTTTTATTAATTGAAGTGGTTGATAAGATTAGAGAAAGTAAAAAGAAGATTACAGATAATGAAAGTATGTGATTGTGAACAATGGTTAAAATTTCTCGTTTACTTTTTTTGAATTTCATTACGTCGGCATCTTCATCATTTTCATTTCCTAAATAATTAGATTCAACACCCGAAGGTTGCATAGAAGTTGTGTTATTCACAAAACTTAAACCACCATAAAACCCTACACTAAGTGTAATCATAAAAATAAAAATTACTAATTTTATTTCTTTAGGAAATTGATGTATCAATCCGTGTATTTGCATTATAATTGTTGTTTGTTATTCAAAATACCAATAGTCTTTAATAATTTATTCACCTCATTTGTCATTGACTTGGCTGATATTGTTGCACCAGAAATAGCGGCTATATCTTTTTGATATTTAAGTTGCTGTTCTTTAGTTGTTCCAATAAATTGCTTCAACCAACGCTTACTGCCTACTTCTCCTCCGTGATCTTCTCTATAAACCAATATTTTAACCTTTGAAACTATTAAGTCTTTATCAAAAATAACAATAAAGTCGAAATAATCAGCTTTACCATACGCTTTGCCTAAATAATAATAGCCTAAAAAGTTATCATCACTCTTAATTTTAAAGAAATTAGTTTCTGTAATTTTAAGAGGTATTAATTCTTGCACCTCTTTTGAAATAGCAATTGGATGTGTCGTGTAATTTTCTATGTTAAAAACAGTTTTAATTTCTTTTTGAATAAGTACATCAACTCTTTTTGAAGTAGTAGTAAAACTTGTTACTATTAAAAATAAAGTGCTTATAAATACTATTTTTCTCATACTTCAACCATATTATTTTTTACTGATATTGAGTTTGTTGATTTTTTGCAAACCAACAAACTCAATATATTTAATAATTATTTTAATTAAATAACTTAGAACCAAATTGCAACACCTGCATTAAATTGCTTTGTTGTATCGCTTCCTGAAATTGCATTATTCATTAATTGATAATCCATTTTAAAAGCGGCACCTTCAGCCACTTTATAATTCAATCCAAAAATTAATTCATTTCTGTCGTACGCTTCATTTGCAATCAAACTACCTTCAGTTTCTGCATGTGTATTGTGCTTTTCATAACGTAAAAAAGGTGTTAATTTTTCTTCCCCTTTTAAATCAAATCCATAAGCAATTTCAGCATACAAACCGTTCATTTTAGAACCTAAATCTTTCCCAGTTAATGTATTGTAATCTTCTGTATCAGAAAGACTTGTATTTATATACTGCCCTCTTAATTCTAAATTATTGTATTTATACCTAGCATCTATTCCAATCATTGAAACACCAACTGTAGATGCTTCAATTGATGTATCATCAGTTTGTGTTTTACCAAAATAACCCGACAAACCTAATCGAAGTCCCGAAATTCCATAATAATCTAACTTCGCTGAGAAATTTGGAGAACTTACTACAGACTCTGTTCCTTTTTGACGTCCTTTTCTTAAACCATCACTTCCTCTTAATACTCCTGCGCCATCAATATAAGATTTAAAACCATTAAATACATACGCCTGATATTTTAAAGAGACATTGTCAAATTTCCCTGAAATACCAACACCCAACTCTCTCCAAGTTGTTGGCACTATATAATTATCAACGTTTGGACGTTCTACACCGTAAAAAGTTGGTGGTTCATGAAATTCATTAATAATACCCATTGGCACTAACATTAAACCTGCTAAGACGTTCATATTTTCTGAAGCTTTGTATTTTAAATAAGCTTGTTCTACAAAAACTTCTTGTACATGCTCATATTCTATTTCACTTACAAAACTTACTTTTTCATTGAATTTATATCCAAAAAGAAATACCATTCTATGAACATCTAGTTTTCCAACTTTAGAACCATCTGGCTCGTTATAATCTATTTGTGCATAACCGCCAATAGTAACTTTATTACTCAATATTCCTTGGTCTTCTTGTTTGGTTTCATTTGTTAAATTTTCTTGGGAATACCCAATAAAACTTACCAATACTGCTGCTAAAATTAATCTTATATTTTTCATTTTTAATTGCTTATTTTTATTTAGACTTATTCTTAATAATGCACAAAAGTATATAAGTAACTTTAATTACAAAAGGTTTATTTAGAATAATTATAAATAGTATGACTTATATCATCTTTTACAAAAAAGCAGTTTAATTATGTAATTGAAAACGTGAAGTTTAGCTAAATATCTTTAAAGCTTCATTATAGGCACTTTCAAAGCTCATAGCTTGAATATTGGTTGAAACTTTTTGTTGAGTGAAGTAAGAAATCAATTTTTCGGTTGGCATATTACCTGTTAAATCATCTTTTGCCATTGGGCAACCACCATACCCTTTTATTGCACCATCAAACCTATTACAACCAGCTTTATATGCAGCGTCAACCTTTTCAAACCAAGTTGTGGGTGTAGTATGTAAATGTGCACCAAACTCGATATGAGAATATGCAGGTATTAAATTCGAGAAAAGTTGTGTAATAATTTCTGGTGTTGAACTTCCAACAGTATCAGATAATGATAGGATTTTAACTCCCATTTTTGAAAGTTTCTCAGTCCATTTTGATACAATTTCAACATTCCAAGGATCTCCATACGGATTTCCAAAACCCATTGATAAATACGCAACAACTTCTTTATTTTTTTTTACAGAAATGTTTAACAATTCATCTAAAATTAAAATAGATTCTGCAATAGTTTTTCCTGTATTTCGCATTTGAAAATTCTCAGAAATTGAAAAAGGATAGCCTAAATAATCAATTTCTTCAAACTTTGAAGCATCTTCAGCACCTCTAATATTTGCAACAATGGCTAATAATTTACTTTCAGTTTTACTTAAATCTAATTTAGAAAGTACTTCAGCAGTATCACGCATTTGCGGAATTGCTTTTGGCGAAACAAAACTTCCAAAATCTATCGTATCAAAACCTACTCTTAATAAAGCATTAATATATTGGGCTTTGGCTTCTGTAGGTATAAAATGTGATTTAATGCCTTGCATAGCATCTCTTGGGCATTCTATAATTTTTACGTGTTGCATCTTAGCTCAAATATACAATATCCTACTAAAAAAAGAGTATGAAAACTGCCATAGCAATAAAAACAAAAATTTTCACCCATTTTAATCTTTTATTAAATGTTGGATGTTGTTTCAAATAGTTTGAAAATTTACCCGAAAGTGTTGAAACTATGGTGAAAATTATTAGTGACTGAAGTATAAAAATAAATCCTAACACATAAAACTGAACAATAGTATTTTGAGTAGTACTATATAAAAAACCCGGGAAAAAGGCTAAAAAGAAAATAGAAACTTTAGGGTTTAAAACATTCATAATAAAGCCTTGCT
Organism: Lutibacter sp.; assembly: GCF_013139515.1. Classification (GTDB taxonomy): domain Bacteria; phylum Bacteroidota; class Bacteroidia; order Flavobacteriales; family Flavobacteriaceae; genus Lutibacter. Next base: position 21,625 of record NZ_WTAR01000128.1, read on the forward strand.
TGTACAATTTTAGCAATCCTTTTTTTTCTGCCTTAGCATTTAACAAGATTTTCTCATTAGAAATAAATGTTTGATACGCTAAATACACTAAATAAAGTGCACCAAATAATTTAATAATAAAAAATAAATTTTCAGAGGTTTTTAAAATCGCAGAAACTCCAAAAGCCACTAAAGTAGTATGAATTAAAATACCAGTAACCAACCCAAAACCAGTAACAATTCCATACTTTTTACCGTTAGTAATACTTTGTACCAACACATAAATAAGATCAGGCCCTGGCATTATTGTTAAGAGCAGCGAAGCACCTAGAAATGATATAAGGGTTTCGTAATTCATTTATTTTTTTGATAAAATTGCTTTATTAATTTTTTTAATTAATGAAGGTCCTTCATAAATAAAACCTGTATAAATTTGAACTAAATCTGCTCCTGCTTCTATTTTTTCTAATGCATCTCCAGCAGAATGAATACCTCCCACTCCAATTATTGGAAATGCTTTATTAGAAGTGTCTGCTAAATATTTTATGACTTGTGTGCTTCTATCTTTAATTGGTCTACCACTTAAACCTCCATTACCAATTTTAGTCAATTTTTCTTCGGAAGCAATTAAATTGGCTCTATTTATAGAAGTATTTGAAGCTATAACACCTTCAATATTGGTTTCAGCAACTAAATCTATAATTTCATCTAATTGAGCTGTATTTAAATCTGGTGCAATTTTTAACAATATTGGTTTTTGTTTACTAAAAATTTTATTCACTTTTTGAACTTCAGAAATTAATTCTAATAAATACTCTTTATCGTTCAATTTAGCATGACTGCTCACATTTGGACAACTTACATTTAGCACAAAATAATCTACATACGGGTGTAATTCTGTGAAACAATAAATATAATCTTCTGTATAATTATCCGGCATTGTAGCCGTGTTTTTCCCAATATTACCTCCTATAAGTACTTTTCCCTTATTTTCTTTTAATTTTTCAATAGCTGATTCTAAACCATTATTATTAAAGCCCATTCTATTAATTAAACCATTATCAGTTTTTAATCTAAAGATTCTTTTCTTAGGATTTCCTTCTTGTGCTTTTGGAGTAACTGTCCCAATTTCAATAAAACCGAAACCAAAATTTGCTAATTCATTATACAACACAGCATTTTTATCGAATCCTGCAGCCAAACCAACTGGGTTCTTAAAATTAAGCCCAAATAAATTACGCTCTAATTTTTTATCATTAATCTGATATAAACTTCTAAAAATAAATGGAACACCAGGCATTTTAGATACAATTTTCAGGAATGAAAAAGTAAAATGATGAATTTTCTCAGGATCGAAAAGAAAAAATAGTGGACGAATACAGCTTTTATACATTGAAATAGGTTTGTGCAAAATTAAAAAAAAAGCCTTTAGAAAAAATTTCTAAAGGCTTTAAATTAATCATACGTTTTTATCGCAAGGTTGCACCTACATTTTTTTCAAATGTTTGCTGCAGTTTTTGCATTATTTTATCTATTTGCTTATCGTTTAATGTTTTATTTTCATCTTGAATTAAAAAACTAACTGCATACGATTTTTTCCCTTCTTCTAATTTATCACCTTCATAAACATCAAATAAATCTACACCTTTTAAGAAGTTTTTTTCTGCTTGAAAAGCTAAATTATAGATTTCACTAAAAGTAACTTCGTTATCTAACAACAACGCAAAATCTCTTTTTACAGCTTGAAATTTAGATAATTCACTAACTTTAACTTTAGATTTTCCACCTACTTTTAATACGTTTTCCCAATTAAAATCTGCAAATAAAACTTCTTGTTTAATTCCAAATTCTTTCAAAATTGGACGTTTTACAATGCCTAAATCTACCAACTTAATTTTCCCTAAGCTTAACGTAATACCTTCTGAAAAAACATCGTTTTTAGTTGGTGTAGTTTTCAAATTACTAATTCCTAAGCGTTGTAACAATGTTAGTACAATTCCTTTCAAATAAAAGAAATCTGAAACTTGTTGCGTTAATTTCCAACTCTCTTTAGCTCTATTTCCTGAAACAAATAATGTTAAATGTTTTTGTTCACTATAACCACTTTCAAACTTATGGTACGTTTTACCAAATTCAAAGAATTTTAAAGAACTGTTTTTTCTGTTAACATTATAAATAACAGATTCTAAACCGCTGAATAACAATGATTGACGCATTACACCCAAATCACTACTTAAAGGGTTTAACATGGTTACATTGTGCTCTGAATTTAACATTTCTGTTAAAGAAACATAATCGGCTTTTGTTAAAGAATTAGCCATTGTTTCATTAAAACCTTGAGATATTAACTGATTAGCAGCAACGTTTTCAATTTTTATGGCATCAAATTCAGAAAATGAAATTGAGGTATTTAACTTATGAGAAAACTCAACATTGTTATAACCATACACACGTAAAATCTCTTCAATAACATCAGCTTCTCTTGTAACATCAACTCTATACGATGGAATTGTTAAACCAATTCCACCATCAGTAACACTATTAAATTTAATATCTAATGATGCTAATATATTTTTAACTGTTTCTCTTGGAATTTCAGTACCAATTAAACGATCCATTTTTTCATACGATAAAAACACTTGAAAATCTTCAATTTTTGTAGGGTACATATCTACAATTTCAGAAGAAATTTTACCTCCAGCAACTTCTAAAATTAAATTAGCTGCTCTTTTTAAGGCATATTTAGTAATATTTGGGTCAATTCCTCTTTCAAACCTAAAAGAAGCATCGGTATTTAGCGCGTGTCTTTTAGCTGTTTTTCGAATTGCTACCGGATTAAAATAAGCACTTTCTAAAAATATTGAACTTGTGTTTTCTGTAACACCTGAATTTAAACCTCCAAATACACCTGCAATACACATTGGGTCTTCATTGCCATTACAAATCATTAAATCTTCTTCGTGCAATTCACGTTCAATACCATCTAATGTTGTAAATTTTGTTCCTTTGGCTAATGTTTTAACTAGTACTTTACCTCCTTTTACTTTAGCAGCATCAAATGCGTGCAATGGTTGCCCTAAACTGTGTAGAACGTAATTGGTAACATCTACAATATTATTTATTGGTGTTAAACCAATAGCTTTTAATTTGTTTTGAATCCATTCTGGAGAATCTTTTACGGTAATTCCTGAAATTGTAACTCCGGCATATCTAGGTGCTTTTTCAATATCTTCAACTTCAACATCAATTTTTAAAGTTCTATCATCAACATGAAATTCACTCACTGTTGGAGAAATTAACTCTACTGAAACACCTTGTTGTAATAAACCTGCACGTAAATCACGGGCAGTGCCTAAATGGCTCATTGCATCAGCTCTATTTGGTGTTAATCCAATTTCAAAAACTTGGTCTTTCTCAATATTAAATACTTCTGAAGCTAGAGTCCCAGCAACTAGCGCATCATCTAAAACTAAAATTCCATCGTGGCTTTTACCTAATCCTAACTCATCTTCGGCACAAATCATTCCATGACTTTCTTCGCCTCTAATTTTTCCTTTTTTAATTTTAAAACCTTCTCCTTTATCATCATATAAAGTGGCACCAATTGTTACTACGGGTACTGTTTGCCCAACTGCTACATTTGGAGCTCCACAAACAATTTGAACTGGTGTTCCATTTCCTAAATCTACAGTGGTAACTTTTAACCTATCAGCATTAGGGTGTTGAACACAAGTAAGTACTTTTCCAACAATTACACCTTCTAAACTTCCTTTTATAGATTCAACAGTTTCAATACCTTCAACTTCAAGACCTAAATCAGTTAACAATTCTCCTGTTTTATCAGCTTCCCAATCAACTTTTAAAAATTGTTTTAACCAATTGTATGATATTTTCATTCTTCTTTTTTTAAAACGAACTGCAAAGATAAAAAATCCAAGTTAGTTGTTTTGATTACCAACAGTTTTTTTGCTTAAAATCTTAAAGATTTCACAATTATATTTTTTTTAACAAATCTGCAACACACATAATTGTAGTATTGAACTCGTAATAATCTAACTCTTTAAACTATTTAACATGAAGAACATTAAATTTACTTTAGGTATTGCTGTATTTACTACTTTATTTATGGTAAGTACAAGCTCTTACGCTCAATTAACTTTACCTAGAGGAAGCCAAAAAGCAACTGTATCACAAACTGTAGGTATTAGTGATATTTCAATTACCTATTCAAGACCAAGTGTAAAAGGAAGAGAAATTTGGGGAAAATTAGTTCCTTACGGAATGAATAACTTAGGATTTGGGACCGCTAAAGAATCTCCTTGGCGTGCTGGAGCTAATGAAAATACCGTTATTAAATTTTCTAATGATGTGAGCATTGAAGGAAAATCACTAAAAGCTGGAACCTATGGTTTACATTTGGTTCCTTTTGAAAATGGTGATGTAACAGTAATTTTCTCAAGCAATTCAACCGCTTGGGGTAGTTTTTTCTATAAACCTGAAGAAGACGTTTTAAAAGTTACAGTAAAATCTAATGAAATTAGCAATGCTGAATTACTTACATTCGATTTTATTGATGTGACTGCAAACTCAACAACTGCTGCTTTAAAATGGAGCACCAAAGAAATTCCTTTTAAAATTGAAGTTGCCGTAAATGAGTTAGTTCTAGAAAACATAAAAAATGAATTACAAAACTCACCAGGTTTTTCAAATCAAAGTTGGAGACAAGCAGCAAATTACACACTTAACAATGGGGGTGACTTAGACGAAGCTCTAAATTGGATAAACAAATCTATTAGCGGGCAATTTTACAGTCAGAGAAACTATAATAATCTCCTAACTAAATCTCGTATTTTAGCTAAAATGAATAAGCAAAAGGAATCTTTAGAACTTTTAGATAAAGCTTCTTCATTAGCGAATAAGAGACAATTGAACGCTATGGGATATCAGATGTTAACTCAAAAACAATATGATTTAGCTTTAAAATTCTTCAAAATGAATATTAAAAACGATCCAACAGATCCAAATAGTTTTGATAGTTTAGGAGAGGCTTACAAAACTATGGGAGATAAAAAGAATGCAATTAAAAATTTAAAAAAGGCATTATCATTAAAGCCATCAGCAGCTGTAAAAGCAAATTCAGAAAAGTTATTACAGGAGTTGGGTGTTAAAATTTAGTTCTCAAAATAATAAGATCAACTCATATAACTTAAATTTAAAGGTAGTAACAATAATTAGTGATTGTTACTACCTTTATTTATTTTTAAATTTTATTAATTTGCAGTGTCTAAGCCTTTAATTTAAATGTTAAATTTAACATGAACTCTAAAATAACAATACAATTTGCAACTTTAAAAGATTTACCAAGTATTGTAACTATTTATAACCAAGCCATAAAATCTAATTGTGCCACTGGTGATACTGAGGAGTTTTGCTTAAACGATAGAATTGAATGGTTTAATAAATTTGACAACAACAATTACCCTCTTTACGTTGCTAAAATGAACAAAAAAGTTGTAGGATTTTGTTCTATATCGCCCTACCGACCTGGCAGAAAAGCAATGTCTAAAGTAGCAGAAATAAGCTATTATGTAAACTATTCTTTTCATAAAAAAGGAATAGGAACAGCTTTGTTAAATTATGTTATTACAGACTGTGAAAGAATTGGTAAAAAAAATTTATTAGCTTTTCTTTTAGACATTAACACTTCTACAATTGGACTTTTAACAAAATTCAATTTTAAACAATTGGGACATTTACCGAACGTAATAGAGCTAAAAACTCATATTTGCGGACATTATATTTATGGTTTGAAAATTAAAAACGTATAATCTACTCATTTACAACAAGATACATTCTAAAAATATTTAAATATAATTTATTAAAAATTATGAATATTTAATAATAAATCGTAAATTTGCAACTAATATAATTTTAATACTAATATAATGAGTAAAGGAACAGTAAAATTCTTCAACGAAACTAAAGGATTTGGATTTATCAGCGAAGAAGGTTCAAACAAAGAACATTTTGTACACATTTCTGGTTTAATCGATGAAATAAGAGAAGGTGATGAAGTTGAATTCGAATTAACAGAAGGTAAAAAAGGCTTAAACGCAGTAAATGTAAAAGTAATTTAATATATACTAATTACCTTTTTTCAAAACAGAAGCCTATCAATTATTTGATAGGCTTTTTTTGTATTAATAATTGTACCTTTTAAGAAACTATTCTTATATATTTATAAAATGAATTTAAGCAAAAAATCCTGTATTACATTTCTATGCTTTTTTAGCATTTCATTAATTTCAATAGCACAATCAACCAAAATAATTTCTTACAATATTAGGTACGATAATAATTGGGATACAATTAATAACTGGCAAGATAGAAAGGATAAAATTGCAGTACTTTTAAATAAATACAACGCTCCAATAATTGGAATTCAAGAAGGGTTATTTAATCAAGTTGAGTATTTGAACACTTCATTAAAAAACCACAATTATTTTGGTATTGGAAGAGATGGTGAACAAAAAGGAGAATATTCAGCTATTTTTTACGACACTACCATTTTTAAATTACTTCAAAATAATACGTTTTGGTTATCTAAAACACCCAATAATAATTCAATTGGTTGGGATGCTGCTTTAAATAGAATTTGCACGTATGGTTTATTAGAAAATTTAAAAACCAAACAAAAAATTTGGGTATTTAATACTCATTTTGATCATATTGGGAAAGTTGCAAGAGAAAACTCTGTAAAATTGATTTTAAGAAAAATTAAACAGCTAAATACCAACAACTACCCTATTATTTTAATGGGCGATTTTAATATGACTCCTAACCAACAACCAATAACTATTTTAAATAATGAATTAGATGATGCTTCAAAAATATCTAAAACTACTTTAATTGGGCCAATTGGAACATTTAACGGCTTTAGCTTAGATGAAGTTACTAGAAAAATTGATTATTTTTTTACTAAAAATTTAACTATTTTATCTTATACTCATGTCAATGATTTATTGGATAATAGTAAGCACATATCTGACCATTTACCCATTATTATAGAGCTTAAAAATTAAATATAGTTTAATGTTAACCCTAAAAAAAAACATATCAAAAGCTTTAAATATAACTAGTATTATTTTGGTTGTTATGTTTTTAAATTCGTGTGGCACTACACATAAAATTAAACGAAACTTTAAGCGAGCAGATAAAGAAAATTCATTTTTTAAAGGGTTTGTATTGTATAATCCTACAACTAAAAAAGAACTAATTAATTACAACGGATTTAAATATTTTACACCAGCTTCAAACACAAAATTATTTACATTTTACACTGCATATAAAACGCTTGAAGATTCAATAATAGGATTAGAGTACTATAAGACTAAAGATTCCATTCTTATTAAAGGTACTGCCGATCCTTCTTTATTGTATGGTTTAGAAACTTCTAAAATAATTGACTTCTTAAAAAAGCAAACAGATAGTATTTATTTAATTGATGATACCATTAATGAAAATTCCTTCGGAAGCGGTTGGGCTTGGGATGATTACCAATATTACTACATGCCTGAAAAAAGTTTATTTCCTATGTATGGAAACTTAGTAAAGCACGCTGTAAATGATAGTTTACAAAAGTCAGTTCCATCTTACTTTAAACAAAATACACTTGTTTTAGATACCGTTTCAACCACAAGAGAATTCACCAAAAACATATTTTACATTCAAAAAAACAGTGAAAAAATAAATACTGTCCCTTTTATAACATCTAATCAATTAGTTGCTAAATTATTAAGTGAAGAAATTCAAAAAAAAATTAAACTAATTTCAACTTCAAAAAAATATAATTTTAAGACGTTAAAAAGTGTAACTTCTGATGAGCTATATAAAAAAATGCTTATTGAAAGTGATAATTTTATTGCAGAACAATTATTACTTCAAGTTGGAAAAAAAGTAAGCGACTCTTATTCAGTTAAATTAGCAATAAACTATGCTTTAACTAATTACCTAGAAGATTTACCTCAAAAACCCCGTTGGGTTGATGGTTCAGGATTGTCTAGATATAATTTATTTTCACCTAATGATTTTGTTTTTTTATTAGAGAAAATGTTTCATGAAATTACTTTACAAAAATTATTAAATTACTTTCCTGTTAGTAATGAAACAAACACTATAAACCTCAAACCTTTTGTGCATGCTAAATCTGGATCATTATCAAATAATTACAATTTAAGCGGTTATTTAATTACAAAAAAAGGGACAGTACTTATTTTTAGCTATATGAACAATCATTATCAAATACCAACTTCAAAAATTAAGAATACTATTCATGAAACTTTAAAACTAATTTATAATAACTACTAAGTAAACTTTTAAATAATGAAAACAATTGGGTTAATTGGAGGTATGAGTTGGGAATCTTCGCTGGTATATTACGAGCTTATAAATAAAAAAGTAAAAGAAGTTTTAGGTGGTTTTCACTCTTGTAAAAGTATTATGATCTCTGTTGATTTTGCTGAAATAGAAAAATTGCAACACGAAAATAATTGGAAAGTATTAGATGAACTAATGAGTACTGCTGCAAAGCAACTTGAATTAGCTGGAGCTGATATTATAATTCTTTGTACTAATACAATGCACTTATGCAGTAATGCTATCCAAAAAAATATTTCAATTCCTTTTTTTCATATTGCCGAAGCTACTGCTCAAGAAATTGCAAAGAATAAACTTACAAAAATTGCTTTGCTGGGCACTAAATTTACAATGGAAAAAGATTTTTATAAACAAATCTTAATTAATGATTTTGGAATAGAAGTTTTAATTCCTACCAGTAATGAAAGACAATTAGTACACAATATTATTTATAATGAATTAGTTCATGGTAAAATAAATAATGATTCAAGAGAGATTTATAAAACCATCATTCAAAATTTAGAAAAAAGAGGAGCACAAGGAATTATATTAGGCTGTACAGAAATTCCATTACTTATTTCAGATAAAGACGTTACTATTCCAATATTTAATACAACTAAAATTCATGCAGAAAAAGCAGTAGAATGGGCTTTAAAAGATTAATATTTTAAACTTCAACCACCAATTCATCATAAGCTAAATACACATTTTTTGGAAGTATTTTTTCAACTTCATCATGAAAACCTAAATATTGACTAATATGTGTTAAATAAGCTTTTTCAGGTTTTAATTCTGCAATTAAAAGTAATGCTTCATCTAAATTTAAATGAGAATGGTGTGCTCTAATTCTTACAGCATTTATAACTAAAACATCTAAATTTTTTAGTTTTAATTTCTCTTCTTCTAAAATTGTTTTAACATCTGTTAAATAAGCAAAATTTTGAAATCTAAATCCAAAAATAGTAAGTTTTCCATGTTCAACTTCAATAGGAATTACTTTCAAATTTCCTAATAAAAAAGGATTGTTATTAATTTCAATTTGCTGAACACTTGGCGCTCCCGGATATTTATTAGTGTCGTTTAAAATATAATCAAATCGTGTAGTTAAATACTTTAAAACTCTTTTATGCGCATAAATTGGAACAGCTCCTAAGCTAAAACTAAACGGGCGCAAATCATCTAAACCGGCAGTGTGATCGGCATGTTCATGTGTAAATAAAACCCCATCAATTTTAGAAACTTTAGCGCGTAGCATTTGATACCTAAAATCCGGACCACAATCTATAACATACGTAAAATCATTCCATTCAACCAAAATTGAAACTCGCAATCTTTTGTCTTTTTTATTAGTAGACAAACAAACCGGATGTGTGCTATTTATAACAGGAACACCTTGCGAAGTACCTGTACCTAAAAATGTAATTTTCATTTATTATATGTGATAAAGTACAAGTATAACTAAAATAAATAGGTTAGGTAGGGTAAAACTAATAACAATTGTTAATTAAATATAGCTGCAAATTAATTTGAATTTAACTTTTAATGAAATAATTGTAATAATTATTACACAAAATATAAGTTCCTAAAAAATGTGACTAATATCAACTTTTAGCCTTTAATAAATACTTATATTTACGCAATTATTTTAAAAAAATGAATAACTATTTATCTTCAATAATAGACTCAAATAACAATATTATATTTTTTATAATTTTGAGCGTTTTGTCTTTTACAAGAATGATATATATGTACCAAACTAGCCTTAAAGCTAGTTTTCTTTTTTTTATAATTCATAGAAATTCTTATCAGAAAAATAATTTATATAATTTTATACATAATAAAACCATTAATATATGAAAATAGGCGTATTAAAAGAGACACCATTAAGTGAGAAGCGTATTGCTATATCACCAAATATTGCCAAACAACTTATTGGAAAAGGGTTTGAAATTTTGGTTGAAGAAGATGCAGGTACTAAATCTTCATTTAAAGATTCTGATTTTACTTCAGTAGGTGTTGTTGTAAAAAAGAGAAATGATATTTTTAAAGAATCAAATGTATTAGTAAAAATTAATCCATTTGATAATGATGATTTAAAATTAGTTAATAAAGACCAAATTTTAATGAGTCAGTTATACTATAAATCACAACCTAAATTAATTGAAGCAATCGCTGCAACTGGTGTAACAGCATTTTCTATGGATGCAATGCCAAGAATTTCTAGAGCACAAGATATGGATGTTTTAAGTTCACAAAGTAACTTGGCTGGTTATAAAGCTGTAATTACTGGAGCTAACGAAATGACCAAAATATTTCCTTTAATGATGACAGCTGCAGGAACCATTATCCCTTCAAGAGTATTAATTTATGGTGTAGGTGTTGCAGGTTTACAAGCAATTGCAACTGCAAAACGTTTAGGTGCAGTTGTTGAAGCTACTGATATTAGAATGGAAACTAAAGAACAAACTGAGTCTTTAGGAGCAAAATTTATTTCTGTAGATAATACAGGTGAAGAATCTGAAGGTGGTTATGCAAAAGAAGCATCAGAAGATTATGTGCGTAGACAAAAAGAAGCCGTAAATAAATCATTATTTCAAGCAGATTTAGTAATTACAACCGCAATGGTACCAGGACGTAAAGCACCTGTATTAATTTCAGCTGAACAAGTTTCTCAAATGAAAAACGGTGCTATTATTATTGATTTAGCAGCTGCACAAGGTGGTAACTGTGAATTAAGTAAAATGAGCGAAACTGTAATAACAAACGGTGTTAAAATTATTGGAACTACAATGGCTCCAGAAAGTGTATCAACTAATGCTAGTGAATTATACGCAAAAAACATGTACAATTTCTTACTGCATTTAACTGAAGAGAATAAGTTTAAGTGGGAGTTAGAAGAAGAAATTACTGACGGAACATTAATTGTTCACGAAGGAAAAATTAGAAAAAACTAAAACTGAATAAATATGAATGAATTATTAGAATTTATAAGCAATAATTTAGAATTAATATATATCCTGATTTTAGCGATATTTATTGGTGTAGAATTAATTAAAAATGTACCGTCTGTACTACACACTCCGTTAATGTCTGGAGCAAACGCATTAAGTGGTGTTGTAATTGTTGGTGCTTTACTAGTAATGCTACAAGCAGACCCAAATGATTACCTTTCATTAGGTTTAGGTTTTGTTGCCGTAGTATTAGGAATTATAAATGTTGTTGGTGGTTTTGCCGTAACCGACCGTATGTTACAAATGTTTAAAAAGAGAAAATAATGAGTATAACATTAAGTATTATCTATTTGATTTCAACCGTAACATTCGTTATAGGTTTAAAAATGCTAGGACACCCAGAAACAGCTAAAAAAGGAAACTTGATTGCCGCTGTAGGTATGGTTGTCGCTATAATTGGTACAATATTAATACCTGAAAAGCGTGTAAATGGTGAAATAGTAACTATTGTAGTTCCATTAACCAATTATATATTAATTGGAGCTGCCCTTTTGGTTGGAACAATAATTGGTTGGTTAATAGCAATGAAAGTTGAAATGACTAAAATGCCTGAATTGGTATCGTTATTCAATGGTTTTGGTGGTGCAAGTGCTATGCTTATTGGTTTAGTTGAGTATGGAAATAATACTGGGGATGCAATGCAAACTTCAACAGTAATTGCAGCTATTATTATTGGAAGCATCACTTTTACAGGAAGTTTAGTTGCCTTTGGCAAATTAAATGGTTCTCTAAATGATATCAGACTTCCTAAATATAACCTAATTAATAATATCTTATTTTTAGGTCTTATTGCTTTTGGAGCTTATATTGTAATGATGGGTGGAAATAGTTCACTTCTTATTTATGGTTTACTAGCTGCTTCAT
>NZ_WTAR01000054.1 GCF_013139515.1 Lutibacter sp.
GCACCACATAACGGATGTAGACCTCCAAAAAGAAGAAGAGTATAATTAAATTAATTTTTAACAGATAGGATTTAGATTATCGAAGGATTAGCCTTAATTCATAGTCCCTATCACATAAATATAAAAAATGGCAAGATATACAGGACCAAAAACTAAAATTGCTCGTAAATTTGGTGAAGCAATATTTGGAGAAGATAAATCTTTTGAAAAAAGAAATTATCCTCCAGGACAACACGGAAACAACAGACGTAGAGGGAAAAAATCTGAATACGCAATGCAGTTGTCTGAAAAGCAAAAAGCTAAATATACGTATGGTATTTTAGAAAAACAATTTTCAAATTTATTTAAAAAAGCCTCTGCATCTACAGGTGTAACAGGTGAAATTTTATTACAACTTTGTGAATCTCGTTTAGATAATGTTGTTTATAGATTAGGAGTTGCTCCAAGTCGTAGTGCAGCACGTCAATTAGTATCTCACCGTCATATAACTGTTAATGGCGAGTTAGTAAATATTCCTTCATATTCTTTAAATGCTGGTGATCTAGTTGCTGTAAGAGAAAAATCAAAATCATTAATAATAATTGATGACTCTTTAGCAAGCAGAAAAAACGATATTTATGAATGGCTTACTTGGAATTCAGAAACAAAACAAGGTAATTTTGTAAGCGTTCCTGAAAGAATGCAAATTCCAGAAAATATTAAGGAACAATTAATAGTAGAGTTATACTCTAAATAATTTTAAAGATACCAATTCAATTATGGCAATTTTAAATTTTCAAAAGCCCGATAAAGTAATTATGATTGATTCTACCGATTTTAATGGTAGATTTGAATTTAGACCGTTAGAACCAGGTTTTGGTTTAACAGTAGGAAATGCTTTAAGAAGAGTGCTTTTATCTTCATTAGAAGGTTTTGCAATAACATCACTTCGTATTGAAGGTATTGAACACGAATTTTCAACTGTAAAAGGTATTGTTGAAGACGTAACTGAAATTATTTTGAACTTAAAACAAGTACGTTTTAAGAAACAAATTGAAGATTCAGATAGAGAAACTGTTAATATTTCAATTTCTAATCAAGAGCAATTAACTGCAGGAGATTTACAGAAATATATTTCAGGTTTTCAGGTTTTAAACCACGACTTAGTTATTTGTAATATGGAAAAATCTGTAAAATTAGATTTTGAAATTTCTATAGAAAAAGGAAGAGGTTTTGTACCAGCAGAAGAGAATAAAAAATCTGGAGTAGCACTTGGAACAATTTTCACAGACTCAATTTTTACACCAATTAAAAATGTAAAATATGGCGTTGAAAATTTCCGTGTAGAGCAAAAAACTGATTACGAAAAATTAGTTTTTGATATTGCTACTGATGGTTCAATTGCACCTAAAGATGCTTTAACTGAAGCTGCTAAAATATTAATCCATCACTTTATGTTATTCTCTGATGAGCGTATTACATTAGAAGCTGATGAGATTGCACAAACTGAAACATATGATGAAGAATCATTACATATGCGTCAGTTACTAAAAACAAAATTAGTTGATATGGATTTATCTGTAAGAGCACTAAATTGTTTAAAAGCTGCAGAAGTTGATACATTAGGAGACTTAGTATCATTTAATAAAAATGACTTAATGAAGTTCCGTAACTTTGGAAAAAAATCTTTAACTGAATTAGATGAATTAGTTCATAATAAAGGTTTAAACTTTGGTATGGATTTAAGTAAATATAAATTAGATAAAGATTAAGTTAAAACTTCGGTTTTAATTAAGACAATATAAGAGATGAGACACGGAAAGAAATTTAATCACTTAGGAAGACAAACAGCGCATAGAAAAGCAATGTTTGCTAATATGGCTTGTTCATTAATTGAGCACAAGCGTATTAATACAACAGTTGCAAAAGCAAAAGCTATACGTCAATTTGTTGAGCCATTAATTACAAAGTCTAAAAATGATACTACACATAACCGTAGAGTTGTATTTAGTTACTTAAGAAATAAATATGCAGTTACTGAATTGTTTAAAGAAGTTTCAGTAAAAGTTGCAGATAGACCTGGAGGATACGTTCGTATTATTAAATTAGGGAACCGTCAAGGAGATAATGCTCCTATGGCAATGGTTGAACTAGTTGATTACAATACAACCTACAATCCAAACGGCGCTAAGAAAAAGAAAACTACCCGTAGAGGTAAAACAAAAAAAGTAGAAGAAGTTGTTGAAATTACTGAAGAAAGTAAAGAAACAAATTAATGAAAACTTTTTAACGATACAAAATGGGATAAGCTTTTTTAAAGTTTATCCCATTTGTGCATATAAAAAGATATAACTATGAAAAATATTTTTAAAATTGTATTGTTTTTCTTTTTGGTCATTAATAATTCTTATGGACAAAGAATAACTATTAAGCGAATTGAAAGTAGATTAATAACTAATGAAGGAGTTGAGTTTATAGGAAGTTTAAAGGATAAAAATAATGATCTTTATACGTTTACTAATTGGAATAATAGTGGGGTCTTATTTTTAGATAATAAAATATATAAACTTTCAAATATAAATTTTAATATAACAACTAATTCTTTTGATAGTAGAATTACAAGAGATAAATTATTTTCTTTTAAAACATCTGAAATAGATTCTGTATCAATAAATAATTTAATATTTAAAAATATTGGCAATTCTTTTTATGAAGTGTTATTTGAAACAGGAAATAAATTATTTTTAAAAAAATATGATATTAAATTTCAACAAGGTATCGATAACCGTTTAGGAGGTCGTACTCTTGGTAAAACAAAGTCACTAGTTTCGCATAATTACTTAATAAAATCGGGTGAGATTTTTAAAAAAGTAGAGCTTGATAAAAATAGTATTTTAGATTTAATAAATGACGAAATTGATAAAAATCAATTAAAGAGCTTTGTTAAAAAGGAAAATTTATCTTATAAAAAGGTAAATGATGTAGTTAAAATATTTAAATACATATTTGAAAATTCAAGTAATATTATATAATTTTTGATACAGAAAATGAAGTACACACAACGTAAAAAAGCAATTTTGCTTTTAGCAGACGGAACAGTTTTTGAAGGTAAGTCAATTGGAAGAGATGGTACATCTTTTGGTGAAATTTGTTACAATACAGGTATGACAGGTTACCAAGAGATTTTTACCGACCCTTCTTATTTTGGACAATTAATGTTAGCTACCAATGCACATATTGGTAATTATGGTGTAAATAATGATGAAGTTGAATCAGATTCAATTAAAATTGCAGGGTTGGTTTGTAAAAATTTTAGTTTTAATTACTCGAGAGAAGATGCAGATGACTCATTAGAAAATTATTTTGAAAAGGAGAACTTAATGGCAATTTCAGACGTAGACACCAGAGCAGTTGTACGTTATATAAGAGATAAAGGAGCTATGAACGCCGTAATTTCTACCGAAACCAATATTGAGGTTTTAAAAGAACAATTAAAATCTGTTCCAGATATGAACGGTTTGGAGTTAGCCTCTAAAGTTTCTACTAAAGAACCTTATTTTTTTGGAGACGAAAATGCTCCAATTAAAATTTCAGCCTTAGATATTGGTATAAAAAAGAATATTTTAAAAAATTTAGCCAACCGTGGTTGCTATATTAAAGTATTTCCTTTTAATGCTACTTTTGAAGAAATGAATGCTTTTAATCCTGATGGATTTTTCTTATCAAATGGTCCTGGTGATCCAGAACCTTTAAAAGAAGCACAAGAATTAGCAAGAGAAATAATAAAGCGTGATTTACCTTTATTTGGAATTTGTTTAGGACATCAAGTAATTGCGCTTGCAAATGGTATTTCTACTTTTAAAATGCATAATGGACATAGAGGTATTAACCATCCTGTAAAAAATGTACTTACTGGAAAAGGAGAGGTTACTTCACAAAATCATGGATTTGTTGTAAAGAGAGTAGATGTTGAAACCCATAAGGATTTTGAAGTAACTCATATTCATTTAAATGATGAAACATTAGCAGGAATGAGAATGAAAAATAAAAATTGTTTTTCAGTTCAATACCATCCAGAAGCAAGTCCTGGGCCACATGATTCATCTTACTTATTTGATCAATTTATTGAAAATATTAAAACATCAAAAAAATAAAAACTAAAAGCCATTAACATTGTTATTAATGGCTTTTTTTATCATAATTAAAACGAAAACGTTATCGTATAAAAGGGGTGAAATCAAATACCATTTAGCCTTAAATTTGTAACTTTGAAGTAATAAAAATAACCATAAAAACAAGAAGAATATGAGTATGATTATAAGTGTTCATGCACGTCAAATATTTGATTCAAGAGGAAATCCAACTGTAGAAGTTGATGTAGTAACTGAAAACGGAGTTTTAGGTAGAGCAGCAGTTCCATCAGGAGCTTCAACAGGAGAACACGAAGCAATGGAACTACGTGATGGAGGAAAAGATTACATGGGAAAAGGAGTTTTAACAGCTGTAAAAAATGTAAATGAAATTATTGCTGAAGAACTTTTAGGAACTTCAGTTTTTGAACAAAATTTAATTGATCAATTGATGATTGATTTAGATGGAACAAAAAATAAATCTAAATTAGGCGCAAATGCTATTTTAGGTGTTTCATTAGCCGCAGCGAAAGCAGCAGCAAATGAGTTAGAAATTCCATTATATCGTTATGTTGGAGGTGTTAGTGCTAATACGCTACCTGTACCAATGATGAATATTATTAATGGAGGCTCACATTCAGATGCTCCAATTGCGTTTCAAGAATTTATGATTATGCCTGTAAAAGCAACTAATTTTACAGAAGCTATAAAAATGGGTAGTGAAATATTTCACAATCTTAAAAAATTAATTCACGATAGAGGCTTAAGTACTGCAGTAGGTGATGAAGGTGGATTTGCTCCAACTTTTGACGGAACTGAAGATGCTATAGAAACTGTGTTAAAAGCAATTGAAAACGCAGGATACAAACCAGGAGATGAAGTAATGTTAGCATTAGATTGTGCAGCTGCTGAATTTTATGTGAATGGAAAGTACGATTACACTAAATTTGAAGGTGATAAAGGAGTTATTAGAACTTCTGAAGAACAAGCTGACTATTTAGCTGAATTATCTGCAAAATACCCTATTATTTCAATTGAAGATGGTATGGATGAAAACGACTGGGATGGTTGGAAATATTTAACAGAAAAAATTGGAGATAAAGTTCAATTAGTTGGTGATGATTTATTTGTTACTAATGTTGAAAGACTTTCAAGAGGTATTGAAAACAATATTGCGAATTCAATTTTAATTAAAGTTAATCAAATAGGTACTTTAACTGAAACTATTGCAGCAGTAAATATGGCTCATAATGCAGGATTTACATCTGTAATGTCTCACCGTTCAGGAGAAACTGAAGATACTACAATTGCTGATTTAGCTGTAGCCTTAAACACAGGCCAAATTAAAACAGGATCTGCATCTCGTTCAGATAGAATGGCAAAATATAATCAATTATTAAGAATTGAAGAAGAGTTAGGTAGTGTTGCATATTACCCTCAAAATAACGCATTCAAAATTTAATAAAACAAATATTATATTATTATAAAAAAAAGCTGGAATTTATTCCAGCTTTTTATGTTTGTAACAATATATACATGGAGCATAAATCAATAAGGTAATTTCTTTCAAAATACTTTAAAATTCATTAAATTCGTTATTCAAAAACAATATATTATTAATTTAAATTATATAGAAAAGCGATGCCAAATAAAGCGATTTTAGAAATAGATGGTAAAAAGTATGAATTTCCTGTACTGATAGGAACCGAAAACGAAGTTGCCATAGATATTAGCTCACTTAGAGGAGCTACAAAAGGTGTTATAACTTTAGATCCAGGTTTTAAAAATACTGGCTCATGTGAAAGTAAAATCACTTTTTTAGATGGTGAAAAAGGAATTTTACGTCATAGAGGCTATGCTATTGAAGAATTAACTAAAAAGGCTAGCTTTTTAGAAGTTGCTTATTTAGTAATATTTGGAGAATTACCTACGAAGGCTGAATTCAATAAATTTGAAGACGATATTAAGTCACATTCAATGGTAAATGAAGAAGTGAAAAACATTATTGATGGTTTTCCAAAAATAGCACACCCAATGGGAGTGTTATCGTCATTAACAAGTGCTTTAACTGCATTTAACCCAGGTACAGTAAATGTTAACTCTAAAGAAGATATGTACCAAGCTATTGTACGGTTATTGGCAAAATTTCCAGTTTTAGCTTCTTGGGCGCATAGAATAAATAAAGGTTTACCGTTAAACTATTCAGATAATTCATTAGATTATATTTCAAACATTATGCAAATGATGTTTAAAATACCTACTGAAGAGTTTAAATTAAACCCAATTGCTGTAAGAGCATTAGATGAACTTTTAATATTACACGAAGATCACGAGCAAAATTGTTCTACTTCAACTGTACGTATTGCTGGATCATCAGCAGCAGGTTTATTTGCTTCAATTTCTGCAGGTGTATCTGCTCTTTGGGGGCCATTGCATGGAGGTGCAAACCAAGCTGTGTTAGAAATGCTTGAGGAAATTCAAAAAGATGGAGGAGATGTAGATAAGTTTATAAATAAAGCAAAAGATAAAAATGATCCATTCCGTTTAATGGGATTTGGGCACAGAGTATATAAAAACTTCGATCCAAGAGCTCGTATTATTAAAAAAGCGGCTGATGAATTATTCCAAGATTTAAATTTAAATGACCCAATTTTAGATATAGCTAAACATTTAGAGGAAGTAGCCTTAAAAGATGAGTACTTTGCAGAACGTAAGTTATATCCTAATGTAGATTTTTATTCAGGAATTATTTATAGAGCTTTAGGAGTGCCTGTTGAAATGTTTACGGTAATGTTTGCAATTGGACGTTTACCAGGTTGGATTGCTCAGTGGAAAGAAATGCGTGAGAATGGAGAGCCAATTGGTCGTCCACGTCAATTATATACTGGTGAAACATTACGTACATTCAAATCCTTTGAAGAAAGATAATATTCAATTTTAAATAATTGCTAAAACCTCGTATTAATTTATGGGGTTTTTTTATTTTTACATCAAAATTTTAGAGATATGATAAAATTGAATGTTCAAGATGAGACATCTCGTCTTAGAGCTGTTGTTTTAGGAACCGCAAAAGGTAATGGTCCTACACCTAAAATTGAAGATGCTTATGATCCAAAATCAAAAGAGCATATAAAAGCAGGTACATATCCATTAGAAAAGAACATGGTTGTTGAAATGGAAGCGCTAAATAAAGTGTTTGAAAAGTATGATGTAAAGGTTTATAGACCAAATGTAATTAATGATTATAATCAAATATTTTCAAGGGACATTGCTTTTGTTATTGAAGATAAATTAATTAAATCTAATATTTTACCTGATAGAGAAAAGGAAATAGAGGCTATACAATATGTTTTAAATGAAATTGATTCAGTTAATATTATAGAAACTACCAACGATATTCATTTTGAAGGTGGTGATGTTATGTTATGGAAAAATCATATTTTTATAGGAACTTATAAAGGTATTGATTACGAGCAGTTTATTACAGCTCGTACCAATATGAAAGGTGTAAATTTTATTAAAGAATTATTTCCAACCAAAATTGTAAAAGAATTTGATTTAGTAAAATCTAACACCAATGCTAAAGAAAATGCGTTACATTTAGATTGTTGCTTTCAGCCAGTGGGTAATAACAACGCAATTATTCATAAAGAAGGATTTAAGAATGAAGAGGATTACAATTATTTAGTAAATTTATTTGGAAAAGAAAACTTATTTCATATTACAAAAGATGAGATGTATCAAATGTTTTCAAATGTGTTTTCAATTTCAAATGAAGTTGTAGTTTCTGAACAAAATTTTACAAGATTAAATAATTGGTTAAGAGAAAACGGATTTACAGTTGAAGAAATACCATATGCAGAAATTGCTAAGCAAGAAGGTTTATTAAGATGTTCAACAATGCCTTTAATTAGAGATTAAATTATGAAGCAGATTACAAATACCATTTTAATGATTCGTCCAGTGTCTTTTCGTATGAATGAACAGACAGCAGTTAATAATTATTACCAAAAAGTATTAGATAGTTTAACACCAGAAACTATTCAATTTAAGGCATTACAAGAATTTGATATTTTTGTAGATAAATTAAAAGCAGTTGGTGTAAATGTTATTGTTATTAACGACATTAAAGAAACGGATACGCCAGATTCTATTTTTCCTAACAATTGGATTTCTTTTCACGAAAGTGGAGATGTAGGTTTATACCCAATGTTTGCTAAAAATAGAAGACTAGAAAGAAGAGATGATATTTTAGATACGCTTGAAGAATTAGGTTTTGAAATTGAAAACGTAATAGATTATACTTCTGCCGAAGAAGAAAAATTATTTTTAGAAGGTACAGGAAGTTTATTATTAGATAGAGTAAATAGTAAAGCTTACTGTGCATTATCACCACGTGCTGACGAAGATTTATTTATTGAGTTTTGTGAAGAATTTGAGTACACACCAGTTCCTTTTGTTTCTAACCAAACAGTTGATGGTAAAAGATTGCCAATTTATCATACAAACGTAATTATGTGTTTAGGTGAGCAGTTTTCAGTAATTTGTTTAGATAGTATTGATGATAAAAAAGAACGAAAAAATTTAATAAAACATTTAAAAGAAGATAAAAAAGAAATTATTGCAATTACAGAAGAGCAAGTAAATAGTTTTTCGGGTAATATGTTGCAAGTTTCAGGAGCAAATAATAAACGCTATACAGTAATGTCTAATGCCGCTTTTGAAAGTTTAACAAAACAACAAATTAACCAATTAAAAAAACACGGTGAAATTTTATATAGTTCATTAGATACTATTGAAGCTTGTGGTGGTGGAAGCGCAAGATGTATGATGGCTGAAGTTTTTTTACCTAAAACAATATAATTTAATTTGAAAATTAGTAATTTTAAAAATGCTTTCTAAAAAAACAAAATACGGACTTAAAGCACTCAGTTATCTTGCAAAGCAAGAACAAAACGTACCTGTTTTAATTTCAGATATTTCAACTTCTGAAAATATTTCCAAAAAATTTTTAGAAAGTATATTGTTAACGCTAAAAAAGAGTGGTATCCTTTCTTCTAAAAAAGGAAAAGGAGGTGGCTATTATTTGTTGAAAGAACCAGCCGAAATTAAAATTTCTACAATAATTAGATTACTTGAAGGCCCAATAGCAATGTTGCCTTGCGTAAGTTTAAATTATTACGAAAAATGTGATGATTGTATGAATGAAGAAAAGTGTAGCTTAAGTATCTTAATGGCTGAAGTACGTGATAGTACATTAAAAATATTAGAAAACAAAACACTAGCTAATTTTCATTGTGGAGATTAAATAATGTTTAAAATAATATATAAAAAAAGGTCTTTCAATTGAAAGACCTTTTTTTATTAAGCATTAACTAAAATAGGTATTTTAATAGTAAACAGCTCATTTTTCAATGTATCTAACTCACTTAAAAGTATCTCTTTGTTAACGTCAAACGATGAAAATAATTGATGATAATATTCAATACCATCAGCTAAATTAGTTTGAAAAGTATTTAAATATTTTTCATTTTTTTTGGTTAAAGAGTCTTTAAATTCATCTACTTTATTAGAAAAATAATCAACATACATAGATAATTCTTTTATAAACATATGTGGACGGTTATTGGTAGCAATTACATTTGCTTTTCCATAAATGTGATGCACCATTTCTTTTAAAGAAAGTTCTTTAGAAAAGTACGCCATATTTGGTCCTGGACAAATTGCAACACCTTGTTTTTCGCCTTTATGCTCAATATTATTATTTATTAATGCGGCATTTGATAACCCTTCACACAAACATGCTTTATCAGTAATTTGAGTTGCTTTTTTTGAATATTCATCTGAAGTTAAATTTTCAGTTTCTAATTCACTTAACTTAATAGTTTGATATTTTTTAGATGCAGTACAAATAACTTTTTCAGAATAGTCAGTATTTGAGGCTAAAAATTTCTTTGGACAAGAACTTCCAGCTTTGTTATTTACTATTCGTTCTTTCTTAAATATTTCATTGGTATTTCCTCTTAAACTATTAAAGGGAACACCCAAAGGAGAAATATTACTTAAATATAAATCTTTTTCTTTAGCCACTTTTAATGCTTCAATAGTTTGTTTATCAACCGTTGAAACCTCAGGAACTAATAAAAAAGGAGATCCCCATCCTACAGAATCAATATTGTAATTATCTAATAAAAATTCATGTTCTTCAGAAGTCCCAACACCACCTTGAGCCGTGATTTTTAATTCTAAAGGAGAGCTTGGTATGTGTTTTTCTTTATTTTCTAAAGCTCCAACTAAAATGTTGTGAACATCACTTATTAAATCATTTTTGTGATTTTTAAATTCTTCTAATATAGGCCCCATTAAATATCCATCAGAAGCGAAGGCGTGTCCACCACAGTTTAGGCCAGATTCAATTCTATACTCAGAAACCCATAATCCTTTTTTTGCAAGAAATTTTCCTTGTATTAAAGCAGATCTATAGTCACTTACTTTTAAAATAATTTTCTTTTTTTGAAAACCATTTGCATCAGGATAAAAATCACTAAATTTTTCAAAATAGCTATACAATCTAGGATTCATACCAGCAGAAAGGACTACCGATGATTCTAAATTACTATTAGCAAAACCTCTTAATGCAGCATGTGCATCATTAAATTCTGATGGTAATAATTCATTTTTACTATAATTAGGCTTATCAAGCTTAGTCATAATATTTACATCAATACTACCTGGTTTAAGGTTATTTTGAAACCAACTAGATACATCTTCTTTTAGTGTATTATTATGAACTGTTTCAACAAAATTTTGTTTTATTTCTGAAAAATCAGGAAGCATATCCATATATTTTTCAAACTCACTACTTTTTTCTTCGAAACTCTTCTTTAGCGTTTCAAACTTATGTTTTACAATAGTATCAACCGTATTAAGATATGATGTAATTCTTTTTGCTCTATAATCTTCAACTTTTGTTGAAATTGCTTTAAAAGGAATTTCAAATTTAGTTGAGTAATACTCATTCATTTTTTCAATTAAAATATCATCTACAATTGAAATAACGGATGAAATACCATATTTGGCAATCTTAATAGGACTATCTATTGTAAAAGCAAGCCCCATTACTGGTATGTGAAACGAGTGTGGGTCTATTCTTTTTTTTGTCATCTTCAATATTATATTAGTATTGTTTTTTAAATAGCCGTAAAAGTAAGCAACTTGGAATGATTTTCGGTGATGAATATCATAGTTTAACAAATTTATAATAACTGTAAGATAGTTTGTTTCATGTAAAAAGCCAATTCAAACGAGTTGAATTGGCTTAACAATTTAAATATATAAATTGGAATTAGCTTCTTGATACACTACCTCCTGATGAGGTGTCTTTATCTACATTTGTTGGTTCACCATCAAAATCTATGTCACCACCACTACTCGCATTTGCAGTTAGTTTTCCTGATACATTTACATCAATATTAGCTCCGCTACTTGCTCTAGCATAAGCATCTACAGCTTCTAATCTATCTGCATCTATAGAGCTACCACTACTAGCATTTGCTGATAATGAATTTGTTGTTCCATAAATATCTATATCTGCGCCACTTGATGTTGATGTGGTTACCTCTTCAGCATTTACATAAACTGTTATAGAGCTACCACTACTTGAGTCTAAGTCTAATGAATTTACTTGCAATGTATTTTCAGATTTAACAGAGGCTCCACTTGATGTATGTATTTTTGAAATAGCATTAGTAGTTAAATAAACATTACGTGCTTTTGCTCTATAAACATTTTTTTCAAAATAAACTTTAAGCTCATTATTTTTTACTTCTGTAACTAATAAGTCTAAAATATTTTCATCAGCTTCAACACTTAATTCTGTTGAGTTTCCTTGTGTTAAATACAAATTAATACCTTGCTGTACTTTTATTACATCAAAGTCTTTATGTATTGATCTCTCTTCAGAGACGATATTTCCGTTACCTCTTATTCCTGTCATTCCTTCAATAAAACATGACGAAGTTGTAAATAGTATTACAAGTAGTGCGGTTATTTTTGTGATTGTTTTCATAATTATATTTTTTGTGTATTCAAAAGTATTTTTAATTCTAGGAGCTACAAATTTTTAAAGTACCAACTGTTGAATTTTTATGTTGAATTGTAGTTATCGTATAATTAAACCGTTTTCATCCAATTTAATTTCAGCATCACCATCACTGTCTTTTACTTTTATTTTTAGACCATTTTTATCAATATTTAAATTGAAGTGTTTACTTGTATAATCGTTTCCAAATATACTTGGGTCACAATCTAAACACTTTAGGCCATTTTCAGTCATTTTATAGAAATGTTTTGGCATATCACGGTCGTAAATATTTTGTACATTATCTATATCATATAAAAAAGTGCGTGTTGTGCTATCTAAGTAAACTATAGAGTTTAGTGGTAAATGAATTGTAATATCAATTAATTGGTCTTTAAATTGGCTTTTTAATGCTGATAAAAAATAACCGTTTAATTCTAAATTTTTATCATTTAAATTAAATTGGTATTCAAGTGACTCTGCATCATTATTTGCAGTTAAACGATTTTTTCCTTCAGATTCTTTTCTAATTTTAATAAAAGCATTTATTTTATCTGTTGATTTAATATCAACATTAATTCTAGATGAATATAATTTTTCAATATCGTTATCATACACTTTTTCAGAATTGTAACGTCTTCTTAATTCTTTTCTAGCTGATAAATCATCATTGCCAATCATTTTTACTTTTAAAGTATCTAATGCAACAATTGGTAATTCTTCAGTTTGGTTATTTACACCATCAAATGCTGTTCTGGTTGCAAAATCTGCTCCTGCAAAACCTAATCCAAGTAAAGAAATAATCCATACTCCTAAAAATGATAGTTTTGTAGTTGTACTAAATGATTTTACATTGCTTGATAATATTTTTAAACCTAACATAAATAATATGATGAAAGGAATTCCTACAGCAAAAAAACCAAAGATAATTAATAACCAAGATGGCAACATTGAGTCTATAAATATTGATGGGTAATGTACATATTCGTCACCAACACCTAATATCTCAATTCCTCCCCAAGAAAAACCGCCAATTATAAGTGCTATTAAAGTGGTTGCAGCAACTAAGATTAAAATCCCTCCAATAAATTTTCCAAATACATTAAATATTGCAGTAAAAATTTTACCAAGAGTTTCAATTACTTCTTGTAAACCAGATTTTGCTTTGTTTTTAAGTCCAGAACTTTTTACTTTATCAGTCACATCGTTAACACCATCTTTTACTCTTGAAGTAACATCTTGAAATTCTTCTCTAATTTTACGTTCTATATTACTTATGTTAACAGATTCTCCCTTCATTTGAAGTTTTTCAGCAGTTGATTCTGCCTCAGGAATTAATATCCAAAGTAAAATATAAATAGGTATTCCAACTCCAAAACCTGCAATTACAAATACTACCCAAGCTAATCGTACCCATAAAGAATCTATACCGAAATAATGTGCCAACCCTGATGATACACCGCCTAAAAATTTGTCTTCACCATCTCTAAATAATTTTTTTGATGAACTTTTTGTTCGATATTTAGGTTGTTCATCATCAAACATTTCTTCATCAACTAAATAATCTTCAGGTTTCCCCATTATTTTAGTTATTTCGTCAATGTCGTTTTCATTAACAACTTGTCGTTCGTCTTTCACTCTTTCAGAAAGTAATTCTCCAATTCTAAGTTCAATGTCATTTATAATTTCATCGCGCCCTTGTGGATCATCACTTAAAGATCTTCTAATAGCATCTAAATAAAGTTTTAGCTTTTTATAAGCTATTTCATCAATATGAAAAAAGATGCCTCCTAAATTTATATTTATTGTCTTGTTCATTTTTTTGTTGATTTTTTGGTAGTTACTAAGTTTACTGCTTCTACAAGGTCACTCCAAGTGCCGTTTAATTCTTTTAAAAATAATTTTCCAGTTTCTGTTAATGCATAATATTTTCTAGGCGGTCCAGATGTTGATTCTTCCCATCTATAAGCAAGTAAGCCTGCATTTTTTAATCTAGTTAATAAAGGATATACTGTTCCTTCAACAACTAATAATTTAGCGTCTTTTAAGTGCGATAAAATTTCAGAGGTATAGGCATCTCCATGTTGTAATATGGAAAGTATGCAATATTCTAAAACTCCTTTTCGCATTTGAGCTTTTTTGTTTTCTATCTTCATAAGTTTATATTTAATAGTTAAAAAGCATATTGCTATTTAATAAATTCTATAGTAAATGGATATTCGTAATATTCTCCACTATTTGCTTTCATACTTGCTGTTATAATTAAAATAATTTTTAAAATTAGTGCAGGAATTATTCCAATTACAATTGCTATAATTCCTAGGCCTAAGGTAAATATGGCAATTGGTATTAATAATATTGCTAATAAAACCCCGTATAGTATTAAACTAAGTTGAAAATTTACAGCAGATTTTCCATGAATATCAATATATGTGCTTTCATTTTTTTTTGCCATCCACAACACAAGAGGCGCAATAATGTTTCCAAAAGGGAAAAACCATCCTGCAAAACCACTTAGGTGTGTTATTGAACTGTAATTTTTATCGTTTTGTGTGATCATAATTTAAAGTATATAGTAATTTCTTATGCAAATATATGGATAAAAGATAGTAGTATGCAACACATAGTACTTACATTTAACATTTATTTAACATTAAATTATTCTTTTATTTAAAGTGTTTACTTTTTAAAAAATGGTATATTTGGTATGTTTTTGTTTATGAATAGGTTGTTGTGGTTAATAAATGTATGTTTTGAATTGATAAAAATTAATGAATGGATGTTAAAAATAAATCTAAAGAAGAATTACTAATACTTCTTAAAGAGCAGGAAAAAGTTATTAGAAATATACAAATTGAGGAAAATAAATATAAAAGTTTATTTGATAATGCAATTAATGGTATTTATAAAAGTACAACTGATGGTAAGTTTGTTGAAGTAAATGCATCATTAGTAAAAATGTTAGGGTATAGCTCTAGAGAAGAGTTATTGGCTATTGATATTAAATCACAACTTTATTTTAATGTAGAAGATCGTCAAAATGTAATTAATGATCAACTTTCTAATTATATAAACATGTACCACGTAAGAAAAAAGGATGGTACGTCTATTTGGGTTGAAGATTATGTTAAAAGTATAAAAGATGCTAGTGGTAAATTATTGCATTATGAAGGAGTTATAAAAGATGTATCTGAAAGAAAAAAATCCAAAACTTTATTAAAAATTGCTGAAGAAGGACATAAAACTCGAAATTTAAAAGAGTTTAATAAATTTATTAAAAAGGAATTAGGTGTTTTAATTGATACAACAAATTTTTACATCGCTTTTTTAAACGAAGAAAAGCAAACGTTAAGCATTCCGTTTATTGCAGGTGAAGAAAGTGAGGAGGAATTTCCTATAGGGAAATCTATGACTGGTTATTTAATAAAAAACAAAATACCTTTATTAATAAAGTCAGAAGAGTACAAAAAGTTAATTGATACTAATGAAATTGAATTAATTGGTACTTTTCCAAAAGTTTGGTTGGGTGTTCCATTACGTGTAAATAATAAAATAATTGGTGCAATTGTAGTGCAAAATTATCATGATGAAAGTGCCTACCAACAAGCAGATATTGGATTGTTAGAATTTGTAGCTTCACATATTAGTATTGCAATACAGCAAAATAAGGAAAAAGAAGAATTGCAAAAACTCTCCATGGCTGTAGAGCAAAGTGCTAATACCATTGTTATTACTAATGTTAATGGAGAAATTGAATATGTAAATCCAAAATTTACAGAAACATCTGGGTATACATTTATTGAAGCTCTTGGTAAAAATCCTCGTATTCTTAATTCAGGTAATCAACCAAAAGAAGTTTATGCTGATATGTGGAAAACTATTTCTAATGGTGATGAGTGGTCTGGGGAGTTTCAAAATAGATCAAAAAAAGGAAAACTTTATTGGGAACGAGTTGTAATAACGCCTGTGAAAAACGATGATGGGAAAGTTATAAGTTATTTGGCAATTAAAGAAGATATTACCAAGCAAAAAGAAATTGAACACGAAGTTATTGTTTCTAAACAAGTATTAAGAAATGTATTAGATAATATACCAATAAAAGTTTTTTGGAAAGATAGAAATTCAAATTTTTTAGGATGTAATGCTTCTTCGCTTGAAGAAATGAATATTGAAAATGAAGAGAATGTAATTGGGAAATCTGATTTTGATTTTCACGAAAAAGAGGATGCTAAAAAGTATAAAGCCGATGAGAATTCAATAATGTTAAGTGGTAAACCACAACTAAATTATACTGAAACTCAGATAAGAAATGGTAAAACATATACATATGTTACAAGTAAGTTACCTTTTTTTGATGAAGAAAACAATGTAATTGGACTTGTAGGTACTTCAGAAGATATTACAATTCAAAAAGAAATTGAAGAACATCTTAAAATTGCAATTGAAGAATCTACCGCAGCAAATCTTTCAAAGTCTATTTTCTTGGCAAATATGAGTCATGAAATTAGAACTCCAATGAACGCAATTTTAGGGTATTCACAATTGTTACAAGAAGATGATAATTTAACGAAGATTCAACATGAAAATATAAATATTATTAATAGAAGCGGTGAGCATTTATTATCACTAATTAATGATATTTTAGATATGTCTAAAATTGAAGCTGGTAGAGTAATTCTAAAATTAACCGATTTTAATTTCTATGAATTAATAAAAGAAGTAGAACAATTATTTAAGCTAAAGGCTAGAGAAAAAAATATTGAGTTGTCATTAACAGTTGATCATAATATTCCAAAAATTATAAATGCTGATGAGTCAAAAATTAAACAAATAATGATTAATTTAATTGGTAACGCATTAAAATTTACAGCTGGTGGTTTTGTTCGAATTCATGTAGTGAATACTGAAAATAATACACTATTATTTAAAGTGAAAGATTCTGGAAAAGGAATAATGAAAGATGAACATGAAACTGTATTTAAGCCTTTTGAACAAGCTCAAAAGGGAGCTCACACTGAAGGAGGTACAGGTTTAGGATTGGCAATAAGTAAAAAATTATCAAATTTAATGCAAGGAGATATTTTTGTTGATAGTGAATTAGGAAAAGGTTCTGAGTTTTCATTTACATTTAAATATAATAAAAGTGAAGGAAGTTTATTAAAGGAACATTTAGCGGTTTTAAAAGTTGAAACTTTAAGCCCTGAAATGAAAGGGATGAAATTAGCTATAGTTGATGATAGATTTGAAAACAGAGATATTTTGTATAAAAAATTAAATCCATTAGGGTTTGATATTCGTATGGCTGAGAACGGACAAGAAGCAGTTGAAATATACAAACAGTGGAAACCTGATATTTTTTTAATGGATGTTGTAATGCCCGTTTTAAATGGTGTTGAAGCAACCAGACAAATTTTAGAATTGGCAGGAGACCATAAAGTAAAAATATTTGTTGTAAGCGCTAGTGCATTAGAGTCTGAACAAAAAGAAATTATGGAAATTGGAGCAACTAGTTTTATAAAAAAGCCAGTGAAATTTGATGAGTTATTAGCCGAAATGCATGAAAAGGCAGGTATTAAGTTTTTATATAAAAGCAAAGAGAAAGAGAACAATAAAAAGGCTGAAGGAGAACCATCAGATGTACCTGATGAAGTTAAAATTAAATTATTAAATGCTGCTGAAGAAGGTGACTTTATGTTGTTACAAGAACTTTTAAATGATTTGGAAATAAATACAGGTAAAACATTTAATACTATTGATGAAAATATTAATGATATGGAATTTGAATCCATTGTAAATTGGTTGAACTCTTAAAATAACGAGTATGGAAGAATTGAACGACACAATTTTAGTAGTTGACGATAACCCAAACAATTTAAAAGTAGTTGCAGGAGTATTAAAAGACAAAGGTTATAATTTTAGAGTAGCAAAAAGCGGAAAATTAGCCTTGTCTATTTTAGAAAAAACAACACCCGATTTAATTTTGTTAGACATACAAATGCCTGAAATGGATGGTTTTGAAACTTGTAAAAGAATTAAAGCCATTGAAGCCAATGCTAAAATTCCAATTATTTATTTAACAGCAAATACTGATTCTGAAAGTATAAAAAAAGCGTTCAACTCAGGAGGTGTTGATTATGTAACTAAACCTTTTAATGCTGATGAACTTTTAGCACGTATAAAAACACATATAAAATTAAAAAATCAAACAGAAGAATTAACCATTCAAAATGTTACAAAAGATAAGTTTTTTTCAATAATATCACATGATTTAATAAACCCATTGTCAGGTGTTATTGGTTTTTCTGAATTACTAATTGAAGATTTAAAAGAAGAAGAATATACAAATTTAGAAAAGTATACAAATGTTATTTATAAATCGGGAAAATTTACGCTTGATTTACTTCAAAACTTACTTGAATGGTCTCGAATGCAGGTTGGTAGTATTAAATCTGTTAAAAATAATTTTAATCTAAGTAATTTATTAAAAAATAATATTGAAGGG
Organism: Lutibacter sp.; assembly: GCF_013139515.1. Classification (GTDB taxonomy): domain Bacteria; phylum Bacteroidota; class Bacteroidia; order Flavobacteriales; family Flavobacteriaceae; genus Lutibacter. The sequence goes on from NZ_WTAR01000054.1 coordinate 18,692, forward strand.
ATTTCAGCAAAATCATCAGCAAAAGAAATTACAATTATTGCTAATTTCCCTGAAATATTACCTGTGTTTGCCGATGAAAAAATGGTTTCAACTGTTATAAGAAATTTATTAACAAATGCTTTGAAGTTCACATCCAATAAAGGAGAAATAATAGTGATTTCAGAAGAGAAAACCATCAATAACAAACAAGTGGTTGAAACAATTATAAAAGATACTGGTGTTGGTATTTCAGAAGATAACAGGTTAAAATTGTTTAAAATAGAAACAAACTATAAGTCGTTAGGAACAAATAATGAAAAAGGTACAGGTTTGGGTTTAATACTTTGTAAAGAGTTTATAAATCAAAATAATGGAACTATAAAAGTTGAAAGCGAAGAAGGTGTTGGAAGCAGTTTTATTTTTACGTTAGATACTACTAAATAAACAGCCAAAATAAATAGAAAATTGTTCACTTTTTTTTATCTTGACCTCAAAATATTTTATATGGAGGTTACTGTAAAAAAAATGAAACGCTTTTTAATGTTTAAATTACCATCAGCATATTTATGCGGTGTTAAGCTTAAAGAAATTGATAATTCTAAAGCTGTGGTAACAGTTAAGCATAAATGGATAAATCAAAATCCTTTTAATTCAATGTACTTTGCTGTACAATCTATGGCAGCAGAATTAACTACAGGAGCAATTGTAATCAAAAAAATTACTGAAAGCGGAAAGAAAATCTCCATGTTAGTAACCAACCATAATGGAGCTTTCACAAAAAAAGCTGTTGGTTTAATTACTTTTACATGTAACGATGGTAATTTAATTGATGAAGCTTTAAAAAGAACTATTAAAACAGGTGAAGGACAAACAATTACAATGAAATCTGTTGGTGTAAATGAAAATGGAGATCAGGTGTCAGTATATGAATTTGAATGGAGTATTAAATTGAAATAAAAAAAATAATTAAAAATTGGGACTATGAATGCACATGAAATTGAATACCAAATACATGGTAAGGAAATGCAATTTGTTGAAATTGAATTGGATCCACAAGAAGGTGTAGTTGCAGAATCGGGAAGTTTTATGATGATGAATGATGGTATTGCTATGGAAACTATTTTTGGAGATGGATCAAATCAAGATGAAGGGATTTTAGGGAAGCTTTTCTCAGCAGGAAAACGCTTGTTAACTGGTGAAAGTTTGTTTATGACCGTTTTTTCTAATGTAGGTAGCGGTAAAAAACATGTTTCTTTTGCAGCTCCATACCCTGGGCAAATTTTTCCAATTGATTTAAGTGAAATGAACGGTAAGTTTGTGTGTCAAAAAGATGCTTTTTTATGTGCCGCAAAAGGGGTTTCAGTTGGTATAGAGTTTTCAAAAAAACTGGGTAGAGGTTTATTTGGTGGAGAAGGTTTTATAATGCAAAAATTAGAAGGCGACGGAATGGCTTTTGTTCACGCTGGCGGAAATATGTCTAAAAAAGTATTACAGGCAGGAGAAGTATTAAAAGTAGATACTGGTTGTGTTGTGGGCTTTACAAAAGATGTAAATTATGATGTTGAGTTTGTTGGCGGCATAAAAAATACTGTTTTTGGTGGTGAAGGCTTATTTTTTGCTACCTTAAAAGGACCAGGAACTGTTTATGTGCAATCGCTGCCATTTAGTAGGTTGGCTGGTAGAGTTTTGGCTTTAGCACCAAAAACAGGAAATAAAACAAGAGGAGAAGGTAGTTTGTTGGGTGGTATAGGTGATTTATTGGATGGAGATAATAGAATATAAGTAGCTAGTTGTAATTAGGAAAGAGTAAAAAGATACTAATAATTCACAATTAATTAA
>NZ_WTAR01000125.1 GCF_013139515.1 Lutibacter sp.
CCAATTTCCCAAAAAACGATAGTAATTTCTATCTTGCCAAACACCTGTTTTAAAAATAGAAGTAGGAGAGAATTTTAAATTACATTCTTCTTTAACTTCTCTAATTACATTTTGTTCAGCAGTTTCATCTTTTTCAGCTCTACCACCGGGACAACCCCAAAATTCAGGATAGTTTTCAGTGTAATTAGAACGTTGAAGTAACAATATCTTTTTGTTTTGTATAATAATTCCTGATGCCGCTAAAATCATAATTTAATTAGTAAAAATGAATACCTATTGTAGCTATTTGTTTTGTGTTTAAACCCCAACCTTTTACAGTAAGAAGTGTTCCGTTATCATCATAAACTCTTAATTCAGCAGTGTTTGGTCCGGCATATCCTTGATTTAAAGCTTCAAAATCAATTTTATTATATCCTTTATCTAAGTTTACAAAATACACATAATAATTTCCTTTCAACCCAATATTATCACTAACAATGTTGTTATTTAAATAGATTCTAATTCTATCTCCATCAACTTCTCCAAAATCTCTACATTCAATTTTAACCATTTTTGTTTTACTAGTTAGGGTTCCTAAACTTAAATGGCTCTCTAATTTTTTATGTGTTACATCTTTCCCTTTCCAATATTTTTTACCAATAATATCTCTATTTTCAGGTAACTCTTCTAATAAAAAATTTTGAGGATTAGATGTTGGTTTATTTTTACGGAGTTGTTCATTAACAGTTTCAGTATTTAATTTATTTTCAATTCTTATATCAAAATCTGATGCAGGTTTTACTTTGGTATTTGCAGAAACAGCTTTTAATTGATAATTTCCTTCAGTAGAAATTTCATTATTAATTCTAGCGTCTTTTACAATCGTTTTAGTGGTGTCGTTTTGCGAAAATAAAGTAAGTGTACTAAAGCTAATTAGCACTGTTAAAATTATAGGTTTAAAAATATTCTTCATTTTCTTATTTTAATTCTGTATATCCACAAAAAAAATGCCAATAATTACAATTGTAAAGTTTTAAGGTGATAAAAATAATAAAAAAAGCCTCAATTAGTATTGAGGCTTTGTATTAATTGTTTGTTAAACTGTATTATGAATGATAAAATTTATTTAATCATTTCAAAACTACGCTTAATAAAATTGGTTAATTCCTCACCGTGTAGTAGGTTCTGAGATAATTTTGCCAAGTCAAAAGCTTGTTTAATTAAGCGTTCTTGCTTCTTTTTGGTTTTTGTATTTAAAATTTCACCAACCAACTCATTATTAGTATTTACTACTAAGTTATACATATCGGGAAAATTACCCATTCCCATCATTCCGCCACCACCAGAAGCTTGCATTTCTTTCATTCTACGCATAAACTCAGGTTGTGTAATTATAAACGGATTCGCATTAGAGTCCATAGCTTCTAATTGAACGGTGTAAGTTTCTTTTGGAACAGCTTCTTCAATAATAGGCTTTAAAGTTTCTTTTTCTTCATCAGAAAGTTTGCTAATAATATCTTCGTCCTTTTTAATTAAATTATCAATATGATCACCATCAACTCTAACAAATTGAATATTTTCTTTAGCACCTTCTAATTTTTGAATGAAGTGAGAAACTATTGGAGAATCTAATAATAAAACTTCGTATCCTTTTTCTTTAGCAGCTTCAATATAACTGTGTTGTGCTTTTTCGTTTGAAGCGTATAACACAATTAATTTACCATCTTTATCCGTTTGAGCTGGTTTTATTTTTTCTTCTAATTCAGAAAACGTAAAGTAAGTTTTGTCAACAGTTGGATACAATGCGAACTTGTCAGACTTTTCGAAGAATTTATCTTCTGAAAGCATTCCGTATTCAATAATTATTTTAATATCATCCCATTTTTCTTCAAAAGATTTACGGTCGTTTTTGAATAAGCTAATTAATTTATCAGCAACTTTTCTTGTAATGTAGCTTGCTATTTTTTTAACAGCTCCATCAGCTTGTAAGTACGAACGAGAAACATTCAAAGGAATATCTGGAGAATCTATTACACCACGCAACATTTGTAAAAAGTCTGGTACAATACCTTCAACATTATCAGTTACAAAAACTTGGTTTTGATATAATTGAATTTTGTCTTTTGAAGGATCCATGCTTTTACTAAGCTTTGGAAAATACAAGATACCAGTTAAGTTAAAAGGATAATCAACATTTAAGTGAATGTTAAATAAGGGCTCTTCAAACTGCATTGGATACATTTCTCTGTAGAACGATTTGTAATCTTCATCTTTTAAATCACTAGGACTTTTTGTCCAAGCTGGATTTGGGTTGTTTACAATATTATCTACCGTAATTTTTTCAGCTTCAGCATCTTCAGGAGCATCTTCAGCTTTAGGTAACGTTTCTTCGCGTGTTCCAAATTTAATTGGAATTGGCATAAACTTATTATACTTGTTTAAAAGCTCTGTAATTTTACTTTCTTCTAAAAAATCAGTAGAATCGTCATCAATATGTAAAACTATTTCTGTACCTCTTTCAGTTCTGTCAGTTTCTTCTAAAGTGTATTTAGGACTTCCATCACATTCCCAACGTACAGCTTTTGAATCGTCTTTAAATGATTTTGTAAAAATTTCAACACTACTTGCAACCATAAATGAAGAGTAGAAACCTAATCCAAAATGACCAATTATTCCTGAGTCTTCAACTTTGTCTTTGTATTTTTCAACAAATTCTTCAGCACCAGAAAAAGCTACTTGGTTTATGTATTTTTCAACCTCTTCACCAGTCATACCAACACCTTGGTCAATAATTCTAATTTCTTTATTGTCTTTATTAACTATTATTTCAATTCTTGGTTCTCCTATATCACCTTTAATTTCACCTAAAGTAGAAAGGTGTTTTAATTTTAAAGTTGCATCCGTTGCATTTGAAATTAATTCACGTAAAAATATTTCGTGATCAGAATACAAGAATTTTTTTATAATTGGAAAAATATTTTCAGCTGTTACATTAATATTTCCTGTTGCCATATATCTAATTTTTTTTATTTAATATTTAATGATTTTTAATAGTCAAAAAAAATACCAAACTTCTTTCTGTGACAAACTGACATAAGTTTTAATTCCTTAATTTTGAATTTTATACAAAGATTATGCAAGAAGACGATTTTATTTTAGTTGATGGCTATAAACATATTAGGCACATTCAAGAAAGTTATCCTGAAAATGAGATGCTAAAAAGATCTAGTGACTATTTTAATTGGCTTCATAAAAGAAGGTCAGTTCGTCATTTTTCAAATAAACCTGTAGCAATTGAAGTTATTGAAAATATTATAAAAGCTGCTTCAACAGCACCCTCAGGAGCAAATAAACAACCTTGGACATTCTGTGTTGTTCAAAATTCTGGAATTAAGAAAAAAATTAGAGATGCCGCTGAAGAAGAAGAGCGTAAAAGTTATAATGAACGAATGAGTGATGAATGGTTGGATGATTTAAAACATTTAGGAACTGATGCAGATAAACCTTTTTTAGAAACGGCACCCTATTTAATAATTGTTTTTAAAAAACCTTATGAATTAATTGATGACGGTACAAAACATCAAAATTATTATGTAAATGAATCGGTTGGTTTGGCATGTGGTTTCTTAATTTCGGCAATTCATAATGCAGGTTTGGTAACATTAACACATACACCAAGTCCAATGCGATTTTTAGAGAAAATATTAAATAGACCATCAAATGAACGTGCGTTTTTATTGTTACCTGTTGGTTATGAGTCAGCTAAAGCTTACGTTCCAAATATTGAACGAAAACCTTTAAATAAGATTTTAAAGATATATTAAGTTATAATTTTATGTTGAAATTTTTACTATCTTGAAAAAATAAAATATTACAATATGTATAATTCGAAGATAACAGGGCTTGGTTATTATGTACCTGATAATGTGGTGACTAATGATGATTTGTCAAAATTGATGGATACGAATGATGAGTGGATACAAGAAAGAACTGGGATTAAAGAACGACGATGGATTAAAGAAGGAAGCGATGATACATCTGCTACTATGGGAGTCAAAGCATCTAGAATTGCTATTGAAAGAGCTGGATTAACAAAAGATGATATAGATTTTATAGTTTTTGCAACTTTAAGTCCTGATTATTATTTCCCTGGAGGAGGAGTTCAATTACAAGATATGTTAGATATGAGAACTGTTGGAGCAGTTGATATTAGAAATCAATGTTCAGGTTTTATTTATGCCATGTCTGTTGCAGATCAGTTTATAAAAACAGGAATGTATAAAAATATTTTAGTTGTTGGTGCTGAATTTCATTCAGGAGGTTTAGACAAATCAACTAGAGGTAGGGGTGTTTCTGTAATTTTTGGTGATGGAGCTGGAGCAGCGGTACTATCAAGAACTGAAGATAACACTAAAGGGATTTTATCATCTCATTTACATTCTGAAGGAAAACATGCAGAAGAATTAACAGTTTTAGCTCCAAGTATTAGACATTGGGTTCCGTCAATAATTGCTGCAGATGATGATAGCGATGAAAGTTACTTCCCTTATATGAACGGAACATTTGTTTTTAAACATGCAGTAGTTCGTTTTTCTGAAGCAATTGTAGAAGGATTGCAAGCAAATAATTTAGATGTATCAGATATTAATATGTTAATTCCTCATCAGGCCAATTTACGTATTTCTCAATTTGTTCAACGAAAGTTTAAATTAACCGATGATCAAATATTTAATAATATTATGAAATATGGAAATACCACTGCAGCATCTGTAATAATTGCACTTACTGAAGCTTGGGAGCAAGGTAAAATTAAAGATAATGACTTGGTGGTATTAGCAGCCTTTGGAAGTGGTTTTACTTGGGGAAGTGTTATAATTCGTTGGTAAAGTAAAAAGAAAAATAATTATGAAGTATAAAAAACACCTTTTAAAAGGTGTTTTTTATTTAACAATATAAACAGAATTAATATTTCCATCATAGTCATATTCTTGTACGGGGTTATCAGGATCAACAATCCAATTATTATCAACAATAAATTTGTAATGATGTTTTCCGCTTGGGAGTTTAAAAGTATATTCCCAGCCATTTTTGGTTTTAATCATTTTACAATTATTTTCATTCCAGTTATTAAAAGAACCAGTGAGAATAACTTTTGTAGCACTTAAGTTATTATTCAATTTTAATGTTACTAGCTTCCCAATTCTAATTACAGAATTAAATCCATCAAATTCATTATTGTTCATTAAGGGGTTTTCAGTATCTGTAATCCATTCACCATCAACAATAAATTTATACTCGTATTCTCCCGGCCTTAATTGTAATGTTAATTCCCAACCATCTTCAGTTTTTAACATGCTAAAATAGTTTTCATTCCATCTACTAAATG
>NZ_WTAR01000101.1 GCF_013139515.1 Lutibacter sp.
TGATGGTTATTTTGTATTACCTTATACTATTGGTGATTATTTAGCCGATGATATTAGAACGGGTGCAATTCCAACTGATTCTCCTGAATTTGATAAAGTTGAAAAATCTGTTAAAGATCAATTAGATTTCTTTATCAATAATGAAGGAACACACTCTGTAGATTATTTCCATAAAAAACTAGGCTTAGTAATGTGGAATAAAGTAGGAATGGCTCGTAATGAAAAGCACTTAAAAGAAGCAATTAAAGAAATTCAAGATATTAGAGAAGATTTCTGGAAAAACGTTAAAGTTCCTGGAGATTTAAACGAATTGAACCCTGAATTAGAAAAAGCAGGCAGAGTAGCTGATTTCTTAGAATTAGGTGAATTATTTGCGAAAGATGCTTTAGAGCGTGAAGAATCTTGTGGAGGTCATTTCCGTGAAGAACATATAACTGAAGATGGTGAGGCAAAACGTGATGATAAAAACTACGCGTATGTTTCAGCTTGGGAATATACAGGAAAGCCTAGTGAAGCGGTTTTACATAAAGAAGAATTAGAATTTAAAGATATCGAGCTAAAAACTCGTTCATATAAATAAGAAGACATTATGAATTTAACGTTAAAAATTTGGAGACAAAAAGGGCCTCAAGATAAAGGTCAAATGGTCGAATATAAAGTAACTGATATTTCAGAACATATGTCATTCTTAGAAATGATGGATGTATTAAATGAAGATTTAGTTGCAAAAAATGAAGTGCCAATTGCTTTTGATCACGATTGTAGAGAAGGTATTTGTGGAATGTGTTCATTACATATCAATGGTGAACCTCACGGGCCAGATCGTGGAATTACAACATGTCAATTGCACATGCGTACATTTAAAGATGGAGATACAATTTATATTGAACCTTTTAGAGCAAAAGCTTTCCCAGTAATTAAAGATTTAATTGTAGACCGCATGGCATTTGAGCGTATTCAACAAGCTGGAGGTTATATTTCTGTAAACACATCAGGAAATACACAAGATGCAAATGCTATTCCAATTTCAAAACACAATGCAGATTTATCTATGGATGCAGCTGCTTGTATTGGTTGTGGAGCGTGTGTTGCAAGTTGTAAAAATTCTAGTGCAATGTTATTTGTTTCAGCAAAAGTATCTCAGTTTGCATTGTTACCACAAGGTAAAGTTGAAGCAAAAGACCGTGTTAAAAATATGGTAGCTCAAATGGATTTAGAAGGTTTTGGTAACTGTACAAATACAGGTGCTTGTGAGGTGGAATGTCCTAAAGGAATTTCATTAGAAAATATAGCACGTATGAATCGTGAGTATTTAAAAGCAAGTATTATTTAAAGTATATAAATAATTAGATATTTAAAAACCTGTTTCATTTCTGAAACAGGTTTTTTTGTTGAAGCTCTATTTTAAGTATACATATTAATATAGGGTAGGTGTAAGTTTAAATATTATTGTTTAAAGATGTGAAATTATTTTTTTTAGGATAAAAAATATTGTTTATCAATAATTTTGTGTATATTTGAATAGAATAATTCTTTTGTTATGAAAAAACTTAATATTTTAAAGACAATTGTTGACCTATTTTGGATATTTTCAACACCTTTTATTCTTATAATTTTGCTAGCTATACCGTATATTTTATTTGTTGATAATTCAAATTATTTTGATATTCATATTAGTAGATTCAGTATAAAATCAATTGGTCTTCCAACTAAAATATTGATAGTAACTGAAATGTTATCATATCTAATATTGATCTATTGTGTATATATCTTTAGAAAAATATTAGAATATTTTCAACGGCATAAAATATTTGATGAATTAGTGTTGAAAAATTTTAATAAAATGGGAGTTTTGTTGGTGTTTTGTTCTTTTATAATGGGGATTCCTTCAATTTTATACGAAGTTTTTTATAAAGAAAATATAACGATAACATTTGGTTTTACTCCTTTTATTTTATTGTTATGTATGGGGATTTTTTTTATGATTCTTAGTGAAATATTTAAATTATCAAAAAACATGAAAGAAGAAAACCAATTAACTATTTAATTATGCCAATAATAGTAAATTTGGATGTAATGCTTGCTAAACGTAAAATGAGGAGTTTAGAATTAGCTACTAAAATAGGAATTACTCCTGCAAACTTATCAATATTAAAATCTGGGAAAGCAAAAGCTGTTCGTTTTTCTACATTAGAAGCAATTTGTAAAGAGTTGAATTGCCAACCAGGAGATATTTTAGAATTTTCTTCAGATGAATCAAATGATATTTAGTAAATTTAGAAACTAAATTTAAACTAAATGCTGACATATAATTCTCAATTTCAGTCAAAATTACCAGAAATACCAACTTCCATATTTTCAATAATGAGTGGATTAGCAACGAAAGAAGATGCACTTAATTTATCGCAAGGATTTCCAAACTTTGAAAGCGATTCCAAACTTATTCAGTTAGTTAACAAGGCAATGGTAGGTGGAAAAAATCAGTATGCGCCTATGCCAGGTATTTTTAGTTTAAGAGAAATAATTGCTCAAAAAATGGAAAGTTTATATGGTATTTCTTACAATCCCGAAACCGAAATTACTATTACAGCTGGCGCAACACAAGCAATTTTTACAGCAATTGCGGCAACAGTTAAAAAAGATGATGAGGTTATTATCTTTAAGCCAGCGTATGATTGTTATGAACCTACCATTGAACTTTTTGGAGGGAAAACAATAGCGGTGCAATTAGACCCAGAAGAATTTTCAATTAATTGGCAAGAAGTTAAAGAACTGATTACTTATAATACGAAAATGATTATTATAAATACGCCTCACAATCCTTCAGGTAGAGTTTTATCTAAAAATGATATGTTGCAATTAGAAGCGTTGCTGAAAAACACAAATATTTTATTGATAAGTGATGAGGTGTATGAGCATATTATTTTTGATGGAGAAAAACATCAATCTGCAGCATTGTTTCCTGCATTAACTGAAAGAACTTTTATAACGGCTTCCTTCGGGAAAACTTTTCATAATACAGGTTGGAAAACAGGTTATTGTATTGCGCCGGCTGAACTAACAAAAGAGTTTAGAAAAGTACATCAATTTAATGTATTTAGTGTACACCACCCAACACAAGTTGCATTGGCGGAATATTTAAAAACACCTTCAAATTATTTAGAATTAGGCCATTTTTACCAAGAGAAAAGAGATTTGTTTTTAAGTTTGTTAAAAGATTCTAGGTTTGAGTTTATACCTTCAAAAGGAACGTATTTTCAATTATTGAATTTTAGAAATATTACAGATGAAAGTGATTATGATTTTGCGATTCGATTAACGAAAGAACAAAAAATAGCTGGAATACCAATTTCGGTATTCAATGAAAATAAGTACGATTCAAAAGTGTTACGTTTTTGTTTTGCAAAAACAGATGAAACCTTAAAAAAAGCAGCCGAAATATTATGCAACATTTAAAAGTAGCTTTAATTCAAACAGATATTGTTTGGCAAAATGCTGAACAAAACAGACTTCAGTTTTTTAAAAAAATAAACGCAATTACTGAAACTGTTGATGTAATTGTATTGCCTGAAATGTTTACAACGGGTTTTAGTATGCAACCACAAAAAATTGCAGAAACAATGCAAGGTGAAACTGTAAAATGGATGCAAAAACTAGCTTTTGAAACGCAAGCGGCAATTACTGGAAGTGTTATTATTTGTGAAGATAATAAGTACTATAATCGTTTTTTATTTGTACACCCTTCCGGAGAAATTAACAAATATGACAAACGACATTTATTTACTTTGGCAGGTGAAGATAAAGTTTATGCTTCGGGAACAGAAAAATTAATAGTTACTTATAAAGGATGGAGAATTTGTCCGCTTATTTGTTACGATTTGCGTTTTCCAGTTTGGTCTAGAAATATGGAGAATTACGATGTCCTTTTATATGTTGCAAACTGGCCAAAAGCTAGAATTGAAGCTTGGGACACATTATTAAAGGCGCGTGCAATAGAAAATATGTGTTATTCAATTGGAGTGAATAGAGTTGGTACTGACGGTAATAATTTAGCGTATAACGGACATTCTTCAGTTTACAATTGTTTGGGTAAAGAGCAAAATAATGTGAATTCAGAAGAAGAAACTGTAATTATTACATTGAATAAAAATCACATTTCAGAAACCAGAAGTAAGTTAAATTTTTTAGCAGATAAAGATAGTTTTACACTACAACTTTAGATTTAATTTCTGTTACAACTTTTTCAAAAAGCTGTTCAAATTTCATAGAGTCAGCTTTAACTGGTTCATGAACATCAAATTTTAAGTGAACACCAATTTCCATTGGAAAACCACCATACTTTAAAAATTTCCAAGAGTTATTAATGGTAATTGGAACAACATAAGCTGATGGTGCGCTTCTAACTAACATTTTAAGTCCATTTTCAGAAAAACGTTTTGGTTCTCCATTTCTACTTCTTGTGCCTTCAGGAAAAATAATAGCTGAATAGTTGTTTTTTTCAATGTATTTCCCAAAATTGATAATTGCTTTTAAAGCTTGTTTTGGGTCTTTTCTGTCAATTAAACAAGAACCTCCTTGTCTTAAATTTATAGAAACACTTGGTATGCCTTTTCCTAATTCTTTTTTCGATACAAATTTTGGATGCACTTTTCTCAAAAACCAAAAATACGGAGGAATATCGTTCATACTTTGGTGATTAGAAACTATAATTAACGGTACGTTTTTTGGGAATTTGTAAGGGTTGTTAAAACTAATTTTAGTTCCTAAAATATATAAACAGCCTGTCACAAAAAAGTTAAGCCAGTCAACAGTTATTTTATGCCCTTTGTAACCTCCTAGTTTAAAAGCAACCCATTGAATTGGATGAAAAACTACTAATACTATTCCAAAAACGAAATAATAGATAACAGATAAAGGGTATGCAAGTATTTTTTTCATAAGTAGAAAAAATCCCCAAACGTATTGAGTTTGGGGATTAAATTATGTTAGTTTGAAAACCATAAACCCCAAGGAATCATTCCAAGAATTAGCAATAATGCAATTCCATAAAAAATGGTAATTGTTTTAAATTTAGCGCTATCAGTTGTTTTTTTCTTGTGTTTTGAAAAACCGATAGTAATTAAAACAATAGCTATAATTATCATTAAAGGGTGCTCAATTAAAGGTTTTCTTAATTCGCTATTTTTCATTACTTCACCCATTCCAACACTACGCATAGTTGTATAAAAATTAGAAGTATAAAAAGCAATGAATCCAATAATTAATTGAATATGAGATGTAATTAAAGCAAATAATGAAATACGTAAATCTTTAGGTTTAAATTCTTTTTTAGAACTTAAACCAATAATAGCATTTACAACTGCAAAAATTAAAATTAATAATACAATGTAAGCCCAATAAGAATGAATCATTTTTGTCATAATAGTTAGTTTTAAGTAGAAAGCAAATGTACTAAAATATTGTTACTTTAGTAACCTAATAATTATTCACAATATTATTTATTTAGCTAAATAAATAATATGTTTGTAGTTAGCTTAATTAATTTAATAAAAAACATAAGAATTTGTGAAAAAACTACTCAATATTACTTTTTTATTTTTATTTACTAGTATAATTTATGGGCAAATACCTTCTTATTATAATGATGTAGATTTAACTAAAACAGGAAACGATTTATTTTTAGAATTATCAACTAAAATAACCAGTACACATATTGATATTCCTTACACGTCATCTTCAACAGATACTTGGGATGTCTTAAAAATGACAGATGTAGATCCAGATATAAGTGGAAATGTACTTTTGATTTATGGATTTGATGATGCTGATGGAGACTCTACAACAGATAGAACTAGAGATAATACTTTACAAGATTCAGGAGGTGGAACAGGTGTTTGGAATAGAGAGCACGTTTTTGCTAAATCTTTAGCAAGTCCATCTTTAGAAACAGGATCACCTGGTCCAGGTACTGATGTGCATAATTTAAGACCAGCTGATTCTCAACGAAATTCAACAAGAAGTTCAAGATTATTTTCAGATGGAAGTGGACAAGAGTCTTATATTACGTCTAACGGAGGTTGGTACCCAGGCGATGAATGGAAAGGTGATGTTGCACGTATAGTTATGTATATGTATGCGCGTTATCACGGAGCTGGGAATCAAATATCAGAAACCAGTTGTTTGCCATATAATGTTGGTTTTGGAAATACATTAACCATAGATCCAAATATGGTAGATTTGTTTTTAGCTTGGAATGTTGAAGATCCTGTTTCAGATTTTGAAAGACAAAGAAATCCAGTAACCGAAGGAATTCAAGGAAATAGAAACCCATTTATTGATAATCCATATTTAGCAACTATTATTTGGGGAGGATTAGAAGCAGAAGATTTATGGTGGTCAACAGGTTCTTCAGATGATGAAGCTCCAACTGCACCAACAAATTTAGCTGCATCAAATATAACAGATGAATCTTTTGATGTAAGCTGGACAGCTTCAACAGACAATGAAGGTGTCTATGATTATTTTGTGTATTTAAATGGTGTTTATTTACAATCTACAGTAACAACTTCAACACCCATTGTTAATTTAAGTCAAAATACAACTTACAATATAACTATAAAAGCAAGAGATGCGGCCTCAAACCTTTCAGAATTTAGTACAATACTTAGCACTACAACTTTAGAAGGTCCTAAAATGTTATTTGAAGAATATTTTGAAGACTGTGATAATTTTAACTTTTTCGCTTATAACGAAGCAAGTGATATGAACTGGGAGTGTAATGATGGAATGTTTGGAGAAAATAACTCAGGTTCCTATGGGATTAATGGATACCAAGAAGATGTACCTAGTAAAGATTGGCTGGTTACAAAAACACCAATTAATTTTGATACAGACACAGGTGAAAAAATAAGTTTTTATACAGATGCTGCTTATGGTTCTTCAGAATTAGAATTAGTGTATTCTTCTAATTATGATGGGGCAAGTAATCCTGGAAATTATACTTGGACACCAGTGCCAGGTATAAATATTCCAACACATTCAAATGGTAGTAGTACTGAAGAAGTTTATATGTTTAGTGATGTAGATATTAGTACAATTACAGGCTCTGTTTATTTTGCCTTTAAATATTATTCTAACGGAGAACCAACAAGGTGGACTGTTGATAGTTTTGAAATTACAGCAGATAATGATAATACAGATATTGATGGTGATGGAGTTTTAAATGTTGATGACTTATGTTCAAATACACCAACAGGTGAAGTTGTGGATGCAAACGGATGTTCAAACGGACAGTTAGATGATGATAATGATGGTGTTCAAAATAGTTTAGATGTATGTGCTGCAACTCCAACAGGAGAAGCTGTGAATGCTGATGGATGTTCAGACAGTCAATTAGATGATGATAGTGATGGTGTAATGAACAATGTAGATGTATGTCCAAATACACCAACAGGTGAAACAGTAAATGTTGATGGATGTTGGACTGGAGAATTAGATGACGATAATGACGGTGTTCAAAATAGTCTTGATGTATGTGCTGCAACTCCAACAGGAGAAGTAGTGGATGCTGATGGGTGTTCAGACAGTCAATTAGATGATGATAGTGATGGTGTAATGAACAATTTAGATGTATGTCCAAATACACCAACAGGTGAAACAGTAAATGTTGATGGATGTTGGATTGGAGAATTAGATGATGATAATGACGGTGTTCAAAACAGTCTTGATGTTTGTACAGCGACTCCAATAGGAGAAGCCGTAAATGCTGATGGATGTTGGACTGGAGAATTGGATGACGATAATGACGGTGTTCAAAACAGTATTGATGTATGTACTGCGACACCAACAGGGGAAGTTGTAAATGCTGACGGATGTTGGACTGGAGAATTAGATGACGATAATGACGGTGTTCAAAACAGTTTAGATGTATGTTTAACAACAACTCCAGGCGCTACAGTTGATGCAACAGGTTGTTTCGCTTTAGTTTCAGATAATTTTAATGTTGAAGTTATTAGTGAAACGTGTCCAGATGAAGACAACGGACAAATATTAATTTCGGCAATAGAAGATTACACATATACCACTACGATTAATGGAATTCCTTCTGAATCATTTACCAAAAATGATGATTTTAAAGTTGATACTTTAGAACCTGGAATATATAATTTATGTATTTCGGTTGCGGGTCAAACATTTACACAGTGTTTTGATGTAGAGGTTATTGAAGGAGAAGTGGTTGTTGCTGATGCAACTGTTAACTTTAATAAAGCTGAAATAGAAATTAAAGC
>NZ_WTAR01000077.1 GCF_013139515.1 Lutibacter sp.
CCTGGATTAAAAGAATTGTAATTAATCAATGCATTGATTATTTGAAAAAGAAAAGAATTGAGTTGGTATCAATTGAAGAAAAAGAACTAACCATTGCAGATGATGGTGATTGGACAGTTAAAGAAGAGGTTACAACAGATATTGTGACTTCAGCAATTAACAGTTTACCCGAAAAATATAAAGTAGTACTTAATTTATATTTAATTGAAGGGTTTGATCATCAGGAAATTGCAAAAGTGTTAAACATTACTGAGGTTACATCAAGATCACAGTTAATGCGTGGTAAAAACAAATTAAAAGGACAATTAAAATAGTATAATTATGCCTAAAGATTTAAGAGAATTATTAAAAAACGAACCAGTGCAAACAAGAAAGCTTTCAAAAAATCATAGAATTAATTTTGAAGCAAAATTGCAGCAAGAATTACAAACTACTAAAAAGAATTACAATCATATCTTAAAGATTGCAGCATCGTTTTTAGTTGTTATAAGTTTAGGTTCTTCACTTTTTTATTTTTCAAACAATACAGTTAAAAATACAAATGAAACTGCTAAAATTGAAAGTTTAGGAAGTATTTCTCCTGAATTAAAAAATATTGAAAGTTATTATTTGGCAAGTATAAATACTGAAATTTCAAGCCTTCAAGAAAACTCAGAAAACAAGGAATTGTTAGATGGTTATTTAGAAAAAATAGGCGAATTAACCAGTGAGTATAAATTACTTACAAAAGAGTTAAACACAGAAGGGTTGAATGAAAAAACAATTAATGCTTTAATTGATAATTTGCAACTACGTTTAAAATTATTGTACCAACTTAAAGAGCAATTAAACGAATTAAAAAAACTTAATAGTACACAAAATGAAAACTTACAAGTATAAAATAGTCACTTTAGCATTATTGCTTTTAGCAATTAGTGTACAAGCCCAAAAGTTCGATAAAAAAATAACTGAAAAATTTAAAGTCAATTCAGATGTTGTTATTGAAATTTTAGCGGATAATACCGATGTTAATATTGAAACATGGAACAGAAATGAAGTTTCAATTGAAGCAGTAATTGAAGTAGAAGGAGTTTCTAAAAAAGAAGCTGAAAAAATATTTAAAAATTGGAATTTTGAGGCTTTGGGTAATAAAAGAAAAGTTGAAATAACGTCATTATCAGATAATTTTGAATTTAACTTTGATTTCAATTTTGACTTTGATTTTCCGGAAGCGAACATAGAAATACCACATTTTGATATGCCAAATATTGAGTTTGCTGAATTTGAAATGCCAGATATGCCTGAGATTCCAGAAATGCATCTTGAAGAACTAGATTTTGATTATGAAATGTATAAAAAAGATTCAAGCTATTTAAAAACTTATAAAGCAAAGGTTGCTAAACAAGTTAAGAAATTTAAAAATAGCGATTGGAAAAAGAAGCATGATTCTGTGCTAAATTCAGATGAATACAAACATAAAATGGATGAACTTAAAAAGGCAACTCAAAAAATGGCTAAAGAAGTGAAAGAGCTGAAAAACTCTAAAGAGTTTAAGAATATGATGATTGAATCTAAAAAAATAGCAGAAGAAGTTAGAAGAGAAATGCTAGAAAACAAATCTGAGTTTAAAGAGCAGATGAAAGAAGCTAAAGAAGCTAGTAAAATGGCTATGGAAATGATTAAAAAAATGAAGGAAGAAGGAAAATTTGATTCAATTAATCATGGTGAAAATGTTTATTTTCATTTTAAAGATAAGAAAAATTCTAAAGTTAAAATTAGAAAGTATTTTAAAGTTAAAGTTCCAAAAAAGGCAACTTTTGATTTAAATGTGAGGCATGGAAAATTAAATGTACCAAATTCTAATACTAAAATGTCTGCTAATTTATCATATGGTAATTTTGTAGGTGGTATAATTGAGGGTGATAATGAATTAAAATTTTCTAATTCGCCTGTTCTAATTAACACTATAAATTCAGGAAATATAACCTTAAAAAATGTTCCAAACGCTACGTTTGGAACATTTTCAAATGCTAATTTATTTTCAAACTCATCTGATGTTGTAATAGAAAAAGTGGGTAATGATGTTGCTTTAAGTCTAAAATTTGGTTCTTTGGGAGTTTTAGAAATCGCACCGAATTTTAAAAACTTAAATGTAATTTTAGATTACGCAAAAGGTACTTTAAACTTATCTGATGCATCTTTTATTTACAATTTGAATAGTAAAAAATCAACTATTTTTATTAAAGATTCTTTATATAAATCTAGCAAGTCAAAAAAGGATGGTGTAGATACTATCCAAGGTTTTTTTGAAGATAAAAGTTCTTCAAATAAACTATTTGTAACAGGTGTTTACAGCACAGTTAATTTAAATTAACACCGTCTTTTACTTCATTTTACACACTACAAAATCTAGTGTAGTATAATTTTTCCATTAGGGATTTGTTTTTATCTTTACAACTTCAAAAACAAGCTACAATTAATGGAATTATACAAAACAAATCAGCTAAAAATATACAATTCTTTAAGTAAATCTAAAGAAATTTTCAAACCAGTATTAGAAGGTAATGTTGGAATGTATGTTTGCGGGCCTACCGTTTATAGCAATGTGCATTTAGGAAATGTAAGAACTTTTATGTCGTTCGATTTGATTTTTCGTTATTTAAAACATTTAGGGTATAAAGTACGGTATGTTCGTAATATTACTGATGCAGGACATTTAACCGATGATGATTCTGAAGATAAAATTTCTACAAAAGCTCGATTAGAAAAAATTGAGCCAATGGAAGTTGTTCAAAAATACACGGTTGATTTTCATACAATTCTTCAAAAATTAAATTTTTTACCGCCAAGTATAGAGCCGACAGCTACAGGCCATATTATTGAACAAATTGAAATTATTAATGATATATTGGCAAAAGGTTTGGCATATGAAATTAATGGTTCGGTTTATTTTGATGTCTTGAAATACAATAAAACCGAAAACTATGGAATTCTTTCAGGTAGAAATGTTGAAGATACTATTGAAAACACACGTGCATTAGATGGGCAATCTGAAAAGAAAAACCCACAAGATTTTGCGCTATGGAAAAAAGCCGATGAAAGTCATATTATGCGTTGGCCTTCACCTTGGAGCGATGGTTTTCCGGGTTGGCATTTAGAATGTAGTGCTATGAGTACAAAATATTTAGGCAAAACTTTTGATATTCACGGAGGAGGAATGGATTTAAAATTCCCTCATCATGAGTGTGAAATAGCGCAGTCTAAAGTGAACAATCACGTAAATCCAGTAAATTATTGGATGCATGCAAATATGTTGATTTTGAATGGTCAAAAAATGTCTAAATCAACAGGGAATTACATTTTACCAAACGAAATATTTTCAGGTGAAAACAACATTTTAAACAAACCATTTTCACCAAGTGCCACTCGATTTTTTATGTTTCAAGCAAATTATAGAAGTATTTTAGATTTTACAAGCGCTGGTTTAGAAGCTTCAGAAAAAGGTTATTTAAAATTAATTGAAGCCATCAATAAATTGGATAAGATTGAAATAGGTTCAACTTCAACAATTGATATTAAAGCTTGGAAACAAAAATGTTATGATGCAATGAACGACGATTTTAATAGTCCGGTTTTAATTGCACAATTATTTGAAGCTGTGAAATTTGTGAATTTACTAATTGATAAAAAAGAAACATTATCAGCTGAAGATTTAGAAGAATTTAAATCAACAATACACGTTTTTGTTTTTGATGTTTTAGGGTTGCAAAATGAAGAACAGCAAGATAGTTCAGATAAAATAAGTGGTGTAGTAGAGATGCTTATAAACATGAGAAAAGATGCTCGTGATAATAAAGATTGGGCACTTTCAGATAAAATTAGAGATGAATTAGCAGCTTTAGGAATTCAATTAAAAGACGGGAAAGACGGAACAACTTTTTCGGTAAACTAAATTGAAAAACATAACTAAAATATTAGCAATTCCCTTTATTTGGTTGGTTCGTTTTTACCAAGCAGCAATTTCACCTTATACACCATCAAGTTGTAGATATTCGCCAACTTGTTCAAGTTACACACTTGAAGCATTGCAAAAACATGGTTTCTTTAAAGGTGGGAAATTAGCCATTAAACGTATTGGAAGCTGCCATCCTTGGGGTGGAAGTGGTTATGATCCTGTTCCAGAAAAGGATGAAAAAAACCATACTTCAAAAAAGAAATAAGTTTAACTATTAAATTGTATTTTAGTGTTTTTCAAATAGTAAAAGTTGACTAGAATATAATTCAGAAAAAAAATATAAAGAATGATGTTACTTCAAATAGACTGGAATCCTTCACCAATATTATTTAAATTAGGTCCTGTTGCAATTCGTTATTACAGTTTAATGTTTGTACTAGCGTTTATGTTGGGTTTATATTTAATGAAAAAAATATTTATCGAAGAAAAAATTTCATTAGAAAAATTAGACACCTTATTTATATACGTTGTTGTATCAACATTAATAGGAGCGAGGCTAGGCCATTTTTTGTTTTATGATCCTCAATTTTTAATTGAAAAACCATTAGAAGTAATTTTGCCATTCAGGTTTTCTCCAAAATTTGAGTTTACTGGTTTTGCTGGTTTGGCCAGTCATGGTGCAGCCATAGGAGTAATTATTGCAATGTATTTATTTAGTAAAAAGGTGCTTAAAAAACCAATCTTATTTATTTTAGATAGAATTGTTGTTCCAGTTGCGTTAGGAGCAATGTTTGTAAGAATTGGAAATTTAATGAATTCTGAAATAATAGGAAAACCTACAAATTCTAATTTTGGCCTTGTTTTTAAAAGATTGGGAGAAGATTTCCCAAGACATCCTGCACAATTATATGAAGCAATAAGTTACTTAGGTATTTTTATTATTCTTTGGTTTGTGTATTGGAAAACTGCCAAAAAAAATAAATTGGGTTATATTTTTGGGTTGTTTTTTGTGTTACTTTGGTCAGTTAGATTTGTTGTTGAATTCTTTAAAGAAGCACAAGTTGATGACCGTGCTAGTTGGGCTTTAAACACGGGGCAGTGGTTAAGTATTCCGCTTGTTTTAGTTGGTTTGTATTTTATGTTTCGTAAAGAAAAAGCTTAATATTTATAATGTTAGACTTGTTTTTCGAAAATAAAATAGTTGAAAATATTGATTTTTCTGTTGAAAAATTTCCAAGAGGAGAATATGATAATTGTACGTTTATTAACTGTGATTTTTCCAACTCAAATTTATCAAATTATGCATTTATTGAATGTGAATTTGATACGTGTGACTTAGGTTTATCTAAAGTTAAAAACACGTCGTTTAAAGATGTGAATTTTAAAAACTGTAAATTATTGGGGATACAATTTTATGAATGTGATGATTTTTTGCTAGCATTAAATTTTGAAGGTTGTGACCTAAACTTAGCATCATTTTATAAGTTACCACTTAAGAACATAAAATTCACAAATTCTAAATTAATTGAAGTTGATTTCACCAAAACTAATTTAACCAATTCAGTATTTAATAATTGTGATTTTAAAGGAAGTATTTTTGATAACACGAAATTAGATAAAGCTGATTTTAGAAGTTCTTATAATTTTTCAATGAATCCGGAAGAAAATAGTATTAAAAAAGCAAAATTTTCACAACAAGGTCTTTCGGGTTTGTTGAGTAAATATGATATTATTATAGAGTAATATATAAAAAAACCACTCAAAATGAGTGGCTATATTTTTTATCCTTTAATTTGATTTCGCTTAAATTGTTCAAACTTAGTTTCTTTATTTTTTGGCCAGCTATTGTTGCTTAAATCAACATCAGCAGTTTCTTGATCAGGATCTACAGTAATCTTTGAAATTACTTTACTTGAAGGAAAAACTTTGGTAACTTCATTATCATTCAATCTCCAAATTTCAGCAGGATATTGTTTGCGTTCTTTTGTACCATCTTCATATTCAAATTCAACAATAATTGGCATGACTAATTCACCTGGTTTTTCAAAAACCAATTCATAAAAATATTTGGGAGTCTTTAACGTCGTTTTTTCTTCTGAAGTAAAGTTCTGTTCAACATAATCGCTTAATAAATTGTAATCTTCAGGTTTTTTATTTTTCAAGTTTTTATTGAATTCTTTGCTGTCTTCAGAAACTAAATATAAAGAAGGAGGCAATTGATCTACTGTAATTCCATAAGCTTTTGCCATGTTTTTAGCACGCTCAGTTGGTTGATCTGTTACATAGAATTTTTTAACTTCTTTTATACCAATATCAGTATTTCCAGTTGTATAAAACCAACCTCTCCAAAACCAATCTAAATCCATTGCAGAAGCATCTTCCATAGTTCTAAAAAAATCAGCAGGAGTAGGGTGTTTAAAAGCCCAACGTTTTGCATACGTTTTAAAAGCGTAATCAAAAAGTTCAGGACCCATAATTGTGCTTCTTAGCATCCATAGAC
>NZ_WTAR01000138.1 GCF_013139515.1 Lutibacter sp.
ATCTAATTGATCTTTAACAGATTTTTCAACTTTATCAAATTCAGGAGAATCAGTTGGAATTGCACCCGTTCTAATATCATCGGCTAAATAATCACCAATAGTATAAGGTAATACAAAATAACCATCAGCTAAACCTTGCATTAAAGCAGAGGCTCCTAACCTATTTGCTCCGTGATCAGAGAAGTTAGCTTCACCAATACAGTATAAACCAGGAACGGTTGTCATTAAATTATAGTCAACCCAAACACCACCCATTGTATAGTGTGTTGCTGGATAAATCATCATTGGTGTTTTGTATGGATTTTCATCAATAATTTTCTCATACATTTGGAATAAATTACCATATTTGGCTTCAATAACTCCTTCACCTAATTTTATAACTTCTTCTTTTGAAGGATTTGAAAGTCCTTGTATTTTAGCTTTTTCACTACCATAACGTTGAATTGCAGCTGCAAAATCTAAATACACAGCTTCACCAGTTGCATTCACTCCAAAACCAGCATCACAACGTTCTTTAGCTGCTCTTGAAGCAACATCTCTTGGTACTAAATTACCAAACGCAGGATATCTTCTTTCTAAATAATAATCTCTATTTTCTTCAGCAATTGCAGTAGGTTTTAATTTACCTTCTTGAATTGCTTTTGCATCATCCATATTTGCAGGAACCCAAATTCTACCATCATTACGCAATGATTCAGACATTAACGTTAATTTAGATTGGTAATCTCCTGAACGTGGAATACACGTTGGGTGAATTTGTGTAAAACAAGGATTTGCGAAAAATGCTCCTTTTTTATGAATTTTCCAAGCAGCAGTTGCATTAGAACCCATTGCGTTTGTTGATAAGAAATATACATTCCCGTAACCACCAGTTGCAATAACAACAGCGTGAGCAGAATGACGTTCTATTTCTCCTGAAATTAAATCACGTGCAATAATACCTCTTGCTTTTCCATCAACTTTTACAACGTCTAGCATTTCGTGACGATTGAACATTTCAATTTTTCCACGAGCAATTTGACGATTCATTGCTGAATAGCATCCTAATAATAATTGTTGACCTGTTTGTCCTTTTGCATAAAAAGTACGTGAAACTAACACACCACCAAATGAACGGTTATCTAACAATCCACCATAATCACGTGCAAAAGGAACACCTTGTGCAACACATTGATCTATAATTGCTCCTGAAACCTCTGCTAAACGATGTACGTTTGCTTCACGTGAACGGTAATCTCCACCTTTTACAGTATCATAAAATAAGCGATAGTTTGAATCACCATCACCCATATAATTTTTTGCTGCGTTAATTCCTCCTTGGGCTGCAATTGAATGTGCTCTACGAGGAGAATCTTGATACGCAAATGCTTTTACATTGTAGCCTAATTCAGCTAAAGTAGCTGCGGCTGAACCTCCTGCTAAACCTGTTCCAACAACAATAATATCTATATTACGTTTGTTTGCCGGGTTTACAAGGTTAATATTGTCTTTATAAGTTGTCCATTTATCTTTAATTGGACCTTCTGGTACTCTTGAATTTAAAGTCGTCATATTATTGTAAGATTAATGGTTAAAATAATGAAAAAGTGCGATAATAATAAATCCTAATGGAACAACTATTGAATAAATAGTTCCTAAGTTTTTTACACATTTTGAGTATTTATTATTAAACCCCATTGATTGAAAAGCCGATTGAAAACCGTGTGCTAAATGCAATGCTAATAATACAAAAGCAATTACATAAATTCCAACTTTTACTGGGCTCATAAATTTGTGTTGTAATTCAGCAAAATATCTAAATTCCCCTTCGTGCATTCCAGACATATCGCCTAAAACATACTTTGTATTTAATTCTGGAATCCAGAAATCTAAAAAGTGAATTACAATAAAAATTAATATAACACCTCCGCTAATTGCCATATTTCTTGACATCCAAGTGGCACTAGCTGAACCATTATAACTAACATATTTTACATTTCTTGACCTTTTGTTCTTTAGCTCTAAAACAAACCCCATTACAAAATGAAATACAACTCCAAAAATTAATACAGGCTGCATAGCAAATTGTATTAATGGATTTGTCCCCATAAAGTGTGACGCTTTATTAAAAACGTCTTCACTAAATAATGATGTTAAGTTAACCGCTAAGTGAATAAGTAAGAAAATGATAAGGAAAAGTGCTGACAGTGCCATGGCTACTTTCCTTGCAATTGATGAAGATAAAATTCCGCTCATTTTTTAATTAATTTTTTTAAAGCCCAAATATAGCCATTTGAATTTATGTTTTTAAAATCACTTGAAACTTATTCTGTTAATTTAGACTGATTATAAATAAAAATCTCAAAACTGAAATCTGATAAATGTCATTCTTAGAAACATGCTGCTCATTTACCTTTATATGCTAAACTCTAAAAGTTAGCCATATGGCAATAAAAAAAGGACTACTCAAAACATCTGTTGGGCGTAAAAACTTAATGGCTATAACCGGACTATTTATCATCTTTTTCCTTGTAATTCACCTTATAGGAAATCTTATCTTAGTACTACCCAATTCATTTTTTCCTGTAGAATTTTGGGGAGGTGTAGAAAACGTACATGATATGTATAATGCATATTCTCACTTTTTGGTGAGTTTTTGGCCCGTAACATTAGTTGCATGGGTCTTATATGCGGCTTTAATTATTCACGTGATTGATGCATTATTAATTACACTTCAAAATCAAAAATCTAGAGGAGAAAAATATCAAGTAACAGATAATTCTACTAGCACTTGGTATTCTAGAAACATGGGTATTTTAGGAACAATTTTAGGTGCTTTTATTATTTTACATATGGCGCAGTTTTGGCTAAAATATAAAGTGCTTGGAACAGAACACGATTTATACGAATTGGTATTAGCTACCTTTAAAGTTTGGTGGTTTGTACTTATATATGAGATAGGAATTATTGCAATGTGCTTCCATTTAATACATGGGATAGAAAGTGCTCATCGATCTTTAGGTATTTACCCTAAAAAAGTGATGAACATTATTAAGTATATAGCATTATGCTTCAGTTTAGTTATGGCAATTTTATATGCTATTATTCCAATCATACTTTACTTTAAATAAAATAGAATTATGGCTCTTAACGCAAAAATTCCAGTAGGACCTTTAAAAGATAAATGGCAAAATTACCTTGCTAAAACCAGAATTGTAAACCCTGCAAACCGAAAAAAACTTGATGTAATTGTAGTTGGTGGTGGTTTATCAGGTGGTGGTGCAGCTGCATCATTAGCAGAATTAGGCTACAATGTAAAAGTCTTCTTTTTTCAAGATTCAGCGAGACGTTCGCATTCTGTTGCCGCTCAAGGTGGTGTAAATGCTGCAAAAAATTATAAAAATGACGGTGATAACGTATACAGAATGTTTTACGATACTATAAAAGGTGGTGATTTCCGCTCTCGTGAAGCTAACGTATATAGAATGGCTGAAGTATCTGCTAATTTAATTGACCATATGGTTGCACAAGGTGTTCCATTTGGACGCGAATATGGTGGTTATTTAAGTAATCGTTCATTTGGTGGTGTGTTAGTTTCACGTACTTTCTACGCTCGTGGACAAACAGGACAACAACTTCTTTTAGCTACTTACCAAGCTATGATGAAGCAAATTAAAGTTGGAAAATTAACACAATACAATCGTCATGAAATTTTAGATATTGTAATCGTTGATGGAAAAGCTCGTGGTATTATTGCCCGTAATTTGAACACAGGTGAAATTGAACGTCATGCTGCTCACGCATTAGTTTTCGGGACAGGTGGTTTTGGTAAAATATTTTATTTATCCACTTTAGCAATGAATTCAAACGGTTCGGCAAATTGGAGAGCACATAAAAAAGGTGCTTATTTTGCAAACCCATCTTGGACACAAATTCATCCAACTGCTTTACCTCAATCCGGTGAACATCAATCTAAATTAACTTTGATGTCTGAATCATTAAGAAATGATGGTCGTATTTGGGTTCCGAAAAACAAAGATGAAAATCGTGCTCCGGGAGATATTCCAGATGAAGATAGAGATTATTACTTAGAGCGTCGCTACCCTGCATTTGGGAATTTAGTTCCTCGTGACGTAGCTTCACGTGCCGCTAAAGAAAGAATGGATGCCGGTCACGGTGTAGGTCCTTTAAAAAACGCCGTTTATCTTGATTTTAAAACTGCCATTGAAAAATTAGGTGAAGACACTATTAAAGAACGTTATGGTAACCTTTTTACGATGTATGAAAAGATTACTGCAATTAACGCTTATAAAGAACCTATGAAAATATCACCAGCAGCCCATTTCTCAATGGGAGGTTTATGGGTTGATTACGAATTACAAACCACAATACCAGGTTTATTTGCTGTTGGTGAAGCAAATTTCGCTGACCATGGAGCAAATCGTTTAGGAGCAAATTCACTTTTACAAGCTTCTGTAGATGGTAATTTTATTTTACCTAATACTATTTCTAATTATTTAGCCGATGATATTAGAACTGGACCAATTCCAACAGATACTCCTGAATTTGAAGAAGCCGAAAAAGAAGTAAAAGATTTTGTAACAAAATTATTAGCTATTAAAGGTACAATGCCTGTTGACCAAATTCACAGACGTTTAGGTAAAATAATGTTTAAAGAAGTTGCCA
>NZ_WTAR01000136.1 GCF_013139515.1 Lutibacter sp.
TAGTTATAACTACCTAAAAGCGTTTGATAAATGGTTAAAGGATCAACTTAGAATAAATAGAAAATTAGCCAGAATATATTATCCCCTATTTTTTATTACTGCAATTGCTGGTATTTGGTTTTCTGGAAATTTTCAAGCATTACTCTCAGAAATTTTAGGTAAACCTCATCAAATTTATTTGGTAAACGGATTCCCTGTATTATGGATGTTACCCATTATTTTAATTGCAAGTTTAATGGCAATATTTGGAGATAAAATTTACAATTTTGATGTAAATTTAATATATGGACGAGTTTTTAGAAAACTAAACGATATGATTGCAGACATTGAAGAATTAAGAAAATAGTTTAAAATAAACATGGAAAAACTTAAAGAACTAAAAGACGCTGATAACAATCCAAGATTGATAAAAGCATACAACAAAGTACTTATTTTAATTGAGGCATTAAGTAGTAAAGAAATTCCTTCTGAAGTATTAAATAGTATTAATGAAACTATTAAATACTTAAATTCATTTTCAGGAACAGAAAAGGAACATACAAAAGCTTTTAACAAAAAATATACTAGTATACTAACACTTGTAAAAAAGGAATTAAAACTTGTACCTAAAAACCATTATAAAAATTTATGGATGGTTATGGGAATGTCTTTTGGAGTTGCTTTTTCAGTTATTTTGAATGATTCTGGAAATATAGCTATTGGAATTGGGTTAGGTACGCTTATAGGTATTGTTGTTGGCACTAACCTTGATAAAAATGCTGAAGAAGCCGGAAACCAACTTGAAATGGAAGAAAAAACGTGTTAAAAAATAAATTTATTTATTGGGTAAGAATTTCAAAAATTCATCTCTTGAAATTTCATCAGCCCCTAAACTAGCTAAATGATTATTATACACTTGACAATCAATCAATGTATAATTTTCATTTTCTAATTTTTGAATCAACTTAATAAAAGCAAATTTTGAAGCATTACTTACTTTACTAAACATACTTTCACCGCAAAAAATAGTTCCTAAATCAATCCCATACAAACCACCAACCAGTTCATCACCCAACCAAACTTCTACCGATTTTGCAATTCCTTTTTTATGTAAGTTTATATAGGCTTGTTGCATTTCATTGGTAATCCAAGTTCCGCCTTGGTCAGCAGTTCTAAAGATTTGTTTACAATTTGAAATTACAGCTTCAAAATTCTGATTATAGGTTATTGTGAATTCTTGTTTTCGAATTACTTGTTTCATACTTTTTGAAACTTTTAAATCTTTTGGAAATAATACCATTCTAGGATTTGGACTATACCAAATTATTGGTTCTCCTTGATTGTACCAAGGAAATATTCCGCTTTTATAAGCTAATAGTAATCTTTCAACCGATAAATCTCCACCAACAGCCAACACGCCTTCTTCATTTGCTAAATGTACCGGAGGAAATACCAACTCTTTTGAAAGTAAATACATGTGAATTAATTTTTACAAATATAACCAAACAAAAAAAGAGAAAAACCTTCGCTTTTCTCTTTTTAATATGTTATGTAGATTTTTTTAGAAAGGTAAATCGTCTGGTTCACTCTCGTTTAAATCTGCAGTAGTTTCTAAATTATCTAAAGGTGCTACTGGCGGAGCTCCAGCACCTGCTTCAGCTTGTGCAACTTCAATTCTCCATCCTTGAATAGAGTTAAAATACACCGCTTTTCCTTCAGGGTTTATCCACTCTCTACCTCTTAAATTTATAGAAACTTTTACATCTTGCCCAACTTGGTAACTATCTAATAAATCACATTTATCTTGTACAAATTCCACCATTAACATTTGTGGATATTGTTCATTAGTTGTTACAACCATTTCTCTTTTTCTAAAACCACTAGCTCCAAAAGTTTTGGTTTCGTCAATTTTTTTAATTTTTCCTGTAATCTCCATATTTTCTAGTTATTTCATTAAAAGTACTTTCCAAGCACTTATCACATCGTTTTTTTCTAAAAATGCTTTCGCAAATGTATGTTTTTTTAGGGTATTATTCCCAATCTTTTGCAGATGTTCTTTCGCAAACTTATCAACATCAATTTTTGATGGGATTGCTTCAATATTTCCCAACATTCCTAAATCGTTCCCTGTTAGAACCGTACTGTTTCTAATTTCAGAAGGAATAGTGTCAACTCCAATACCTAAAGTTGATAAAGGCTTTGGAATTTTAAAAAAACCTTCTTTAGCTCTTGAATATAAACTTCCACCAGCTCTTGCCACCAAATCTAATTTTTGTTGATCAATAACTCCTTCATCATTTAAAAACTCTTCTTTAATGTGTAACTTCACTACTTCACAAATTATTAAGTTTCCTGCTCCACCTTCTGAACCTAATTCAATAATTTCATTTATTTTACATTCTAATTGAATTGGAGATTCTGCAACTCTAAATGGTGTTACTTTTTCTGAAGGTAACATTGTAAAACCTGCTTTTTCAAATTCGTTAACTCCTGCAGGATATTCAGTACTTGATAATGACATTTGTTGAACAATATCATAATTCACCATGTTTATGACTACTTCTTTTGTAGCTTTTGCGTTTTCTAACGTGTGCTTGGTTGTATTTCCTTTGACTCTACGCGCAGGTGAAAAAATTAAAATTGGTGGATTTGCACTAAAAACATTAAAAAAACTAAAAGGCGATACATTTGGTTTTCCATCAACATCAACAGTACTAGCCAAAGCTATTGGACGTGGCGCAACTGCACTTAGTAAATAACTGTGTAATTTTACTGTTGGTATATCTTTAGGATTTATACTTAACATCTATTATTTTTAACAAATATAAATATTTCAACTTTAAAATAATATTGATTGTATTTTAAAGTTATAGCAACATATATTCTATATTTGAATAATGGCATCACAAAAAAATTCACAAATAATTAGATGGACCGTAATAATAACTTCGTTTATTATTGTTGCGCTTATTTTGTGGAATACCTACGATTTTTTTCAGAAATTTAAAACTGAAGAACGTGCTAAAATGGAAATTTTAGCAAAAGCTTACGAACGTTTTAGTACTGCTGATTTAGATGCTGAAATTTCATTAGAATCTAAAATTATAGGTAACAATCATAATATTCCAATGATTATTACTAATGAAAGAGATAGTATTACCGAATGGTCTAATTTAGATATTGAAAAAACAAAAAAATCTGCATTTTTATTAAGGCAACTTTCAATAATGAAAGTTCAAAACAATCCTATTCTTATAAATTACACTACTGATAATGAAAATATTACACTTTATATTTATTATCGAGATTCAGATTTATTAACAAAACTTAAATATTATCCGGTTGCCTTAATCTTAATTTTAGTATTATTCTCAAGTGTAATTTACTTATTTTTTAAATCGAACAAAGTTGCTGAACAAAACAAACTTTGGACAGGTATGGCAAAAGAAACCGCACATCAAATAGGCACGCCTTTATCTTCCTTATTAGGTTGGATTGAAATTTTACGTTTAGAAAATACTGATGAAAATACGGTAAAAGAAATTGAAAACGATGTGTTTAGATTAAACACCATTGCAGAACGATTTTCAAAAATTGGCTCTATTCCTAAATTAAAAAAATTAGATATTGTTTATGTTACTAGCAGTTCTTTTAACTATTTAAAAACAAGAAGTTCTAAACAGGTTGAATTTAATTTTGATGAACCAAAAAAAGAGATATTAGCCAATATAAACTTTCAACTATTTAGCTGGGTTATAGAAAATTTGGTAAAAAACGCCATAGATGCTATGGAAGGTAAAGGTAAAATTGATTTGACTATTACTGACACTGATAATACTGTTAATATTACTATTTCTGATACTGGAAAAGGAATTCCAAAAAGTTTACAACAAAAAATATTTTCTCCTGGTTACACCACCAAAAAACGTGGTTGGGGATTAGGATTATCGCTTGCAAAAAGAATTATTGAAGATTACCACAATGGCAAAATTTCAGTTCAAAAATCTGAATTAAATAAAGGAACTACTTTTTCAATTACGTTAAAAAAATAGCACTATAAATTACTCGAAATAGCTTTCGATATCGTTTCAAATTCTTCTGAATTTAGCTTCACTTTCTTTACAAACTGAATATCTTCCATTGCTTGTAAAGGTATTAAATGTACATGTACGTGTGGAACTTCCAACCCAATAACACTCATTCCAATTCTTTTACAAGGAATTACTTTTTCAATAGCAATGGCTATTTTTCTTGAAAAACTCATTAACTCATTATAAGTTTCTACGTCAAGATCAAAAAGTTTATTTACTTCTTTTTTTGGTACAACTAATGTGTGCCCTTTAGCATTTGGGTTGATGTCTAAAAACGCATAGAATTTATCGTTTTCAGCAACTTTATACGATGGTATTTCACCATTAATTATTTTAGTAAATATGGACATCTATTTTTTTATCAAAAATAAGAAACCCTTCTCAATTAAAAAACTGAAAAGGGTTTGTCTTAAATTTTATTTAGTTTTTTATCTGGAAATTTCAACAATTTCAAACTTCATAATACCACTTGGCACCTCAATTTCAGCAATGTCCCCTAATTTTTTACCAAGTAATCCTTTACCAATAGGTGAATTTACAGATAGTTTCCCTTCTTTAATATTTGTTTCTGAATCTGCAACTAACGTATATGTAAATTCCATATTATTAGTTGTATTCTTAATTTTCACAATTGAATGAATTAATATTTTTGAAGTATCTAACAACGATTCATCAATAATTCTTGCATTAGAAACAACTTCTTTTAATTTTGCTATTTTTAATTCTAAATGTGATTGTTCTTCTTTTGCAGCATGATATTCAGCATTCTCACTTAAATCGCCTTTGTCTCTCGCTTCAGCAATATCATTACTAACTCTAGGACGTTCAACATGTTCTAAATGCTCCAACTCATCCTTCAGTTTTTTCATTCCCTCTTCTGTGTAATACGAAATTTTACTCATATAATATCATTTTAATAAATACAAAAAATCCCAATGCTGTAAACAGAATGAGATTTAAAACAAATATACAAAATATTTGTAAATTGCACACATTTAAAACAAACTTGATAAAGCTTTTATGCGAAACTTATTTTTTACTTTTTTACTTTTTTCTCTATTTTCATGTGAAAAAAACGAAACAAATGATATTTTACCTTTTGCAAATGTTGATGTAACTATTAATTTAAATTTACCACAATATTTAGACCTCCAAACTCCTTCAGAATGGATATATATAGAAGCTGGCGCAAATAAAGGTTTACAAGGACTTTTTTTACAAAATGTAGGATTAACTCCGCCTTTTAAAGCTTATGAAAGAGCTTGTCCAAATAATGATTGCACAATACCTATGACTTTTGATGGAAGTTTAAAATTAAAATGTTCATGCGATAATAGTGAGTATAGCATTATTGAAGGCTCGCCACAAACTGCTGGAAACTCACATTTTGCAAGAGAATATAAGGTTACTCAAATAAACCCTACTACTTTAATTATTACCAATAATTAACTCCTTAATTCAAAACAGATTACTATTTTTGTGCAAAAGCAACAAAAAGTGAACAATTATTTCTCTTCAAATTTTAAATTAGGTGTTTTAGGCGGTGGTCAGTTAGGTAAAATGCTACTAACTGAAACCCAAAAATTTGACATTTACACGTGTATTTTAGATACTTCTTTAGAAGCTCCTTGTGCACAAATTTGTAACGAATTTCATCAAGGTGATTTATTAGATTACGAAACTGTATACAATTTTGGTAAAAAAGTAAATGTACTTACTATTGAAATTGAACATGTAAATATTGATGCACTTTTAAAATTGGAAGAAGAAGGTTTGGCAATTTACCCACAACCAAGTGTGCTGCAAATTATTCAACACAAAGGAAAACAGAAAGATTTTTTTGTTGAACAAAATATTCCAACTTCACCACATAAAAGATTTTCTACTTTAAATGAGTTAAAAAAAGAAACACTATCATTTCCATTTGTTTGGAAATCAGCTCAATTTGGTTATGATGGTACAGGTGTTAAAATTGTTAAAAACCAAAACGATTTAAATTCATTAACTAATACAGATTGTATTATTGAAGAATTAATTCCGTTTAAAAATGAATTGGCTGTTATTGTTGCTAGAAATAAAAATGGCGAAATAAAAACATATCCTGTTGTTGAAATGGAATTTCATTCTGAAGCAAACCAAGTAGAATATGTAATTTGTCCGGCAAGAATTTCAGAAGAAGTAGCTAAAAAAGCCAGAAATATTGCGTTAAAAGTTGCTGAATCTTTTCAACATATTGGTTTATTAGCTGTTGAATTATTTCAAACAAAAGATGATGATATTTTGGTAAATGAAGTTGCACCACGTACTCACAATAGTGGCCATTACAGTATTGAAGCCTCTTACACTAATCAGTTTGAACAACATGTACGCAGCATTTTAAATCTTCCTTTAGGAAGTACTGAAAGTAAACTTGCTGGAATTATGGTAAATTTGGTTGGTGAAGAAGGGTTTACAGGAGATGTGGTTTATAAAAACATGAATAACATTTTGAAAATGGATGGTGTTACTCCTCATATTTATGGTAAAAAACAAACAAGACCTTTCAGGAAAATGGGGCATGTAACTGTTGTAGATAAAGATATAACTAAGGCTAGAGAAGTAGCCGAAAAAGTAAAAAACACCATTAGAGTAATAAGCAAATAAAACTATTATGAGTAAAGTAGGAATTATTATGGGAAGCAATTCAGATCTTCCAATTATGCAGCAAGCTATTGATATTTTACAAAGTTTTAATATTGAAACTGAGGTAGATATTGTTTCGGCGCATAGAACACCTGAAAAACTGTTTGACTACGCTAAAAATGCTCATAATCGTGGAATTTCTGTAATAATTGCTGGCGCAGGTGGCGCAGCACATTTACCTGGAATGGTAGCTTCTATGAGTCCGCTTCCGGTGATTGGAGTTCCTGTAAAATCTAGAAATTCTATTGATGGGTGGGATTCTGTATTATCAATTCTTCAAATGCCTGGAGGAGTTCCTGTTGCAACAGTAGCACTTGATTGCGCTTTAAATGCAGGTATTTTAGCTGCTCAAATTATTGGGAGCTCAAATAAAAATGTTCAAGATAAAATTCTTCAATACAAAGAAGAGTTAAAAATAAAAGTGAACAAATCTGCAGCTAAACTTAAACAGTAAAAAGCAACAATCAATCATTTCAACAATATAACAGTCCCATTATTTTATAATTATTATGGCTAATCCTTTATTAGAAAAATTTACAACACCTTTTGCAACAGCTCCTTTTTCAAAAATTAAAAACGAGCATTTTAAACCAGCTTTTATTGAAGCTATTAAAATTTCAAAAGAAGAAATTGATGTAATTACAAATAATACCGATGTTCCAACTTTTGAGAACACTATTGAATCTTTAGAATTTACTGGAGAATTGTTAGACAGAATTTCAAGTGTGTTTTTTAATTTAAATTCAGCTGAAACTAATGACGAGATTCAAAAAATTGCGCAAGAAGTTTCGCCAATGTTAACCGACTTTTCAAATGATGTTAGATTAAATGAAAAGCTTTTTAAAAGAGTACAGTTAATTTTTGACATAAAAGACGAACTTAATTTAACAACTGAACAGGACACTTTATTAACCAATAAATA
Source organism: Lutibacter sp. (assembly GCF_013139515.1). Taxonomy (GTDB): domain Bacteria; phylum Bacteroidota; class Bacteroidia; order Flavobacteriales; family Flavobacteriaceae; genus Lutibacter. Next base: position 7,675 of record NZ_WTAR01000136.1, read on the forward strand.
TAAAAGTTTTTCGCGAAATGGTGCAAATCTTAATGAAAAAGGCAAAGCTGAATTAAGAATAATTGACACCAAACTTTCTAAATTAAAATTAAAATTTGGGGAAAATGTTTTAGCCGAAACAAATGCTTTTGAATTACATATTACAGATAACAATCAATTAAAAGGCTTACCTGAAAGCGCTATTGAGGCAGCTAAAATGATTGCCAAGCAAAAAAACAAAGAAGGTTGGATTTTTACGCTTGATTATCCTAGCTACATTCCTTTTATGACATATGCAGATGATAGAGCGTTGAGAAAAAAAATGGCACTAGCATTTGGTGCAAAAGCTTTTCAGAATAACGAATATGACAACCAACAAGTTGTTTTAGACTTAGTTAAACTTCGTTACAAAAGAGCAAATTTATTAAGTTTTAAATCACATTCTCATTTTGTATTGGAAGAACGAATGGCCGAATCACCCGAAAATGTAATTATTTTTTTAGATGATTTATTAGAAAAAGCCAAACCAGCAGCACAGAAAGAATTTGATTCACTTTTAAACTTTGCAAAAAAAGATGGCATTCATCAACTTGAAAAATGGGACAGTGCTTATTATTCAGAAAAACTTAAAAAAGAATTGTTTGATTTAGAAGAAGAACAGTTAAAACCTTATTTTAAATTAGAGAATGTTATTAATGGTGTTTTCTCCGTTTCAACTAAATTATATGATGTAGAGTTTGAAGAAATAAATACCATAGATAAATACCATGATGATGTTAAAACCTATAAAGTAACTGATTCATCAGGCAATTATGTTGCTATTTTATACGCAGATTTTTTTCCAAGAAAAGGAAAACGTAATGGCGCTTGGATGACTTCCTTTAAAGGACAATGGCAAAAAAATGGAGAAAACTCAAGACCACATATATCTATCGTTTGTAATTTTACAAAACCTACAGAAACAAAACCTTCACTATTAACTTTTAATGAAGTAACTACTTTATTTCATGAATTTGGCCATGCTTTACATGGTATGTTAGCCAACACAACTTACCAAAGTTTATCTGGCACAAATGTATATTGGGATTTTGTTGAACTACCAAGTCAATTATTAGAAAACTGGTGTTATGAGAAAGAAGCTTTAAACTTATTTGCTAAACATTATAAAACCGATAAGTTAATTCCGATGGATTTTATTGAAAAAATTAAAAAAACTTCTAACTTTTTAGAAGGAATGCAAACTTTACGTCAGCTAAGCTTTGGTATTTTAGATATGAATTGGCACGAAAAAAATCCTTCAAAAATTAAAAGCGTAAAAGAATTTGAATCTTTAGCTTTTAAAAACACACAATTATTTCCTGATGTAAAAGAGAATTGCATGAGTACTTCATTTTCTCATATTTTTCAAGGAGGGTATTCTTCGGGTTATTATTCTTACAAATGGGCTGAAGTTTTAGATGCTGATGCTTTTTCCTTATTTTTAGAAAAAGGAATCTTTAATAAAGATGTATCACAAAAATTTAAAGAGGCAATTTTAACAAAAGGAGGAACTACAAAACCAATGGATTTATATCTAAATTTCAGAGGAAAAAAACCAACTAATAATGCATTGTTAAAACGTGCGGGATTATTGAAATAATAAAAATTACAACTGAAAAAAAAGCGAATTTAGTCTAAATTCGCTTTTTTTATGTCTAAATTTTTGAATAAACGGTATGTTTTTTCAAATAAACGGTAATTATTTATATAATAAATTGCATTATTTATATAATAAATTACTTGTTTTATTCAATGTAAGGTGTGTTTTTAATAATAAATGGTAATTATTTACAAAATAAATTTGTTTATTCCAAAATAATTTATAATTTAGAGGTGTTAAAAGTTCATAAACCCCAACCGTTCAAAATATGAATTTGAATTAATTAGAATTAATCAACAACCCCATTGATTAGTAAACCAACAAAAATCATCAAGTTTGGTTTTATGCAAAAGTAAGCTTGATGATTTTTAAATAAAACAGTAAACCCTAAATTCATAAATATAATTTTAAACATTAGTAAATTTAATAAAAAGGAGATTCAAGAGTGATTATAAGTAAAATGTTTTGCTAGTTACAAATTAAAACTATAGTCACTCTGAATTAACTTAAAAATCCAAAATTTAAACATAACCCACAAACCCCACAATAATGAAATCTCTTGCTTTAAAACTCGTTTCTCTAATACTTTTTACTTCTGTATTGTTTTCTTGCGCTAAAGAAGATGATGGAATTTATTTTAATGAAAGTACCGAAGCCATAAACACAAATGTAACATATACGTCTATTGAAACTGAAATACTAGACTTAGTAAATGAATATAGACAAAGCATTAACTTAACTAATTTAACTCCATTAAATATTATTTCAGGAGTAGCAGACGGCCATACAGATTATATGGTGAAAACAGGAACTGTAAGCCACGATAATTTTAACGTACGCTCACAAACTTTAATTGACAATGCAGGTGCAAAATCAGTTGGAGAAAATGTAGCTTATGGATTCAACTCTGCTCAAGGTGTGGTAAATGGATGGTTAAATAGTGAAGAACATAAAAAAATAATCGAGAATAGTAGTTATACCCATTTTGGAATATCAACAGAATCTAATAGTGAAGGAAGAAATTACTTTACACAAATATTTATAAAAAAATAATTGTCCTCACAACAACTAATTTAATTGTAGTTAATCTTAAAAACAAACGTATTATGAAAGCGACATCTCTACAAAACAGCCATAAAGAATCACATTTAAAAGTGATTAAAAACTCTGTTAAGATAAACAAAAAAGCTGTTAAGCGAATTTACATCAATACACTAATACCTGGATTTAACTATATAAATAATTTGGGTGAAATTATTACACCAAGAAAGTGTGTTTTGCTGTAAACTAACTTTGCAAGAAATAGTAATTGTAAAATTACAATCCCTACAACAGTAGTATAATTTAGTATTAATTAAGAAAAAGCAGTCGCAAATAACAACTTGAGAAAATTGTCGTCCCCACAACGGTAGTATAATCAAAGTTAATTATTTTACGACTGCTAAATTTTTATTTCATTTTTATAATAATAAATTCTGTTCTTCTATTTAATTGATGTTCATCTTTAGAACATTTTACACCGTTAGAACATTTATTTACCAATTGAGTTTCTCCAAAACCTTCATATTTTGTTATTCTACTCACATCAATTCCATTGGAAATAATATATTCATACGTTGATTTTGCTCTTCTATTAGATAACGCAATATTGTATTGATCATTTGCTCTACTATCTGTATGCGACTCTAATCTTATTACCATTCCTGGATACTTATTCATTAAAGTTACAACTTTATCTAGTTCTAACGCTGCATCTAGTCTAATATTTGATTTATCTAAGTCAAAATAAATAGTTTCTAAATCTGCTAATAAAACAACATCTTCAATTGGTTTTAAACCTACATTTAAATTAACAACAAATTCTTTTTCTTTATCTAAATTAAATGAATTGAATTCTTTATTAATATCTGTATATTTTTCTTTTGACCCGTTTAACGTAAACTTAGCATCTCTATCTACAATATGCTCATAATAACCATTAGCTTCAGTAATAAAATATGCAATTTCTTCACCATTTCCATCTAACAATACAACTTTTGCATTTTCTAAAGGCTCGTTATTAGCATCGTCAAAGATTTGACCTTTTAATTTTAATGGTGGTATTCTTGTAAATTTGTAAATATCATCATCGCCTACTCCGCCTTCTCTATTTGATGAAATATATCCATCAAAACCTTCTGCTGATAAATAATATGAAAAATCATCTTTTGAACTATTAATAGGTTTTCCAAGGTTTAAAATATTAACTACTTCATTATTTTCATCGGTAATAGTTGCAAAAACATCTAGCAAACCAAAACCAACATGTCCATCAGATGAGAAAAATAATGTTCCTTCTTTATGAATAAATGGAAACATTTCATTTCCTTCAGTATTCACAACTGCTCCCATATTTTTTGGATGACCTAATGTTTCATCTTCATTAATATCAACTACATAAATATCTGAACCTCCAATTCCTCCAGGCATATCTGATGTAAAATACAGTTTTTTACCATCATCACTTAATGTAGGATGCCCAACAGAATATTCATCATTATTAAAATGAACACCGTTAATGTTAGTCCAAGTTCCATTAATTAATTCAGAACTATAAATTTTAAGGTTGTTAATTCCATTATTATCCTTTCCTTTTTCTCCTTCATAATAATTATTTCTGGTAAAATACATCTTATTTCCATTAGCTGAAAATGAGACTGGGCCTTCATGGTAAATTGAATTTACATCGCCTGATAATTTTTCAGAATCTTCAATACTTCCTTCCTTTGCTACTTGATAAATATCTAAGAAAGGTTGAGCGTTCCAAGCATATTTTCTTTTTGTTGAAACTCCTTCATCTTTTGCTGATACAAAAACTACTTCATTATTATAATCAACAGCTCCAAAATCACTAAACGTAGTATTAAAATTAGTTTTAGATACTGAATATTGCTTTGTTAAATTAAACATAGCGCTTTCAAAATCTTGTTTTTCTAAAAATTCAGCAACTCTTGAATCTGAACTTGCTTCATTTTTATACTTATTCATCCAAACTTTAGACGTTTCATAATCACCTGTTCCTCTAAGTGCTTGTGCGTAATAATAATAATATTCTTTAGGTACATTCTCTTGTTCAACTACATGCTTATAAACTTTTGCAGCTTCATTTGGTTTTCTTAAATACATGTAAGAATCACCTAGTTTTCGCATTGCGTAAACTTTATTAAAGTTTGTATCTATTAATTTCTCATACTTTTCAATTGCTTTCACAAATGAAAAACTGTTATAGTGTCTATTTGCTCTGTTTAATTTACCTGATTGCCCAAATGAATATGAACATATCAATAAAAAAACAATTGTAATTAGTTTTGTAATTTTCATAATTTTAGTTCTATTTGGTTAAAAGTATCTAGGTGATTTCATTTTACCTTTCGTGTATTTAAACTCGTACATTAACAAAATTTCATGAGAACCAGAAGTGTAAGGTCTTATTTCTCCTGTAGGAATTTCATACGTATAACCTATTCTAAACTGTTCTGAAACTTGAAAATCTGCAAGAGCTCCAATAGCTCTTTGCTCTCCATTGATTCTATATGAACCTCCTAACCAAAACTTTTCATCAAACAAAAAGTTTGCTGTTAGGTCTGTAGAAAATGGTGCTCCTTTGGTATATTTAACCATAAAAGACGGTTTTAATTTTAAATTTCTATTTAAATCAAATACATATCCTCCAATACCATAGTAATGCACGGTTTCTAAAGCTGCAAATTCTGTATCATTATTTAAATCGTGGTTAATTAACTTCGGTACTGATAAGCCTAAATACCATTTGTTACTATGTACTAATATACCAGCTCCAAAATTAGAGTTCCATCTATTTAATTTCTCATCAAAATATGGATCTTGATTCACTTCTGTTAAATTATATAGCTCTTCAGAAAGTTTATAATATGTCATCCCTCCTTTTAATCCAAAACTAATTTTAAGATCTTCTGTTGCTTTAATTGTATAAGAAAAATCTGCATATACATATGTAAAGTTTTCAAAACCAGATTTATCATTAATTAATGATAATCCCAAACCTACTTTTTCATTTCTTAAAGGTGAATGAATAGATAAGGTTTGTGTTTGTGGCCCTCCATCAAATCCTCCCCATTGATTTCTATTTAAACCAACAATACTCAACACTTCTCTACTACCTGCATATGCTGGGTTAATAGCAATTGTATTATACATATATTGCGTAAACTGCGGCAGTTGCTGTGCATTAGAATTTTCAAATCCTAAAATAAATACTACTATAATTATAATTAAACGCTTCATAGTTTTGTTTTTATTTGTTAGTTCCTAAATAAATATACCCTGTTATTGGTCTATAACCACTACCCATTATGTTTATAACATAATAATAAGTTCCTGTAGGTAATTTATCACTTGCACCCATAGTTAAACCTGAATTATTATGGTACCCACTCCAATTATTTTGATAATTATTTGATTGATATACTATTTTCCCCCAACGATTAAATATAGATACTTCAGCCGTAAACCCACAAGAATCAATCTCTGAAATAGTAAAATAATCATTTATACCATCATCGTTAGCTGTAACAACTTTTGATATTTCAATACTCCCTTCTGTTGAACAAGGTAAAACAACACAATCATCATTAACATTAACAAATACAGTTATAATACTACCACAATCTCCAGGTTCAGTATACGTAAATTCGTAATCATCAAGATTTACAATTGATGGATCAAATATGTTTCCTCTTATTCCTCCACTATTCATTTCATCAGTCCACGTACCACCTCCTATATAATCATCTCCTAATAATCTAGTTAAATCAATAATATCATCTAAAACACATAAGTCTATAGATCTTCCGTCAAATTCTTCAGGAGAATTAATTGATAAATTCAATGTTGCGGTATTGGTACAACCCGTTTCATTTTCACTCTCAAATGTATATGTTCCACTCTCAGTGTACTCTACATCATTCCAAGTAAAGTTAGAACAAGTTGTAACATTCTCATCTTCAGTAGTCGTGCTAGTTCCTACTGTTAAGTCTAGTGTTGCAGTATTGATACATCCTGATTCATTTTCACTTTCATACGTGTAAATTCCTGTTACTGTATAAGCTGTCCCATTCCAAGAGTAACTGTCACACGCTTTGACAACTTCTGTTGCTGTGGTTGTGCTGGTTCCTACTGTTAAGTCTAGTGTTGCTGTATTGATACATCCTGATTCATTTTCACTTTCATACGTGTAAATTCCTGTTACTGTATAAGCTGTCCCATTCCAAGAGTAACTGTCACACGCTTTGACAACTTCTGTTGCTGTGGTTGTGCTATCGTTAATTGTAATTTTAAAACTATTCTGTGCATTAATAGTACAAGGTGTAGTTGCAGGTGTGAAAACGTATAAAATTATTGTACTTGTTATTTCGTCACCTGCATTTAAAGGCACTCCTAACCCGCTAGATTCAGTATAATAATTTCCGTAATTTAATGATGGTAATATATAACTATCACAAGCCATAACATTTACTGGTGAATCAGCAATAGGTGCTAATTGTTCAATTACAGTTACTATTGATGTATCTTCTTCTGTACAAGGAGATGTAGCATCTACTATGTACGTATAAACTAATCCTATGTTTGACCAAGACCCTCCTTCATCTGCTCCTGTTAGTGCAGCAAATAACGTTGCTTCGCTTGGAGTTGTTCCTTGACAAACTGTTATAGTTCCATCATCACCCGCATTTGGTTCTAATTGAGCAGTTACTGTTACCCAAACAG
>NZ_WTAR01000079.1 GCF_013139515.1 Lutibacter sp.
CACAACTCTTAAACAACGAAAATACGAATTGTTAACCTATTTACCTGATTTGTTGATGCGACAAGATAAAATGTCTATGGCGCATAGCATTGAAAACAGGGTGCCTTTTTTAGACAATGAAATGGTGAGTACTTCATTAAACATACCAGGAGATTTATTAATAGGAAAACACCAAGAAAAAAACGAAGCAAAAATGTTGTTAAAAGATATTTGTGCATCAAAATTTGGAGAAGATTTTTCATATAGAGAAAAAATGGATTTTGGAATCCCATTACGTTCTTTCTTTTCTTCAAAAGAATTTAAACAAAAATGGAAGAATCAAGTAGCACCAAGCATACAAAAAAGAGGTATATTTGAATTAAAGGAAATTTCTAATTGGGTAAAAAATGTAAGCAATGCAACAACCTACCAATTAGACGCCATTTGGCTGATGCTTAGTTTTGAATTATGGGCACAACAATATTTAGATTAATATGATAGCAATACACAATAACTTAAGCGATGTTTTATTTCATTATAGATGGGTAGCTTATTGCGAAGAGAATAAGATACCTTATAAATTGGTTGATTGTTATGCCAATAACATTATTGAACAATTAGAAGGTTGTAGTGCATTAATGTGGCATTATCATCAGGCAAGTTCAAAAGATATTGTGATGGCAAAACCATTGTTATTTGCATTAGAACAAAGTGGAATGCCTGTTTTTCCGGATTTTAATACAGGATGGCATTTTGATGATAAAGTAGGTCAGAAATACTTATTGGAAGGTTTAAAAACCGCTTTAGTACCTACGTGGGTTTTTTATGAGAAAAAGACAGCTATAGACTGGATTGAACAAACAAGCTTTCCAAAAGTATTTAAATTACGTGGAGGTGCGGGGTCTCAAAATGTACAGTTAGCTAAAACTAAAAATGCAGCAATAAAAATAGTGAATAAAGCTTTTGGAAATGGTTTTCCTGCCTATGATGCTTGGGGAAGTTTAAAAGAGCGGTTTCGTAAATGGAAATTAGGAAAAACAACGTTTTTTGATGTGGTGAAGGGATGCATACGGTTAGTACATAAACCACACTACACCAAAGTAATGGGAAGAGAAATAAATTATGTGTATTTTCAAGAATTTATTCCCAATAACGATTCTGATATTCGAATTATTGTAGTTGATGGTAAAGCATTTGGAATTAAAAGAATGAATAGAGAAAATGATTTCAGAGCTTCAGGTGGAGGAACTATTTTATACGATAAAGAACATATTAATGAAAAATGTGTAAAAGCATCGTTTGAATATTCAAAAAAATTAAAAGCGCAATGTATAGCCTATGATTTTGTGTTAGATAGTGAACAAAACCCATTATTAATAGAAATAAGTTATGGTTTTGCAAATGGAGGATATGATGCTTGTACAGGGTATTGGGATGAACAATTAAATTGGTATCCCGGTACATTTAACCCATATGGATGGATGGTGGAATTAATATTGAAACCAAAGGGTAAAAGTAATAATGAAGATTAAGACAGTTTGTTTTGTGATTCATTCTCTACATGCTGGTGGTATGGAAAGAGTCATGTCCGAATTATTAAATTATTTTGCAGGGGATAAAAATTACAAGGTACACTTAATTTTATATGGAGTTAAAAGAGAGGTATTCTACACTATTTCAAAGGATATAACAATACACAAACCTCATTTTGAATTTGATAATAATAGTAGATTTTTTTCTACGATTAAAACATTACTTTTTCTTCGAAAAAAAATAAAATCAATACATCCATTATCAGTATTGTCTTTTGGTGAACGGTGGAACAATATGGTATTGCTTTCAATGTTAGGAACAAAAACACCTATCTATGTTTCAGATAGAGCACAACCTGATAAAAGCTTAGGTAGTTTACATGATTATTTAAGAAAATGGTTATATCCAAAAGCTACGGGGGTTATTGTACAAACAGAAAAAGCTTTAGAGATTTTTCAAAAAATGTATAGACATACAAATTTTAAAATTATAGGAAATCCAATTCGACAAATACCAGAGAGAATTATAGAGAAAGAAAATATAATTTTAATGGTGGGTAGATATATACAATCTAAGCAACAAGATGTATTAATTAGAATTTTCTCAAAAGTAAAAGCCCCAAATTGGAAGTTAGTTTTGGTTGGTTATAATCATTTAAAACAACAAAATCAGCAACAATGGGAAGCATTAGCGAAAAAACTACATATAGCTGATCGTGTTATATTTACGGGGAAACAAGAAGATGTAGAGCAGTATTACCTTTCTAGTAAAATATTTGCATTTTCATCAGCTTCAGAAGGTTTTCCAAATGTTATTGGTGAAGCCATGTCAACTGAATTACCCATAGTTGCTTTTGATTGTATTGCAGGTCCAAGTGATTTAGTAAAAAATGGAGATAATGGTTTTTTAATTCCTTTAAATGATACTGAATTATTTAAAGAAAAATTACAATTTTTAATAGATACTCCAGAACTAATTGGCACTATGGGGAAAAGATCAAAAGAACGTATTGCAAAGTTTGAATTAAATTATATTTGTAGTGAATTTGAAAACTTTATCACTTCAAATTAAATTTTTAGAAATTAAACAACATGAAGCTCCTTCAAATAAATACAATTGTTAATTCTGGAAGTACGGGTAGAATAACAGAAGATATAGGTAGTGTAGCTATTGAAAATGGGCATGAAAGTTTTATTGGGTACGGTAGAGGAAATCAATCAAGCAAATCAAAATTAATTAAAATAGGAACCACAAAAGACATTTATATACATGGTTTAAAAACTTTGTTGTTAGACAAGCATGGTTTAGGTTCAAAAAAAGCAACAAAATATTTTATCGCTCAAATTGAAGAATGTAAACCAGATGTAATAGGTTTGCAAAATATACATGGGTATTATCTTAATTACCAAGTATTATTTGACTATTTAAAAAAACATCAATTACCAGTAATTTGGACATTTCATGATTGTTGGCCTTTTACAGGGCATTGTTCTTATTTTGAAATGGTTGCATGTGAAAAGTGGATAACGCATTGTGAAAAGTGTCCTCAAAAATCTAGTTATCCTAAAAGTTTTAATGATAGAAGTTTTAACAATTATAGAGATAAGAAAATCGCTTTTGTAGGTTTGAAAAATCTTCATATAATAACGCCTAGTTATTGGTTGAAGGAGAAGGTAGAACAATCTTTTTTAAAAGATTATACCGTTGAGGTAATTCATAATGGGGTTGATTTAAATAGATTTCGATTTTTAAATAAAGAATTGCCTAAAACCAATATTATTTTAGGTGTTGCAAGCATATGGGATAAGCGAAAAGGATTAGCAGATTTTATAAAACTTAGAGAATCCATATCCAATAAATTTCAAATAGTACTAATTGGATTAAATGATAGTCAAATAAAAAAACTACCTAAAGGTATAGTAGGAATACAACGAACAGAAAGCATTGAAGAGTTGGTAGCATGGTATAATAAAGCAATGGTATTTGTAAACCCAACATATACAGATAACTTCCCAACTACAAATATAGAGGCCTTGGCTTGTGGTACACCCGTAATTACGTATAATACAGGAGGAAGTCCTGAAGCAATTGACGGAAGCACAGGTATAGTAGTTGAAAAAGGAAATGTTCAAAAATTAAAGAATGCCATTGAAGAAGTTAGTAAAAAAGGTAAGGAGAATTATTCTTATTTGTGCCGTGAAAGAGCTGAAAAATTATTTAATAAAGATAAACGATTTCAAGAATATATCAATCTTTATACTAAATTATTAGTTTCATCAAAAGAAGGTTAAAGTGAAAAAAATGAGTTTATAATAATATTTACATGTTAAATAATATAAAAAGAAATATTAGTAACCTTCCAGGTTGGAGAACTAAAAGGCATATAATTGTTATAGAATCTGATGATTGGGGGAGTATAAGAATGTCTTCAAAAGAAAATTTTGAGAGCTTAAAAAGAGGAGGTATTAATGTAGGGAATAATCATTATAATACGAATGATGCACTAGAAAGTAATTCTGACTTAGAATTGTTAATGGAACTTTTAAGTAAACATAAAGACGCAAGTGGTAAAAGTGTTGTAATTACAGGAGTTAATATAGTTGCCAATCCAAATTTTGAAAAAATAAAGAAGAACGGATTTTCAAAATACGAATATGAATTATATACAGAAACTTGCAAACGTTATCCAGAGCATGATAGAGTTCATAATTTATGGCAGGAAGGAATTAAACAACGATTATTAGTGCCAGAGTTTCATGGACGAGAGCATGTAAATGTACAACGTTGGATGAAGGCTTTACAAAAGGGATGTAAATCTACGCATCTTGCATTTGAACATGGGGTTACAGGTATTTCAAGCGGAATACATGGAGAAAATATTGAAGGGTATCAAGCCGCTTTTGATATTGATACCTTGGATAATATTGAATATCAAAAAGAAGTTTTAGAAACAGGATTAGATTGTTTTGAACAATTATATGGTTATAAAGCAACATTTTTTGTTCCTCCCAATGGACCATTTAACAATAATTTAGAAAAAACTGTAAAAGAAGAAGGTATTAATTATTTAGGTACAGGTAAAATACAACTAGAACCCTTGGGGAACGGTCAATTTAAAAAACATTTTCGCTATTTAGGGAAGAAAAATAATGATGGATTGATTTATATGACTAGAAATGCTTTTTTTGAACCAAACTCATGGGAACACCCACAAACAAAAGATTGGGTGAATGATTGTTTAAAGGAAATTGAAATTGCTTTTAGGTGGCATAAACCTGCGACAATAAGCTCACATAGAACAAATTATATTGGTTGGTTAAATGCTAATAATAGAAGTAATGGGTTAAAAAAACTGGATGAATTATTAAAAAAAATTATTATAAAATGGCCAGATGTTGAGTTTATGACTTCTAGTGAATTAGGGGATATAATAACAAAAAGACGTCAATGATAAATAGTTCATTTTATAAACATTAATGGTAAAAGAGAATAAGACTATTAGTATTATCAATCAAGATTCGGGTTACTTGATGATAGATATTGCAAATGCATTTGTTGAAAATGGATTTAAAGTTAACCTTGTCACGGGGCGTTTAGTGCAACGAAATAAGAGTTTACATCCAAATGTAAGGATTATAAATATTGTTAAGTACAACCGTAATAGTACATTTAAAAGGGCTGCTACTTGGGGTTTAGCAACACTTCAATTATTATTATTAGCTTGGTTTAGATTGAGAAAAACACATTTATTAATAGTGTCAAATCCTCCAACAGCAACACTATTACCTCTAGTAATTAAGAATTCATATTCTTTACTTATTTATGATGTATATCCTGATGCATTAGTAGAATATAACATATTTAAGAAAGATTCATACCTAATTAAAAAATGGCAAAAAGTAAATACAAAAATTTATAAAGAAGCAGCCACTATCCTTACACTAAATGAAGGGATGAAAAATAGACTAGCGAAGTATATTTTTAAAGATAATATAGCCGTAGTACCTATATGGACAGATAATTCGTTCCTTAAACCAATTTCTAAAGAGAACAACCCATTTGTAATAGAACATAAATTGCAAGATAAATTTATAATCATGTATTCTGGGAATTTAGGAAAGACACATAATATTGAAATATTAATAAGTTTAGCTGAAATGTTAAAAGATGAATCCTCTTATATCTTAATAATAGGTGGAGGAACGCAGTTTACAAAAATACAAAGTCTAATTAAACAAAAAGAACTTAAAAACATTAAATTACTTCCTTGGCAGCCAGTTGAAAAATTACCTTTTACATTGGCTTCAGCAGATATTGGTGTTGTAAGTCTAGGCTCTGAAGCTTCTAACTTAAGTATACCAAGTAAAACATTTAACCTAATGTCAGTTGGAACCCCAATATTAAGTATTTCTGAGGTTGATTCAGCATTAGGGAAATTAATAGAGGAATATAAAATTGGTCAAAATTTTAAAAATACCGATGTGAAAAATATACTTCACTTTGTAGAAAGTTTAACAGAAGATAAAGAATTAAGAAGTTCTTATAGTGCAAATTCTTTAAAGGCTTCCAAAAATTTTGGACCTAATAATGCTTTTAAAATTGTAAAAACATGTATGCAAAACATATAAAAAGATCAATAGATTTTTTGTTAAGCTTATTTGGCTTAGTTCTAATTTCACCTATATTTATGGGTGTTGGTATCTTCCTATATTTTGTGACGAATGGAAAACCTTTTTTTACACAGGTAAGACCCGGATTAAATGAAAATTTATTTCGTTTGTTTAAATTTAAAACAATGAATGAAAAAGTTGATAAAGAAGGGAATTTATTACCAGACAAAGAAAGGTTAACAAAAATTGGAAGATTTATTCGTTCTACAAGTTTAGATGAATTACCGCAATTATTAAATGTGCTAAAAGGGGATATGAGTTTGATAGGGCCTAGACCTCTACTTATCAAATACCTAGATCGTTATTCAAAAGAACAAGCAAGACGCCATGAAGTACGCCCAGGCATTACAGGTTGGGCTCAAGTAAACGGAAGAAATAATATTTCTTGGGAAAGAAAATTAGAATTAGATAACTATTATGTAAATAATATTAGTTTTAAATTAGACTTTAAAATAATTGTTTTAACTTTGATTAAAGTGGTTAAAAGGGAAGGGATTAATGGTAGTAATAGCGCAACTTCTGAGGAGTTTCTAGGAAATTATAAAAGTAATAAATAATTAAAACGTTGATAATGAAAGAAAAATTTATTGAATTATTGAAAGAAGTATTTGAAATGGATGATCAAGAAATGAATATGGATGATGTGTTTCGTGATTATGATACTTGGGATTCTTTAACTCATTTGTCTTTAATTGCAATGCTTGATGACGATTATAGTGTTCAGATTGAAGATGAAGAGTTTAAAAAAATGATAACAGTTAGCGATTTATATAAAAAGGTTGCTAAGTAAAGTAGGGATATAAATTAGAGTATTTATTTAATTTTTAATAGATGGCATTGCTAAAATATACAGGAGTTGGAATACGGGGAATAGCTGCCGCTGTGCCTAAAAATATAATTAATAATTATGAATATACAGAACATTTTCCAAAGGAAGATGTTAAGGATATAGTTGATAAAGTTGGGATATTTGAACGTAGGTTTACAGATAAAAATACCACATCTTCAGATTTAAGTTTTGCGGCAGCAGAGAAACTGTTAAATGACTTAGATATTGATAGAAGCGAGATTGAATTATTGATTTTTGTATCTCAAACACCAGATTATAGGATGCCTGCTTCATCTATAATATTACAAGATAGATTAGGCTTGCCAAATTCAACTATTGCGTTTGATTTAAGCCTTGGATGTTCGGCTTTTATTTATGGGCTTTCTGTAGTTTATTCTTTTATGGAAAAAAGTGGCATAAAAAAAGCGCTCTTACTGAATGGAGAAACACGTTCTAAAGTGTATTCACCGAAAGATAGAATGACTGCTTTTATTTTTGGAGATGCGGGTGTTGCAGCGCTAATAGATAGAGATAAAAAATATGGAGAAAGTTATTTTTCCTTAAACTCTGATGGATCTAGAGCTTCTTTAATTAAAATTGAAGGAGGAGGTTATCGGAATATGAGTTCTGTTGAAACGGTAAAAGAAAAGGTTGTAGATGAATATGGAAATATTAGAACCGACGAACATGGGTATATGAATGGCGCTGATGTTTTTAATTTTGTTATTCGTGAAATACCTAAAGACATTAAAAGAATATTAGAATTTTCTGGAAGATCAAAAGAAAATTTAGATTACTATGTTTTTCATCAAGCTAACAATTATATTAATTCATATCTAGCAAAAAAACTAAAATTTGATACCAATAAAATACCTGCTACTATTCATAAATATGGAAATACGTCTTCTGTTTCCATTCCTTTAACAATAGTAAGTGAATTACAACATAAATTTGAACAGCCAAAAGAACTATTACTTTCAGGTTTTGGAGTTGGTATGTCTTGGGCGAGTAGTATTATTAAGCTTGACAATATTCACATATCAGAAATAGTTGAGATATAATGGAATACAATCCTTTTAGCCTATTAGGTAAAAGAATATTAATTACTGGAGCATCTTCAGGAATTGGTAGAGAAGTAGCAATAGTATTAAGTAAATTAGGTGCTACCACTATTTTATTTGGAAGAGATAGGGAACGTCTTCAAATCACAAAAAACATGTTGCAAAATGCTACTGAACATTTAATTTATTCAGTAGATTTATTAGATTCAGAGAAGGTGATGTTTGTTATTCATGATATGAAAGAAAGAGGGTTTAATATTGATGGCGTAATTAATTGCGCTGGGATTTCATCAACTATTGTTTTAAGATCAATTACAGAAGAGAAGTTGCAAAATCATTTTAATATCAATGTAAATTCTGGAGTTTTATTAATAAAAAATCTACTTTTAAAAAAGTATTCGTTATTGAATGAAGGAGGTAGTATTGTATTTATGAGCTCTGTGATGGGGTTAGTTGGTGAAGTTGGAAAAACAACGTATGCTATGACAAAGGGTGCATTAATTGCAGGCGTAAAATCTTTAGCTATTGAGTTGGCATTGAAAAAAATAAGAGTAAATACAATATCACCAGGTGTTGTAAAAACGCCAATGTCTTCAGCTTCTTTTTATAGTAAAAATGAGGAAAGTTTAAAAAAAATAGAATTGTTACATCCTCTTGGAATTGGTAATGTGGAAGATATTGCAAATGCATGTGTTTATTTAATTTCTGATGCTTCAAAATGGGTAACAGGTAGTAATTTAATTGTAGATGGAGGGTATTCAGCAAGATAATAAAATAATGATGGAATTAATAATTATTGGAGCGGGAGGACACGCTGCTGAGATTCAGGATTATGTATGTTTTTATAATGATTTACAAGTAAAAGAAGGTAATAAATATATAATAAAAGGGTTTTTAGATGATAATCCCAAGAGTTACTCCCAATACCAATTTAACGCACCGTTTTTAGGAGATATTAAATCTCATAAAGTGGATGAAAAAGTAAGTTATCTAGTTGGAATTGCCAGTGTAAAATACAGGCGGCCAATTATTGAAATGTTTAAAAATAAGCAAGCAAAATTCATAACATTTATTCATCCTTCAGCTTTTGTATCTAAATCTTCTGAAATAGGAGAAGGGGTAGTGATAGCCCCTAATGTGAATATTGGTCCCAATGTGAAAATTGGTAATTTTAATTTAATCAACTCAAGAGCTAGTATTGGACATGACACAAGTATTGGCAACTTTAATTTTATAACTCCTAATGTATGTTTTTCGGGTTTTACAAAGGTAGGAGATGAAAATATGTTTGGAATAAATAGCGCAACAATTCCTAATATTAAAGTTGGCTCCAGAAATATAATTTCTGCGGGTATGATTTTAGATAAAAATGTAAATGATGATACTACGGTATTTCACAGGTACAAAGAAAAAGTATTTATTATAAAATAAACCCGTTGTGCATTTTGATTTATTTTATGCATTTGAATGTCAGTTCGAGTAATTTTCTATAGAAAATTGTATCGAGAACTATTTTGAAAACGAAAATTTGATTCTCGATACTAATTTTACGCATTAACATTAGTTAAATTCACTCGAATTGACAAATTTTATTCAAAATGCACAACGAGTAAAATAACTATTTTACTACGGTTCGTTTCATTTTAAAATTGCTAAATCACACTTAAAATTTGATTAGATTCTTCGACCTACTTATAGCAGTAACTACTCTATTATTAATTTCTCCAATAGTAGTTGTTATCATATTGATAATGGTTGTTTTACAAGAATTTCCAGTACTGTTTTTACAAACTAGAATAGGTAAAAATTTTAAACCGTTTACCATTTATAAATTCCGTACTATGCATTCGTTTACAGAAGATAAACAAGGGTTAACTAAAGGGTTTTCAGATAAAAGAATAACCAATATAGGATTGTTTTTAAGGAAATATAAACTAGATGAATTGCCACAATTATACAATGTATTAAAAGGAGATATGTCTTTAGTGGGTTCAAGGCCACAAGTGCCTTATTATACTAAAAAATTTGAAAAATTATACACTCAAATCTTAGTTAAAAAACCTGGGGTGTTTAGCCCAGCTGCAAGTAAGTATAGTAATGAAGAAGAACTATTAGACAAGGTTGACAACCCAACACATTATTATGAAACTGTATTAGTTCCCATAAAATGTGAAATGGATATACAATTAGTGAAAAATTTCACATTAAAAAAGTATATAGAAGTGCTTTTAGGCTATGTTAAAAAAAGTGTTTTGAAATGTTAGTTTAAGCATGGTCATTGAGGTGTAACAAAGCACCCTCATGATTGAACCGTCATAGCGAAAGAGGCACGATTGAAGCAATCTCATGAATAGAACTTCAAAGTTACAGATTACTTCATTCCACTGCGTTACATTCGTAATGACGAAATGTACCGTCATTGCGAGGAGATGCGACGAAGCAATCTTCCATTACAAACAATAGATTACTTCATTTCACTATTCCTACGCGCAACCTGGCACCTTCATTAAAAACAGCTACCAGCTGTTTTCTTTACTTTCGGTCCTGTAATGACGAAATGCGCCGTCATCCTTGAGTTTGATTGGGGGGATCTTTCAAAAAGGAGAGCAATTAGTAATTTAGTATTTATAGGTACAGATCCCGCATCAGGTGCGGGATGACAGTTTGGTATGTTATTTTCAGTTTAAAAATTAATGTTATCCTCAGCTTGTCTGGGAATCTTTAATGTTAAAGAGTTTTTTAAAAGTCCGGTTCCTTATTCTAAAAGCTTTGTTACTTTTTTTTAAAGCTCCGTTACTTATTTAAAAAGTAAGGTTACTTTTTAAAGAAAAATGATGAGACAAAAAAAGGGAGATGTCAAAGACATCTCCCTTTTTAGTAAAAAAGAACATGTTACGAAACCTTTTCGTATTTCAAGTTCGACAATAGTGTAGAAAATTCATGCGCTGGTCTAAATCGCACATTTAGACTCTTAATTTTAGAAATTGTAAATTCCTCTTCAGTAGCAACACCTTCAGAAGAAATTGTTGACCTAAAGGTTCCAAAATCACCTAGCTTTATAATTTTACCGTTGGCAATTTCGTCAGGAATAATTTGTAACAATCCTTCTAATACAGCCATAGTATCCATCATACTTACTGTACTTTCTCTGCTGATACGCTTCCCAAAATCACGAATTGTTAATGTTTCCTGCGCTTGTTTTATTGGAAACAATTTATTTACTTCTGTTAAATTTTGAGGGTTTACTTTCCCTCTTAAACTATATTTAATCATTTTATGATTTTTTTAATGAATGCACAACTTTACGATAGGCCGCTGTACGAGCCTTTTAAAAATACACACCTTTTATTTAGAAAATCTAAGGAACCGTGAATTTTGGTAATTTTTTATTGCACGCGTTGTGTTATGCAATAGTGATTTTTGAAATGAAGTTAGAACATGTTTTAGCCTATTAAAATTTTCGTTAAAAATCTTAGGTAGGCTAAAAGAAGTAATGTAGATTTGTAATGTAAAAAAAATCTGACGCTTCTTTTAGCGTTACCTTTTAAAAAAGTCTTAAAGCTCCAACTTTAAGGCTTTTGTTTTTATATTCAAAAAACAATTTTAATACTTCTAATTGT
>NZ_WTAR01000147.1 GCF_013139515.1 Lutibacter sp.
GGATCCATCCACGTAAATAGATGATTCATATGTAGTGACGAAAGCACAAAAAATACAAATAATAAAATTGCACCAACGGGTAAATAAGCCGCAATTCCTTCCATAACTCTAAACAAAACAATTGACCAACCTGCCTGTGCAGCATGTTGAATTGCGTAAAAAGCCAAGGTTCCTAAAGAAATCATAAAAAAGAAAAACAAGGCAACATATAAAGCTGACCAAGGTTTGTTTTGTAATAAATGTAATACGTGTTCTGCATGTGCGTCATCTGAATGTGATTCAGTTTCTACAGCAGAAGCATGTGTGTCATTTTCATGAGTAGCTTCAGCTTCACCATGTGTGTTATGACTTTCTTGTAACATGACTTTAACATCTTCTACAGTACTTGGTGCAGATAAAAATCCATAACCAACTCCTAATAGCCCAATAATCATTAAAGCAAATGAGAATGTTTTTAATTTACTTGAAAATGTATACATATTCTTAAATTCTATCTTTGTAAAAGTGTTATTTTAATAAATCTGTTCTTAACTGCTCAACATACATGGTGGTTTTCCAACGTTCTTTAGCTGTTAATTGAGAAGCGTGTGAGCCCATCATATTTCTTCCAAACATAATAACGTGGTAGATACTACCTTCATTAATGTCTCTGTCTTTATAATTAGGAACTCCTAAAAACTTTTCTCTTTCTACCAATATACCATCTCCAGCTCCTGTTTTACCATGACAAGCTGTGCAATAAATTGTGTACATTTCTTTACCATTTTCTAAATTAGCTTCATTCACCTCTAAAGGGTTTTTTGAATCTAATTTAGCAGCTTCATACCCTTCATTTGTATTGTCATAATCATAAGGTACTTGTCCACGGGCTATAGTTCCATCAACTGGGAGTTGAGTTGTCATACCGTTTGCAAAGTTTGGATTGTTTGAATATGTTTCATATCCAACAGACTTATACATATCTGGCATATATTGATAATTTGGCGTTGTTTTATCACTCCAACAAGATGTTAGTGTGAATATAAAAGCCAATGCTATTGTTAATTTTAAAATGCTTTTCATTTTAATTAATGCTTTTCAGTTACTTTAATTTCAACTGTTCCTGTTTTTTCTAAAAACGAAACTAATTCAGTTTCATTTCCATCAACAGAAACTTCCATTACAAACATATCGTCTGTAGTTCTTGGATCAGGGTTTTCAGCTTTTTTAAATGGCCATAATTTACTACGCATATAAAATGTTATTACCATTAAATGCGCTGCAAAAAATACGGTCATTTCAAACATAATTGGTACAAATGCTGGCATATTTTGTAAGAATGTGAAACTTGGTTTACCACCAATATCTTGCGGCCAATCTTGAATCATCATGTAATCCATCATCCAAATAGAAAATGCTAAACCAACACAGCCATACATAAATGCTGTAATTGCAATACGTGTCCCTTTTAACCCCATTGCTTTATCTAAACCATGTACTGGGAATGGAGTATAAACCTCTTCTATATGATGATTTGCTGCACGTGTTTCTTTAACAGCATCCATAAGGATATCGTCATCATTATACATTGCTTGTATTACTTTATTACTCATGATTTCCGTCTCTTAATTTTTTAAAATGTTCACCTGATGACTTCAAAATAGATTTAACCTCGGCTTGTGCAATTACAGGGAATGTTCTAGCGTATAATAAAAATAATACGAAGAAAAAACCAATTGTTCCAACATAAATTCCAATATCAACAAATGTTGGTGAGAACATTGTCCAAGATGATGGTAAGTAATCTCTATGTAATGAAGTTACAATAATCACAAATCTTTCAAACCACATTCCAATATTTACAATTATTGAAATAAAGAATGAGAACATAATGCTTGATCTTAATCTTTTAAACCACATTAACTGAGGTGAAAATACGTTACAAGACATCATTATTAAATATGCCCACCAGTAAGGACCGGTTGCTCTATTTAAAAATGCATATTGTTCGTATTCAACTCCTGAGTACCAAGCTATAAATAACTCAGTAATATAAGCACAACCTACAATTGAACCTGTAATCATAATTACAATGTTCATCAATTCAATATGTTGTTCTGTAATATATGCTTCTAGGTTTGATACTTTTCTCATAATAATAAGCAAGGTATTTACCATTGCAAATCCTGAGAAAACTGCTCCTGCCACAAAGTAAGGAGGGAAAATTGTTGTATGCCACCCTGGTATAACTGAAGTAGCAAAATCAAACGATACAATTGTATGCACTGAAAGTACTAATGGTGTTGCTAAACCTGCTAACACTAAAGATACTTCCTCAAAACGCTGCCAGTCTTTCGCTCTACCTGTCCAACCAAAACTTAATAAGCTGTATATTTTTTTCTGAAATGGTTTTACTGCTCTATCACGTAACATTGCAAAATCTGGTAATAAACCCGTCCACCAGAAAACTAATGATACTGATAAATACGTTGATATTGCAAAAACATCCCATAATAATGGAGAGTTAAAATTTGTCCAAAGTGTACCGAATTGATTAGGAAGTGGTAATACAAAATGTGCATTCCAAACACGTCCCATATGAATCACTGGAAATAACCCTGCTTGTACAACGGCAAAAATTGTCATTGCTTCTGCTGAACGGTTAATACCCATTCTCCATTTTTGACGGAATAATAACAGTACTGCGGAAATAAGTGTACCAGCATGACCAATACCTACCCACCATACAAAGTTGGTAATATCCCAAGCCCAACCTACGGTTTTATTTAATCCCCAAACTCCAATTCCTGTTCCAATAGTGTATA
>NZ_WTAR01000056.1 GCF_013139515.1 Lutibacter sp.
AATTTTCTAAGACCTATGCTACATATTTTAAGTTGTTAACTTCTAGTTCTACTTCTTTAGGTGTTTTATAATTTAAAGAAGAATGCAACCTTCTTCTATTATACCAAATTTCTATATACTCAAATACGGCTAATTTAGCATCTTCTATGGTTTTAAAACTATGATGATAAATCAATTCAGACTTTAGAGTTTTAAAGAATGACTCAGCCACTGCATTATCCCAACAATCTCCTTTCCTACTCATACTTTGAGTAATTAGTTTATTTGACTTAATATATTTTCTAAACTCTTTACTTGCATATTGGATTCCTCTATCGGAATGAAAAAGTAAAGGTTTGGTTATTTCTCTTTTTGATACTGCCATTTTCCAAGCTGGAATAATGGTTTCGTTGGTATATAAGGTTGTGCTCAACGCCCAACCAATTACTTGTCTGTCAAATAAATCAATAACAGTGGTAAGATACAACCAACCTTGTTTGGTTTGTATATAGGTAATATCAGAGACCCAAGCTTCGTTCAAATCATTAGGAGTAAAGTTTCTATTTAAATAATTTCTGCAAATAGGATATCGATGGTTAGAGTTCGTTGTAATACGGTATTTTCTAATTACTTTACTTCTCATACCATTCAATCTCATTAATTTAGCAACCCTTCTTTTTGAAATATGATACCCTTGTCTATTTAATTCAGCTGTTATTCTTGGGCTTCCATAAGTTCTCTGACTACTATCAAAAATAGTCCTTATTAAATCGGTAAATAAGCTATTTTCTAACGCTCGATTAGAAGGACCACAACTAAACCACCTATAATAACTACTTCTGCTTACTTTTAATACTTTACACATCTTCTCGACAGGATATAAATGTTTATAACTCGCTATAAACTGATAGACTTCCCATCGCTCTTGGAAAAGATATGAACGGCTTTTTTTAATATTTCAAGTTCTAATTGAGTTTCTTTAAGAGCTTTACGTAATTGTTTAACCTCCAATGAGGCTTCTTGCTTTTTAGAAACCACTGTTAAACTTGAAGTTTCTCTGTAAGTAGCTCGCCACTTATAAATACGCTGAACTTGTACGCCTAACTCATTAGCTAATTCCTTAATGTTATCTCGTTTGTAACTTAAGCGAACAACAGCCTCTAATTTAAATTCAGTACTGTAATGTCGTTTTTTCATAATTCTAAGATATTTGTTTTTAGTTAAACAGTCTTAAAATTATGTCCGAGTAAATGTAGTAACTCCATAAAAAAAGGATGCTAAAAATAGCATCCTTTTTTTATGAGAAATTTAAATTGAGTGACTAGTTAGTTAACCACCAATGCTTTTTCTTCAACATTAATAATTTTATTTTCTTTATAGGTAACAATATTTATTTTATCATTTTTAAAATAGGTCCAAACACCATCTTTTTTACCATTTTTATAATTAGCAATTACGGTTTTATTACCATTAACATCATAGCTAATCCAAGTGCTGTGCAATTTTCCTTCTTTATTAAAGAAACCTTCTCTCTCAACTATCACATTATTATCAGCAAAATAGTAAGTTGCTTGCACTATATCATTATCTATTTTTTTATAATCTACTTTTTGTTCTTGTGAAAATGCTGTTATGCAAAACAACATCATAATTATGTTTACAAATGTCTTCATCTCTTTTCTTTTTTAGTTAGTACTCTACATTTATAGTTCAAATGTATGTGGTTTACCTTTAAAACACCTTTTGTTAACGTTAAGTTTACATTAAGTTTTTTCAAAAACACTTCAATATTTTGATTTAGAGCATTTTACCAAACATTGTGTATTCCCTTAAATATTTGGTTATTAAAATTATATTGTTAATAACATTAAATTAACATTGAATTGTTATTCAAATAATGAGTCTTTATCATCATATAAAAGTTCAGCAACTTCAATTAATTTTTTTATCATATCATTTACATTGGCATAATCATTAAATAATGACGATGCCATTTCTGCAGTAATTAAATCATGTCTAATTAATTTATCTAAAGATTTGTTGCTTAAATTCTTATTTTCTTTCGCTTCATTTTTAAGTTGAATTAATTTATTTGCATATTTTTTAGTGTTTTCATCAGTCCTATATAAATAAATAACACGAATTACTTTAATTACTTTTTTTCTAAAACTATTATATTCTTTTAATAAGTGTTTATTCTCTAAAGTAAGCGCTAGATTAATATTTTTATTAAGTTCTTTAACATCTTTAATGGTTTCAACCATTTTACGATTGGCAATTTTTATGTCGGTAATTTTATTATTCTGTTTTTCAGAAAGATTTAATTCTTTTTGAGCTGTAGATGCATATTTTAAAATTTCACCATAAATAGTTTTTACCTTTTGATAATATAAATTTTCAACATCAACCTTTAAATTTTTTGTTGACTTTTTTAAAATATTTTTAATTTTTTTATCTGATTTTATATCATCTCTATGAATATTTAATCCATGTGCTACAATCTCAAATATTGCTTTTTTATATAAATATTTAGATTCGTTTAATAAGGATGATATAACTGTTGCTGGAAATTCTAATATTGCTTCATTTAAAAATTTAGGTTCGTCAATATCCTTCCCGTTTTTATCTTTAAAAAACTTCAATAAGAATCGTTCTAAGCGGCTAATTAAAGGAATCATAATAAGTACACCTAAAACATTAAATATAGTGTGAAATAGTGCTAATTTAAGTGTGTAATCAGATAAACCAATTCCAACTATTTCAGATAAGTAATTTACAAAATTAGCTAATGGGAAAATAAACACAATTGCAATAACACCTGTGGTTACATTAAATATTAAATGAGCACCTGCTAATCTTTTTCCTGATATATTTGAACTAATGGCTCCTAAAACTGCAGTAATAGTTGTGCCAATATTTGAACCTATTGCTAAAGCTAGCGCATTTTCATAATTTATTTGGCCGGCTGCCAAAGCTGTTAATATTAAGGCTAACGTTGCGCTACTTGATTGAAGTATTGTTGTAATAATAATTCCTATACCAGCATAAATAAGTACACCTAAATAACCTGAAACTGAGTACTGAGTTAAATCTATATAATTACTAAAAACATCAAAGCCTTGTTTCATATAATGAATTCCTAAAAAGAAAAAACCCAAACCTGCTAAAACACTTCCAATTCCTTTTAAAGATATTTTTTTTTGAAAAGAGAAAATAATACCAAATACTAACATTGGCATAGCTAATGTTGAAATGTTTATTTTTAATCCAAACCCTGCAACTAACCAAGCTGTAGCTGTAGTACCAATATTAGCTCCAAATATTAATCCTAAACCTTCTGCTAAAGTTATTAAACCAGCACTAATAAATGAGATTGTAATTACTGATACTAATGAACTGGATTGTATTAAAGCTGTTACAAAAGCACCTACTGTAATGCTTTTATAAAGCTTATTGGTTGCTTTTTTTAAAATGGTTTGTAATGGTCCTTTTGTAAAAACTTTAAAGCCTTCTTCTAACATAATCATACCAAAAAGTAAAATAGCTATCCCTGCAGAAATGGTTTTAAAATTTGGGTTAAATACAAGTATTATTGCTAATAGTATTAAAAAGAGTAAAAAGGATATTCGTCTAATCATATAAATTTACTTTGGTATTAGTAAACTTACATATATTTCTTAAAATAAAAAAAGCCTTCAAAATTTTGAAGGCTTTTAAAATTATATAGAAAAACAGTTTTTATCTTGTTTGTTTTTCTTCTATATGAAATTCTTGATATAATTGTAATAAGCTCATTAAAGCTGTAATTAAATCTTTTGTTTCTAGTAAAATACCAAAATAAAGCGTGGTGTTTTTAGGGCTTGTTTCTTCTGTTCTAATTCTACCAATTTGTTTATCTATAGATTCAGAAACATGGTTTATTAATTCTTGTATATCATCAACCATTTGAGATAAATTTTCAAAAGACTTATTATTAAAATCAGTTTCAATAGTATCAAATAATTTTGAAAACACCTTATCAATAGTTTTTAAATCGGCTATTTGAGATTTTTTTAAGTTTTTGTGATTATTATTTACATGTTTAAAACTTGTAGCTGAAATAAATTCAATAGACTGTGTTATGTCTTGTAAATAACCAAGAACTAATAAATAAAATCTACTTGCTTTTACTGAAGAAGTTGAATCATCTAACGATTTAATAAAGTAAAAAACTTCCTCTCTAAGCTCATCCATTTCTTTATTTAGCTTTTTAACATGTTTCTCAGTTTTAGAAAGCTTGTTTAAATCATGTGCAGCTAAATCATCAACTACATTTGTAAATAGTTTATTTGAACGTCGTGCTACTTCAGATATATGGTCTGAACTTTCATTAATAACTTCATTAATAGTAATTAATTCGGCTCTTTTTAAATGTCTTTTTTCTTTCTTCTCTTTTGTTTTTTTAGCATGTCTAATGGAGCTTCTACCTAATAAAAACAATACAATAATTAATAAAATAGCTATAGATACAATTTCTCCTATAAAAATTATATATGCAAAAACAGCAGCAACAGTAAATGCTGAAAGTGCAGTTAAAAACCAACCTCCAATAACATTAAATACACCAGCTACTCTATAAACAGCGCTTTCTCTTCCCCAAGCTCTATCTGCAAGTGAAGTACCCATTGCAACCATAAATGTTACATATGTAGTTGATAATGGTAATTTTAATGAAGTTCCTATTGAAATTAAAATACCTGCAACAAATAAATTTACAGAAGCTCTAACCAAATCAAAAGCAGGAAGTTCATACGATTTATCTTTTGGTAATTCAATAACCGGTTTTTGAAATTTTGAATCTACCCAATTTAACATCTTTTTTGGGAAAATTTTTGTAATTCCTTCATTAAAAAGAATGGCACCTCTAACTACTGTTCTTGACGCTGCATTAGATTGAAATTTTTCATGACCATCACCTTGTCTAGACAAGTTGATTCCTGTTTCAATAACAGTTTTGGCTTTTTTAGAAAACCAAAGTGTTACCACCATTATACCTCCAGCCAACAATAATAACATTGGATTAGATGGTACTTTATTTGCTAAAACACCCATTGAAAATTCATGTGCAGGAACACCAGAAACACTCCATGCTTCATATGAATTCCACGCTGCAATTGGCACACCAATAAAGTTTACTAAATCATTCCCTGCAAAAGCCATTGCTAAAGAAAAAGTACCAATAACAATAACAAATTTTAAAATATTTACTTTAAATATTGATATAATTAATTGTGATATTAATGTCCAACCAATAAAACCATATAAAATAATATAAAATGTATTTCCTTCTATTAAATGTTTAACATTACCATAAAAAGGAGTTCCTTTCATTCCTTTTACAAATATAAAATACGTTATTGCTGTTATTGCAAACCCTCCAAATAAAGCATTTACATAACTTTTACTTTTTTCAAAATGAAAAGAATATATTAAACGCGATATGAATTGTACCAATGCACCAATGGTAAAAGCAATAAAAACAGACAATAAAATACCTGAGATAATTAATAATGCTTTATCTGAATTTATATATTTTCCAAGGTTAGCAATTGTTTCAGTATCATTATATGAAATTTTAATCAACGCCATAGCTACAGCTGCTCCTAATAATTCAAATACAATTGAAACTGTTGTTGAAGTTGGCATTCCTAATGAATTAAACACATCTAACAACAATACATCAGTAATCATTACTGCCATAAAAATGAACATTATTTCATCGAAATAAAACTCACCCGGATTAAAAATTCCTTTTCGAGCAACTTCCATCATTCCACTTGATGTTATTGCGCCAATTGCTACACCTAAACTTGCAATGGTTAAAATCCATTTAATTGAAACCGCCTTTGATCCTATTGCTGAATTTAAAAAATTCACAGCATCATTACTAACACCAACTACTAAATCAATTACTGCAAGCACAACAAGTGCAACAAGTATTAATATGTAAATATCTCCCATTTTTTATTTGATTAACTATTTTGCAAAATTACTTCAAATATTAACGCTAATATTAAATTAATGTTAACAATGTCTAAAAACTAATATATATCAGTTTTTTTATTTAAAACTAAAGTTTTAAAAATACAAAAATAATTGGAGTTTAATGAGTAAAAAAAAAGAGCCTCAACCTACTAATCAAAGTTGAAAGCTCTTTTTAGAGGGCTGACTTTTTTTTAGTTATGAACCACACATTTCACAATCGTCTGGATTGTTCTGAGATGCGATTAACATTTCTTTTAATTCCTCAGGTGTTAATGGCTTTTCTTCTTCTTTTTTCTCTTTAGAAACTGTAAACTGAATAGCGTTCACAGCACTTTTTGTACGTAAGTAATACATTCCCGTTTTTAAACCACTTTTCCAAGCGTAAAAATGCATGGAGGTTAATTTAGAATAATTAGCATCTTGCATAAATAGGTTTAAAGATTGTGATTGATCAACAAAATAACCTCTTTGACGAGACATATCTATAATATCTTTCATACTTAATTCCCAAACTGTTTTATACAACTCTTTTAATTCTTGTGGAATTACATCAATATGCTGAATTGAACCATTGGCACGCATAATTTCTTCTTTCATATCATTATCCCACAACCCTAATTCTACTAAATCTTCTAGTAAATGTTTATTTACAATAATAAATTCGCCACTTAAAACTCTTCGTGTGTAAATATTTGAAGTATATGGTTCAAAAGCTTCATTATTTCCTAATATTTGTGATGTTGAAGCTGTTGGCATTGGTGCAACTAATAATGAATTTCGCACACCATTTGTCATTACTTTTTTGCGTAAAGCTTTCCAATCCCATCTTCCGCTTAAATCGTCTTCTGAAACTCCCCACATATTAAATTGAAATTCACCTTTTGACATTGGAGAACCTTTAAATGTAGAATAAGGTTCTTTTAATTTTGCCATTTCCATAGATGAAGTTACTGCTGCAAAATAAATAGTTTCGAAAATTTCTTGATTTAATTTTTTAGCCTCATCACTTGTAAAAGGTAAACGCAGCATTATAAATGCATCTGCCAAACCTTGAATTCCAAGTCCAATAGGTCTATGACGAACATTTGAATTTTCGGCTTCTTTTACCGGATAATAATTTCGGTCAATAACTGTATCTAAATTTCTTGTCACTTTTTTGGTGACTTTAAGTAGTTTTTTATGGTTGAAAAACTTCACACCTTCTTTATCTTCTTCAACAAACATTGGAATTGCAATAGACGCCAAATTACACACAGCAACTTCATCTTTTGCTGTATATTCCATAATTTCAGTACATAAATTTGAAGAACGAATAGTTCCTAAATTTTTCTGATTCGATTTTCTATTTGCTGCATCTTTATACAACATATAAGGATTCCCAGTTTCAATTTGAGCTTCTAATATTTTCTCCCAAAGTTCACGAGCTTTAATGGTTTTTCTTCCTTTTCCTGCTTTTTCATAACCTGTATATAATTTTTCAAATTCATCACCATAGGTATCAAATAAATACGGACATTCATTAGGACACATTAATGTCCAATCACCATTTTCTTCAACACGTTTCATAAACAAATCTGAAATCCACATGGCATAAAACAAATCACGCGCACGCATTTCTTCTTTTCCTGTATTTTTACGTAAATCTAAAAAGTCGAAAACATCTGCATGCCAAGGTTCCATATAAATTGCGAAAGAACCTTTACGCTTTCCACCTCCTTGATCTACATAACGAGCCGTATCATTATACACTTTTAACATAGGAACAATTCCGTTTGAAGTTCCGTTGGTTCCTCTAATATACGAACCAGTTGCCCTCACATTGTGAATAGACAAACCAATACCTCCTGCAGATTGTGATATTTTTGCCGTTTGTTTTAAGGTGTCGTAAATTCCATCAATACTATCATCTTGAATTTGTAGTAAGAAACAAGATGACATTTGTGGTTTTGGTGTTCCTGAGTTAAATAATGTAGGTGTAGCGTGTGTAAATATTTTTTTAGACATTAACTCGTACGTTTCAATAGCTTCGTCAATATCTTCTTGATGAATACCAATGGCTACACGCATTAACATATGTTGCGGGCGTTCAGCTATTTCTCCATTTAATTTTAATAAATACGAACGCTCTAAGGTTTTAAATCCAAAATAATCATAACTAAAATCTCTATTATAAATAATGGTAGAATCTAGTTTTGCAGCATTGTCTACAATAACTTTATACGTTGCATCAGATAATAATGGTGCTTTTTTTCCTGTACGTGGATTTACATATAAATATAAATCCTTCATGACTTCTGAAAAAGTTTTCTTTGTGTTTTTATGTAAGTTTGAAACGGCAATACGAGCAGCAAGTCTGGCATAATCTGGGTGTTGAACGGTCATAGTTGCAGCAATTTCAGCGGCTAAATTATCCAATTCTGATGTTGTAACTCCATCATATAACCCTTCAATAACTCTCATGGCAACTTTTACTGGGTCTACCAGTTTATTTAAACCATAACACATTTTACGAACTCTAGCTGTGATTTTATCGAACATCACAGGTTCTTTTCTTCCGTCTCTTTTTAATACAAACATAGGTTACACGTATTTTTTAGTTAGTTTTATTTTTTAAAAATCATATAGGCGATTGCGCTATTGATTTTTGAATAATTCAAATTCAAGAGGGTTTGAATTGCAATTTAAATTTGTTTAGTTGCTACAATAATTAGAAATCTGCATCAAAGCTAATATCTCCAGTTCCACCACTTTTTACACCAGCTTTTTGATATTCTGAAACTCTTTTTTCGAAGAAATTTGTTTTTCCTTCTAATGAAATCATTTCCATAAAATCGAATGGATTTGTCGCGTTGTACACTTTATCACAACCGTATTCTACCAATAATCTATCGGTTACAAATTCTAAATATTGGGTCATTAGTTTTGAATTCATGCCAATTAAACTTACTGGTAATGATTCTGTAATAAATACACGCTCAATATCTAAAGCATCAATTAAAATTTCGGTAATACGTTCTTTTGGAACTTTGTTTACAATATGGTTTTGGTGTAAATGCACAGCAAAATCTGCATGCAACCCTTCGTCACGGTTTATTAATTCGTTTGAGAATGTTAAACCTGGTAATAATCCTCTTTTTTTCATCCAAAAAATAGAACAAAAACTCCCTGAGAAAAATATACCTTCAACTGCCGAAAAAGCAATTAAACGTTCAGCAAAACTATCGCTTTCAATCCATTTCAACGCCCAATCTGCTTTTTCTTTAATGGCTGGAAAAATGTCAATAGCTCTAAACAATTCATCCTTTTCTCGTTCATTTTTAATATAAGTATCAATTAATAACGAGTACACTTCAGAGTGAATATTTTCCATCATTAATTGAAAGCCATAGAAGAATTTTGCTTCTGTATATTGTACTTCTGAAACAAAGTTTTCAGCTAAATTTTCATTTACTATACCATCTGAAGCTGCAAAAAAGGCTAAAATATGTTTGATAAAATAGCGCTCATCATCGTTTAATTTTGTTTCCCAATCAATAACATCTTGGTGTAAATCTATTTCTTCAGCTGTCCAAATACTCGCCTCTTGTTTTTTGTACCATTCCCATAAATCATGATGTTGAATTGGAAAAATTACGAAGCGGTTTTTGTTTTCTTGTAAAATAGGTTCAATAAACGACATTAATCTTTGCTTTTGTTAGTTGGTAAATAGTTGCTTGTTTCGAAAAAAACGGGTGAAACAAATATTGTAAAAAAATACGCTATAAAAAAGTGCACTTATTCACATTTATAGGTAAGTTTTTAACATTTTGCTATTTTTTTAAATAAACGAGTAAATAATCTTAAAAACTGATAATCAATACAATATACTTCCCTAAATTCGCTCGCTAGTTGGTTTTAGAGGGATTTATTAAAAATGCTAAATAATAAAAGTTATAACTCTTTTTTGAACTCTACCCATCTAATTTTTTACTTTATAAAATAAAACACTTAAATTTATCTTCTATACTTTATTTTAAAATATTCATATTTTGGAAACGACTATTAAATGGGGAATTATTGGACTTGGGAGTATTGCACATAAATTTGTTAAAGATTTATTGTTGGTTGAAAAATGTACTTTAGAAGCTGTTGCCTCTAGAAATTTAAAGAAGGCTGAGTCTTTTTCAAAACAATACAATGCAACTTCTTTTTATAATTCTTATGAAGCGTTATTTAAAAATCTGCTAGTTGATATCGTTTATATTGCAACACCAAATAATTCACACAAATTATATACAGTTTTAGCTTTAGAGCACAAAAAAGCTGTTTTATGTGAAAAGCCTTTTGCTATAAATAAAAAGCAGGTTTATACCATGATTGAAGCTTCAAAAAATAATAACACGTTTTTAATGGAAGCCATGTGGTCAAGATTTATACCAAGTATAAAAAAAATAAAAAACAGTATTGATAGTGGTGAAATTGGTGAAGTAAAGTATATAAATGCAGATTTTTCTTTTAAAGCAAACACTTCTATTCAACGTATTTACGATAAAGAATTAGGTGGTGGTTCATTACTTGATATTGGTATTTATCCTGTTTTTCTTGCATATTTACTATTAGGTATTCCTACAAAAATAAATGCCAATGCACATTATTATAAATCAGGAGCAGATTCTCAATTAGCCATGCTTTTTAATTATAAAAATGCTCAAGCCATTTTATTTAGTAGTTTTAATTCTACTTCAAAAAGAGTTGCTAAAATAAGTGGTACTTTGGGTGAAATAATTATTAATGAACCTTGGAACGAAACCAATTCTTTTACAATTCAAAAAAACAACGAAGAAGCTTCTCTTATTTCTTTACCAACCGTTGGAAAAGGTTTTAGTCATGAAATTGTTGAATGTACTAATTGCCTATTAGAAAACAAGATTGAAAGCACTACTTGGTCTCACCAAAACAGTTTGGATTTAATAACTTTATTAGATGCTATTAGAAAAGAAATAAACTTAACATATAAGGAGGATTTATAAATTTCACATATTCTAAGTAGTAACTTTTCTTGATTTTAATAAATACTTTTCTATTAGGTTTAATACCATTTCTTTATCAATAGGTTTTGAAATAAAATCGTTACATCCTGCTAAAATAGCACTCTCTTTTTCTTGTTCTGTAGAGTAAGCTGTTTGTGCTATTATAGGTAGATTTGGATACAATTTCTTTATTTTTTTAGTAGCTTCAAAACCATTTAAAATAGGCATTTTTAAATCCATTAAAATTAAATGTATTTCTGAATTTGATTTACAAATATCAATAGCTTCAATTCCATTTTTTGCATGAAGAATATGCACATCTAAATTTAATATATCTACTAAAATTGTTTCTAAGTATAAATAATTAACCTCCTCATCTTCAGTAATTAAAATAGTATATTTCTTTTTATTAGTTTCAATAATTGCAGCTGCTAATGAATGTGTAGGCTTGTAAGGAATTACTACATGAAATGTAGCTCCTTCACCTTTTTTAGATTCAACAAAAATTTCACCATCTAACAATTCTGCATTTTCTTTAGCTATTGATAAACCTAAGCCTAAACCTCCAACTTTTCTAGAAAGCTCTTTTTCAGCTTGTGAAAAACGATCGAAAATTTGTTGGTGCTCACTTTTACTAATTCCAATTCCTGTATCTTTTACGTAAATTTTTATGTTGTTTTTTTGAAGTTCATATCCAAATTCAATAAAACCATTATTTGTAAATTTTAAAGCATTTTCTAATAAATTACTTAAAATTTTATTCAGCTTTGATTTATCAATAAACACCGTACTTTCTTTATCTGAAAGTCCTTTTTTTAGATATAAAGGCGTTTTATTTTCTTTGGCTTTAAAATCAAACACTGAAAATAGCTCTAAAAATAAATCGTTTAAACAAACCTCTTCGGTAATTACATTTATTTGTTTGGTTCCTAACCTGGAAATTTCAATAATATCATCAATAACACGCAATAATTGTTTTCCACTATTTTGTATAATTTTTACAAAATATGTTCTTTTATCATTGTCAATATCTTTTTCTGCTAACATGCCTGAAAAACCTAAAATACCATTCATTGGGGTTCTAATTTCATGAGACATGTTATTTAAAAATTCGGTTTTTAAACGATTACTTTCTTCAGCTTTTTGTTTTGAAGCTATTAATTCTTTCTCTATTGTTTTACGTTCTGTAATATCTTGAATGGTTCCTGTAAAGTTTCTTGGTTCTCCATTTTCATATGTTACTTCACCAACACTGTGAATCCATTTTAACTCTTGAGTGTTATTGGTCAAAATTCTATATTCTCTATTATATATTTTTTTGCCTGTTTTAACTACTTTTTCAAGTAAATATTTATCCTTTCCAGCATCGTCAGGGTGTATTATTGCTCTCCAAACTGCAAGTGTCTTAACATCATTTTCACTAAATCCTGTAATTGTATCAAAAGATAATGAGGTTTCAGCTAATTGTGTTCTTAAATCTAAATTAAAACTTCCAATTTTTGCAATTTCCTGTGCCTTTATTAAATTAGTTTCGCTTTCTTTTAACAATAATTCTTGTTGTTTCCGTTCAGTAATATCTTGAAGCGTTCCAATAAAATTTATTGGTTTACCTTCATTATATATTATCTCTCCTAACCCATGAATCCATTTTAACTCTTGAGTCTCTTTTGTTATGATTCTATATTCTAAATCGAATTTTTCATGGTTTTTAATACAGTTTTGTAAAACTTTTATGTTGTTTTCAAGATCTTCAGGGTGTAAAATTTTTCTCCAATTAGTTAGTGATACTTCTTTAGTACCAAAACCTGTAATTGTATTAAACGTATCTGATACAGTCGCAAATTGAGTTATTAAATCTATATTAAAACTTCCAATTTTTGCGATTTTTTGTGCAGTTTTAAAATTGTTTTCACTTTCTTTTAAAACCTTTTGTGTGTGTTTTCTTTCAGTAATATCCCTTCCCATTATTACCAACCCTTTTCTTGAGTTATCTTTATTAAATAGTGGTATTTTTATTACGTCTAAAATTATATCAGTTCCGCTAGGTGTTGGTATTTTTTCTTCAAGGTGTGAAATAGATTTCTTTTGCCATGCAATCTCATCTGAAGCTTTGCAAGCTAACAATGCTTCTTTGTAAAAAACAGCCTCCTCTGCTAATTCTATATTGTTTTTACCTTTGTAATCTATTGTTGTTAATTCAAAGAGCTTTAAATTTGCCTCATTGGATTCAGCCCATCTTCCTGCTCCGTCTTGAAATAAAATAATGTCTGGCGAGGCGTTAATTAAAGTATGTAAACGCTGCTCACTTTCTTTAAGTGCTGTTATATCTTCTTTTATTCCTAAATAATTTATGATTTTTCCTGAAGTATCTTTTATTGGTGTAATGGTTAAATGCTCCCAAAAGAAAGTGCCGTCTTTAGCTTTATTATGAAATTCTCCTTTCCATGTATTACCTGCTTTAATTGTTTTCCACATATTAGCGTAATACTCTTTGGTTTGCGTTCCTGACTTTAATATTCGCTGGCTTTTACCAATTACTTCTTCTGAGCTATAACCAGTTCGTACCGTAAATTTTGGATTTATGTATTCAATATTTCCTTTTGTATCAGTAATTACTACCGTATTAGTGCTTTGCTCTACAGCTACTGAAAGTTTTTTGTTTTCTTTCGCTATTTCTTCAGCATTTTCTTTCGCTATTTTTAATTCCTCTAATTGAATAATAATTTTATTTTTAATTATAATATATGAAACTGTTGAAATTGAAATAATTAGAAAAATTAATATGTTAATAGCGCCTAACAACAAATAACTTAGTTTATCGTACTTGTTAAACTGATTTTCCATTCTTTGGTTAAATACTTCGAAAAATTCCTCAATAGGAATCAGTACTTTGGATTTACCTTCCAAATAATTATCATCAAACAATATGGTACGTGCTAAAACAGGGTTAGGAGCTCCTTGTATACTAAAATTGCCTATGCTATCTTTAAACAATCCTTTCATGGCATTCATAGCTCTTTCTTCTGTTAAAACTAATTTATTTGAGTTTTCTTCTGCAAGGGTTAATTTAGAAATTTCTAAGGGCGTTAAATCAAAATATTTTAGGCTATCTTGATATGAAATTGTTTTACCGTTAGGCCAGGGTTTAATTCCATTTCTTACATCTAAAGCGTTCCAATACTTTTTTTCCCAACTATCATCACCTGTTAAAACATACGTTCTGCAATTCCGCGTTAAATTATTAGACGTCTTTCGTAATTTTGATGCGATGGCATACGACTCCATTTTTATTTTATTATACTTTTTAACATTTGCTTTATTTTTAAACATTAAAAGGCTAAGTCCACTTAATACAATTAATAAAACTATTAATATAATATGGATAATTGTAAAGGTTCTTTTTAAATTCATTTTTAGGGTAATTAATATTGCTTGTTAAGTTGTTTGTATTAACAAGTTTATTTCAGTAAAAAAATTTCAATAATAGCAAATAAAGCATCTTTATCAATAGGTTTTGAAATAAAATAATTACAACCGGCTTCAATTGCTTTTTCTTTATCTTCAACCGTTGAATATGCTGTTTGGGCAATTATAGGTATGTTAGGTAGAAATTTACGTATTTGACGCGTGGCTTTAAACCCATTTAAAATAGGCATTTTTAAATCCATTAAAATTAAATCTATATTCGTGTTGGTTTTACAAAAATTAATAGCTTCTCTTCCATCTTTTACATGAATAATAGTACAGTTTAATTTTAAAACATCTACTAAAATAGTTTCTAAATACATGTAATTTACCTCTTCATCTTCAGCTATTAAAATGGTGTGTTTAATAGTGTTTTCTTCTTCTATGTCTATGTATATAGGATTAAATGGTAAGGTTACAAAAAATGTAGAGCCGTTCATCATTTCGCTTTTAACAGCAATTTTTCCACCTAATAATTCGGTATTTTCTTTTGCTATTGATAAACCAAGTCCTAAACCTCCAACTTTTTTTGAAAGGTCTTTTTCTGCTTGTTCAAACCTTTTAAATATGAGTTCATGTTTTTCAGGTTTTATACCAATCCCTGTATCTTTTACAAATATTTCTACTTGTTTTTGTTCGTTTTCATTTATTATGTAATACCCAAACTCAACAATACCATTATTTGTAAATTTTAAGGAATTGTCTAATAAATTGCTTAGTGCTTTTTTTAATTTTGTTTTATCTGTTATAAAAGTACTTTGCTTATCTGATAGTTCTTTTTTAAGGTATAATGGTGTTTTATTTTCTTTTGCTCTTACATCAAAAACTGAAAATAATTCTAATAAAACATCATTTAAACAAACCTCTTCATTTTTTACTTTAACTTGTTTTGTTCCAAGTCTAGAGATTTCTATAATATCATCAATAATATGTAACAATTGGTTTCCACTACTTTGAATAATGTTTACAAAATTGTTTCTTTTTATTGGGTCTAAATCTGGCTCATTTAACATTTCTGAAAAACCTAAAATACCGTTCATAGGTGTTCTAATTTCATGAGACATATTATTTAAAAATTCTGTTTTTAAACGGTCACTTTCTTCAGCTGCTTCTTTGGCTATTTGTAATTCACTATTTTTAGTAATTAGTTCTTGTTCAATTTTCTTTTGCAATGTAATATTTTGAGATACCGTTAAAATATGCGATTCATTATTATAATTAAAAACTTTTAAAGACATTATTGTCGTTAAAATTTCACCACTTTTTATTCTAATTTGTGATTCAAAATAAGGAATAGCACCATGTTTTTTTAATTCACCGGCTATGTATTCTCTATCTTTATAGTTTACCCATAGGTCTAAATCTTTAGATGTTTTTCCTATAATTTCTTCGCGTGTATAACCAATTATATTTGTAAACCCTTCATTAATGTCGGCATATTTACCATCTGATAAACGAGTAATTGTAATTGGCTCAATATGAGAATCGTAAATAGCTCGAAAATACATTTCACTTTTTTCAGCTGCTATTTTAGAATTTTGAAGGTCTTTCTCTGTACTTTTTAGTGCTGTAATATCAATAATGGAAGCAATATTTTTCCCTTTATCTCCAATCATAGTAGATTTTACCATTACTTTAAGAACTTTACCATTGGCTTTAGTAAACTCTGTTTCGTAAATAAAGTTATTTCCCCCTGAAACTATTGATATTAATTCTTTTTTTAATGAATTGATTGCTACTTTATTGTTTGTTTTTCTAACATGAGTTATCAGTTCTTCTTTGGTTGTTACCCCTATTAATTCTAATGTTTTTTTATTTACGTTTTCTACTTTAATTTTTGAAATACATTCATTCAAAAAAGTACGATTTTCATTTAAATATATTTCTATATCTGTAGTTTCTAATTTCTTTTTATTCAATAATTCTATAGCTTCTGAAAAATCTTGTTCCCAAATGGAGACAGGACTTAGTTCAAATAAGTTTTTAAATCTACTTTCGTTTTCAGATAACTCTTTGCCTAATAATACCAATTCTTCATTTTGAGCTTCTAATACTTTATATGCATTTTTTTGTACAGATATGTCTGTTACCATAGCAAACGAACCTATTCTTTCTTGCTCTTTATTAAATAGTGGTGATGTTTTAAATAAACAAGGAATTTTATTCCCGTTCTTTTGTGTTAATTCAATTTCATAGGTAGATGACACCCCTAAATCTCTCTCTTTCAATTGTTGTTTAAAAATTTGTTCATTTTCTTTATCAACAAACTCAAAAATAGAATTCCCTATAATTTCCTCTTCTTCACACCCTAAAATTTTACACATTTCAGGGTTTACTTCTAATGTAATTGTGTGTATGTTAATTATCCAAAAACCTTCATTAGCGGTTTTTAAAATTGTAGTTAGGGCTTTTTCACTTTCTTTAATTGTTTCATACGCTATCGTAAGTTTTTGTTCATCCTCTTTACGTTTGGTAATGTCTTCTTTTACTGCTAAAAAGTTAACTATTTTTCCTTCGCTATTTTTTATAGGGGTTATGGTAGCTTGTTCCCAAAATATAGTACCACATTTAGATTTATTTTGAAATTCACCAGACCAACTATTACCACTTTTAATGGTTTTCCACATGTTCGTATAATACTCCTTTGGTTGATTTCCTGAATTTATAACTCGAGGGTTATTTCCTCGTGCTTCCGCAGCAGAAAACTTAGTAAGTTCTGTAAATTTAGGATTTGTATATTCTATATTTCCTTCGGTATCCGTAATAACAATAGTATTTGCGCTTTGTTCAACTGCTGCATATAATTTTCGTGTTTCTGCTTCTAATTTTTTTCGCTTCGTAATGTCTCTTATGGCCGAAACTCTTAACGTATTATCTTTATCGCTATCTATTTCTCTGGCTTCAATTTCTATAGGAAAAATAGTACCGTCTTTTCTTATTCCTTCAATTTCATAAGGTATTGTGTACCTTTTAGTAATACTTTTAGAAAGTTGTTTGTGGTACTTTTTAGGGAAAAGGAGGTTAACTATATTTTTTCCTGTTAATTCATTGCTTTTATAACCAAACATTTTTAAAAACGAACGGTTAATATCCATTACTACTCCATTATCATGTATTAAAATTCCTTCAAAAGTAAGATTAGATAATTTCTTAAACTTTTCTTCACTTTTTTTAAGTGTTTTTTCTAGTTCTTTTTGTATTGTAATATCTTTAAATGCTGATATACGTACAGCTTTCCCTTTATAATTTGACTTTTTACCTTGTATTACCGCAGGAAATGTTGTTCCGTCTTTTCGTAAAGCAGTTATTTCGTAAGAGCTATTATTGTTAGATAAAATATTATTCATTATCAACTCACGGTCTTCTGGAACAATTATATTTGTAGCTTCCATTCCAAGAATCTCCTTATTTGTGTAACCAAATAATTTTTGAGCTGCTTTATTTTGCATGATTCCAATACCTTTTTCTGATAAAAAAACGGCTTCAAAAGAAGCTTCAGAAAGTGCTTTATAACGCTCTTCCAGTTCTTTTTGTGCTGTAATGTCTAAAATTGTACCCAAAGCATGTATAGGTTCTCCTTTGGTATTGTGCTCTACAATACCTTTTCCTAATAGGTGTTTTTCTTTTCCTGATTTAAATAATAACTTATATTCAATTTTATATTCTTTTCCACTTCTAAAAGATTTTAAATATGCTTTATCTACCTTTTCCCTATCATTTGGATGAATTAACTCCATAAAAACAGCTTCAGAAGCTTCAACCTCTTGTGGTTTTAAGTTAAAAATTTTGTAAATCTCATCAGACCATGTTAATTTATTCGTACTAATATTTAGTTCCCAATGGCCAAGCTTTGCTATTTTTTGTGCTTCTGTTAGTTTTGCTGTTTTTTGCTGAATTTTTATGTTTAAAAGTTCTAATTCTCTGGTTTGAAGTGTATATTCTTTCTTGTAAAGCCTCTTTTCTAAAACTTTCTCAACCTTTAAGGCAATTATTTGTAGTACAATTTTTATCTCTTCTACATTTTTTAGTTGCTTATTATCTAACAACGCTATTAACCCTATTGGAACCCCTGTAGAAGACCATAAAGGAATACCAATATAACTTTCAATATTCATTTGCACCAATAACTCATCTTTTGGAAATAGCGATTGTATGTTGGTTGGATATATGCAAACATCCTTATTTATTACATTTTCACAAGGTGTATCTACTAATTCATACGAAAAATTAGGGACTACACCTTCTTTATTACATACAACTACCGTTTCTGTAATGCTTGGGGTTTTCTCTAAATATTGATTGATTAATACATATTCTATATCAAATGATTTTATTAAAAACATTGCTATTTTTTGAAGAAACTCATCTGCTGAGATATTATAGCCTTGTGTTCTAAGAAGTTCTATTGCTTGTTCAATGTATTTTAACTGTTTATTCATTTTGAGGTAAAAACTTGTTTAATAATTTAAAGAGCTCGTCTTTACTAATTGGTTTTGAAATAAAATCTGTGCAACCAGCAGCAATGGCTTTTTGTTGTTCTTGTTTTGTAGAATAGGCTGTTTGCGCTATTATAGGAATAGTTGGTCGTACTTTTTTTATTTCTGTTGCAGCTTTATAACCGCTTAATACAGGCATTTTTAAATCCATAAGTATAAAATCTATGATTGTATTACTTTTACAAATATCAATAGCTTCTTGTCCATTTTTTGCATGAATAAGGTTGCAATTTAAGTTAAAAACATCTTTTATTAACGTATGAAGGTACAAATAATTTACTTCTTCATCTTCAGCTATTAAAATGGTTATTTTATTTTTTAAGTTTTCTGTTTCAATAGTTGTAAACACTGGCTTGTAAGGAATATTTACAAAAAAGGTTGTTC
Organism: Lutibacter sp.; assembly: GCF_013139515.1. Classification (GTDB taxonomy): domain Bacteria; phylum Bacteroidota; class Bacteroidia; order Flavobacteriales; family Flavobacteriaceae; genus Lutibacter. The sequence goes on from NZ_WTAR01000056.1 coordinate 19,358, forward strand.
CTTTTCTTTTTACAGATTCAACAGTTATTTCACCACCTAATAATAGCGTGTTTTCTTTAGCTATAGACAATCCTAAACCGAGGCCTTCTACTTTTTTTGAAGCCTCTTTACCCGATTGAGAAAAGCGTTCAAAAATCATTTTTTGATCTTTTTCTGCAATTCCTACGCCTGTATCTTTTACATAAATTACTAATTGTTTTTTATCGCCTTCTGGTTTTAAATGATACCCAAATGTTATATTTCCTACGTTTGTAAATTTTAACGCATTTTCTAATAAATTACTTAGTATTTTATTTAGTTTGGTTCTGTCAGTTATAATGGTACTTTGTTTGTCTGTTAAATGTTTTTCAACATATAAAGGTGTTTTATTTTCTTTGGCTTTTGGCTCAAAAATTGAAAATAATTCTAATAATAAATCATTAATGTTTACGTGTTCTTCTATTACTTTTACCTTTTTTGTTCCTAGTCTTGAAATTTCTAAAATATCATCTATTATTTGTAATAATTGATGACCGCTATTTTTAATTAATTTTACATAAAACTCACGTTTTTCTTTTGTAACATCTTGGTTTATTAACAATTCTGAAAATCCTAAAATACCGTTCATTGGTGTTCTAATTTCATGAGACATGTTGTTAATAAACTCTGTTTTTAAAAGGTCGCTTTCTTCTGCTTTTTCTTTCGCTTTTCTTAATTCTGTAATGTCACTAAATGAAATAATAACTTTTGTTTTTTCAATAATAACAAGTTTTAAAGTCACGTAAATTAGTTCGCCATCACTTCTAACAAACTCTGTATTTCTTTCAAATGTTTTATCTTTTGTAAGTAGTATTAGTAATTCTTCTTTCAACGTTTCAAAAGAATTTGAATTAAAACTCATACTTAAATTAGCTATCAGTTTTTCTTTAGTTTTAATGCCTAATAACTTTAACGCGCTCTCATTAACATTTAACACTTTTATTTTTGAAGCGCACTTATAAACAAAATCAGGATTTTCATCTAAATAAAGCTTTAGGTTATCTACTTCTTTAGATTTTTTATGTAACAATTTTAATACTTCTGAAATATCTTCTTCCCAAAGTGAAACTGGATTATTATCAAATAGGGTTTTAAATCGTTTTTCACTTTCAATAAGTTTTTTATTCTTCGTTTTAATTTCAGAATTAACTGTTTTTAAACTTTGTTGCTGTTGTAACAGTACTTTCTCTGCATTTTTACGATCTGTAATATCTTTAATGGTTCCAATCATTTCAATTGGAGTTCCTTCTTTATTAAATTTTAATTTACCAAGCACGTGCATCCAGCGTACTTCTTTATTGCTAATTCTTTTAATACGGTATTCTTTATCAAAAAACTCATGGTTTATAAGTACGTTTGTTGATAGGTACTTAAACATTTCTTTTTCATCTTTAGAATGAATGATTCCTAACCATCCTGAGATGTCTTTTTTATAGTTCTCATCAATTCCAAGTATGTTATTTAAAACAGGAGAACTTGTCCAAAGGCCAGAAGAAATATTTAAAACATACGATCCTAACTGAGCTATTTCTTGAGTTTCTTTTAATAAAAACTCATTGTCTTTTATTTTTTTTTCAGAAAGATTACGTGTTGTAATATCTCTAACAGTTCCTAAAATACTTTTTTTATCTTTAATTAATAAGTTTTTCCCTATAACTTCTGCAATAAACGTAGTGCCATTTTTTCTAACAAGTTCTACAAAAACAGGTTCTCCTTCTTTAACTGTTTTTGTTTTTTTAAATGTAGATTTGTCTTTTTTATCTGCAGTAATATCAAAAACCGTCATTTTTAGTAACTCTTTTTCTGTATAACCAACCATATTACAAAATTCAGGATTTACATAGGTGTAATTTCCTTTTAAATCGGCTACACTTATTCCTTCTGAAGATTGACTCGTAAATGCTTTAAAGTTAACTTCACTTTCAATTAATTTAGCCGCTGTTTTTTTTCGTTCTGTAATATCAATTATCAATGCTAAAAAATGAAGTTTACCATGTAGCTTAAATTTACTTAAATTTACTTCAACAGGGTATATGGTCTTGTTTTTTCGTTGATGGGTTGCTTCAAATTGTAATTTATCAACTTTTCCGGTTGTTAAAGGCTTAATTAATGATTTAAACTTTTTTGAAGTAAAATTTGACGATATATCTGGGGGAGATATTTTTAGCAATTCTTCATAGGTATATCCTAAATTATGTATGCTTCCTCTGTTTATATATGTGAATTTTGAGTTTTCTCCATCCAAAATATAGACTTCGTTAATACTATTATTTAGAGCTATGTTTAATTTTTTTAAATCTTCTTCAGTTTCTATACTTTCAGTAATATCTAAAATTATTCCTTCATAATGTGTTACTTCTCCATTTTCATTTCTTTGAATTTGTGTTTGGTCTTTTACCCAAATTATTTTTCCTTTTTTGGTTATTATTCTGTAAGGTTTATGTGTAAATGATATCTCGTTATTTTCACTAAAAAACTTCACTTCTTTTGAAACCACATCAACATCATCAGGGTGAATTAATTGATTGTAATTTATTTTGTTTGTTAGAAATTCGTCAGCTGAATAACCAAAAATTAATTTTACATTGTTAGATACATACTCAACTGGCCAATTATTTTCATTTTTCCATAAAAAAACTACCGATGGGCTTCTTTCAATAATTTCTGTTGCTTGGGAAAGTTTTTCCTCTACTTCTTTTTGTTCTGTAATATCTTCACCTATACTTAAGTGTCCGGTAATAATATCTTTATTATCTCTTATTATTGCATTGTGCCACCTGATAATTCTTTCGTCACCATCTTTAGTTAAGATACGGTTTTCATTACTTTTATTTCCTTCTATTTCACCTTGAAGTAAGTTTTTAGAAATTGGACTAACAATTAATTTTGTTTTATCGGGAATGAAATTATCAAACCAATTTTTACCAATAATTTCTTTTTCGCTATAACCTAAAACTTCACAGGCTTTGGGGTTCACATGTGTAACATTACCATTAGTGCCTATTTCAACAAGTAAGTTTTGTTTAAATTCTAATGCCGTTTTAAAACAATCTTGGTTTTTTAAATTTTCTAATTCTTTTTCTAATTCTTGGTAAGTGGGTTTTGTATTCATAGCAACAAATCTTATAAATTAGCATTAATTTGAATGGGAAAAACACAATCACATTAAAAATCTTATTCTTAATAGTTGTGTAATCTCTAAATTTACAATAAGTAGGTGTTTGATACTATGACATTTATCAATAAAGGATTTCATAAATTTTGAAGTGTTTTCCCAAATTTTGCTACTTTATCCCAATTGGTATATTCTATTTCAACCGTTTTGTCTGTAGGTCCTTTGGTCATCCACATAATAAATTGAATCATAATCCGATCGAAAAAAGGATACTTTTTATAGTCTAATTTTCCTGCAAAAACTTCAACAATAGTAGGTTTCCAAGTAATAGTTTTAAAAAACTTTACAACGTATGGGTTTGCAGTTGGTGTATTTTTTTCTGGCTTTCTGGCTACTAAATTAACCGAGAAAAAGGCTGTTTTAATAGTGTCTAATTTAGGTTTGTTTGAATTAATAAATTCTATAATTTTTTTGTGATGTACACCATATCTAATGCTTGAACCTATAATAAGTGTATCAAAATTAGTGATTTTTTCATTAAAATCTTCAATTGAATAGATTTCAACAAGGTTGCCACTTTTTAATAATTCTTTTTGAAGTACTTTGCTAATTTTTAATGTTTGACCATCAACCGTTGCGTAGATTATTCCAATTTTAACTTTCATAGTTGTAGTTTAAAATTAAACTATTAAATACGCGTTGTATCTTTTGAATAAAATTTGTCAATTCTAGTGAATTTTACGAATGGAAATGAGTAAAATTAGTATCGAGAATCAAATTTTCGTTTTCAAAATAGTTCTCGATACAATTTTCTATCAAAAATTACTCGAACTGACATTCAAATGTATAAAATAAATCAAAATGCACAACGGGTTTTTAAATATTGTTTAAACACTTGTAAATTTACAAAACTCTATAAAGTGTTCGTATGATATATGTCAATTAAAAATCAATCTTACAAATAACCTGAGTTCGATATAAGCAAAATGATGTGAGTTATTGAATTAGTGCGCTTTATAGTTCTTTTGTCATTCCTACGAAGGCAGGAATCCATAAACATGATGAGTTTAGATTCCTGCCTTCGCAGGAATGACATCCTTTTTCACTATAGAATTCGTAAATGACTAATAATCAGAAGTCTTTATGTCGAACTCAGGTAAATAGCTAAATTGTAAAACAAAAAAAACCAGTCAAAAAATTGACTGGTTTAAGTTTTTCAAAAGAATTACGCTATTAAAGTACTTTAACATTAACCGCGTTCAACCCTTTTTTACCTTCTTTTAGTTCAAATTCAACTTCGTCACCTTCTCTCACTTCGTCAATTAAGCCTGAAATGTGCATAAAGTAATCTGTTCCTGAACCTTCCTCTGTTACAAATCCAAAACCTTTAGATTCGTTAAAAAATTTTACTGTACCTTTTTTCATTATTGTATATAAATATATTAAAGTGCAAAGATAGTTTTATTTCAAACTTGTGTCTGTTTTTTTTAATAAATTATTTTCTTTTCTTTAAAATGAACTAACGTAACCTATTGCTAATCTAAATGTTCTGTTAATTTTTTTAAAATATTCTTCGGGTTTTTGTTCTGGTATAAAATGGCATAAACAGCATCAATAATAGGTGTAACAGCTTTGTTTTTTTCATTTAATAAATAAGCACTTTTAGAAGCGTAATAACCTTCAGCAATCATACTCATTTCCATTTGAGCACTTTTAACGGTGTATCCTTTACCAATCATATTTCCAAACATTCTGTTTCTACTAAAAACTGAATAACCTGTAACTAATAAATCGCCCAAATATGCAGAGTTATTAATATTGCGCTTCATTTTATGAACCTTTTTAATAAAACGCTTCATTTCACGAATAGAATTAGACATTAATACCGACTGAAAATTATCTCCATAACCCAATCCATGTGCAATACCCGCTGCAATTGCATAAATATTCTTCAACATAGCCGCGTATTCTGCACCAATAATATCATCTGATGTTTTGGTTTTTATGTATTTACTAGAAAGACATTTACTTACCAATTTTGCTTTTTTTGTATCAGTACATGCAATTGTTAAATAAGATAAACGCTCCATAGCAACTTCTTCTGCATGACAAGGACCTGTAATTACTCCAATATTTTCAAAAGGTATATTGTATTTTTCATGAAAGTGTTCACCAACAATTAAACCTGTTTCAGGAACAATACCTTTAATTGCTGAAAAAATTATTTTTGAAGAAAAATCTACTGTTATTTTATCTAATTCTGCTTTTACAAATGCTGAAGGAATCGCAAAAATTAAAATATCTGCATAATTCACTAATTCATTTATATCGCTAGACAAATACAGTTGTTCTACATCAAACTCTGCCGAACTTAAATAATTTGGATTGTGATCATTTTCTTTTATATAATCTATAGAACTTTGATTTCGCATATACCAACCAACTTGTTCTAAGTTTTCACATAACATTTTTACGATGGCTGTTGCCCAACTTCCGCCGCCGAAAACGGCAATTTTAGGGTTTTTACTCATTTATAAAGTATTTAGATTTCAAATGTAAACAAACTAAAATAAAGTCCAAAACTTAAGGTTTAACAATACTAAAAAGATATATTAATCCATTCAAATTTTCCATCACTAAAATAAACCGAAATCTTTTGTACATTTATGCGATAAATCTTTTTTACAATAAAATTCACTCTTGAGCGCACTTAAACGATTTTTTAAAGACACTATAATTTATGGTATTGCAGCCGTTTTACCACGCGTAATTAATTTTTTGTTAGTTCGTGTTCATACTGATGCTTTACCAACCAATAATTACGCTGAAAACACCAACTTTTATATTTGGGCAGCCTTATTTTCTGTGCTATTAACCTTTGGAATGGAAACTGCTTTCTTTCGGTTTTATAAAGCTGAAGAAAAAAAAGATGCCTTAATTTCTACTGCATTTATAAGTGTTTTTGCTACTGCATTAATTTTTATGGTTTTAGCATTTACTTTTTCTGAATTTTTTACCAACATCTTTGATTTTGGTGGAAATCCATTACAACTTAAATTATTGATTGGAATTTTAGCAATTGATACGTTGGCGGTTATTCCTTTTGCGTATTTACGAGCTTCAAACCGACCAATAAAATACACAACTATAAAATTAATAAATGTTGCAATTATAGTAAGCATTAACTTATTGTTTTTAAAATTTATTCCTGAATTTAAAAACAATGGAAAAGACATTCCGCTATTTTTAGATACCATTTTTAACAGTACTGCCATTGTTAACTTTATATTTATAGCCAATATAATTGGAAGCGCTATTTCATTACTTTTATTACTACCTTATTTATTAAAATTTAAGTGGAGTTTTAATACTGTTTTATTTAAAAAAATGCTTTCCTATTCTTGGCCAATTGCTGTTGCGGGTGTTGCTTATGTAATAAATGAAAATTTAGACAAAATATTAATTGGACAATTAATAGATAAAAATACAATGGGTATTTACGCAGCTTGTTATAAGTTGGCTATTTTTATGAATTTATACATTATGGCTTTTCGCTTAGGTGCTGAACCCTTCTTTTTTAACTACGCCGATAAAAAAGATGCAAAAGAAACCTATGCTAAAATTCTAAATTATTTCATCATTATTGGGTCACTAGTTTTTGTTGGCATTGTAGTTTTTATTGATATTTTAAAGCAACTTTTTATCAATCAACAATATTGGGAAGCAATTATTATTGTTCCAATTGTATTGTTGGCAAATTTATTTTTAGGTGTATATCACAATTTAGCTATTTGGTATAAATTAACCGATAAAACACGTTTTGCCATGTTATTTTCCATAATTGGTGCTCTAATTACTATTTTAATTAATGTTCTTTTAATTCCAATTGTTGGGTTTATTGCTTCGGCTTGGGCTACTTTATTAGCGTATGGAACTATGATGGTTCTCTCCTATTTTATTGGAAAAAAACACTATCCAGTTCCGTATAATTTAAAAAAATCTGGAAGTTATTTAATTGCTGCAATTTTAATTTCATTTGTGTCATTTGAGTTTTTTAGAGAAAATTATATCATTTCAATTGGCTTTGTTTTAGCCTTCGGAATTTTAATATTTTGGAATGAAAAAAAGGAAATAACAACAATTCTAAAACGATAAAATCATGAAACAATTTAATATATTTTTTATACTTTTTTGTTTAACTGTTTCCTCTTTATTTTCACAAAGTACTGAAGAAAAAAAATCTACAGCTTCTAAAAATGTTTCAATTATTAAAAAGGAATTTGTAATTTCAGGTTTAAATAAAATCAGTCATAAAATTTGGGTGTATTTACCTCCAAATTATGCTGAGACTTCAAAAAAATATCCTGTAATTTATATGCACGATGCTCAAAATTTATTTGACAATGCAACTTCATACATTGGTGAATGGGAAATAGATGAGTCCTTAAATTCATTGTTTAAAAAAACTGGAAAAGGATTTATTGTTGTAGGTATTGAAAATGGAGGAACTGAAAGAATTAACGAATATACACCTTGGAAAAATGAAAAATACGGTGGTGGAAAAGGCGCTGTTTATATCGATTTTATGGTACATACGTTAAAACCATATATTGATGCCAATTACCGTACTAAAAAACAAGCAAAACATACAGGATTAATAGGAAGTTCGTTAGGTGGTTTAATTTCATATTATGGTGGACTTAAATACCCAACTGTGTTTGGGAAAATTGGTGCGCTATCCACTTCGTTTTGGTTTTCTAATAAAGTAGAAAGTTTTACGAAAGAATTTGGAAATACTAAAAAGGTTAAGCTATTCTTATTAGTTGGTGAAAAAGAAGGTTATGATATGGTTTCTGGAACTAAAAAAATTAAAAAATTATTGTTAGAAACAGGTTTTAAACCAAGTAATTTAACCTCTAAAATAAATCCCGAAGGAAATCATAATGAAGCATTTTGGAAAAGTGAATTTTCTGAAGTTGTTTCATGGTTGTATAACATAAAATAGTAGTTGAAAAACAACATAAAATTCTATTAAAAAATCAATATTATTTAATAAAAATGAAAGTACAAATCATTAACAAATCAAAACACGCACTACCTAATTATGAAACCATTGCATCTGCCGGAATGGATTTACGTGCAAATATTTCTGAAGTAATTACTTTAAAACCTTTAGAACGCGCCATTGTTAAAACAGGCTTATTTATTGCATTGCCTGTGGGCACAGAAGCGCAAGTACGTCCACGTAGTGGGCTCGCAGCGAAAAAAGGAATTACTGTATTAAATTCTCCTGGAACTGTTGATGCTGATTATAGAGGTGAAATTGGCGTAATTTTAGTAAACTTATCTAACCATGATTTTGTGATAAATGATGGTGAACGAATTGCACAATTAGTAATTGCTAAACATGAACGTGCAGAATGGGATATTGTTGATGTATTGAGTGAAACTGAGCGTGGAACTGGTGGATTTGGAAGTACTGGTGTTTAATGATTCCTGTTAAATTGTTTAATTGCTGAACTTTTTAAAATACAAGTTACGTCAACCTGAACTTGATTCAGGTTCTCATAATGGTTGGAAACCAATATAATAAGATTATGAAATAACACTTCGACAAACTCAGTGTGACATTATTCAGAATAACGAATTTCAATACACACTTCTTTACCAATTTTTATTGAAGTTGAGTGCTCAAAAAATACAATTGTGTTTTTTAATTTAGCTTCAATTAAATAATGGTTTCCTTTAAAATAAGAAGAGATTACTGTTACTTTTAATATTGATTTTTTAACAACTTTAATATGATTTGGATACACTAAAATTGTCTCTTTTGAAGTTAATTTTGAATCAATTTCACTTAACTTTATTTCGTTAATTTCATTAAAAAAAGAAGCAACGTAAGCGCTTTTTGGGTGGTTATATAGTTCTTCAGAAGTTCCTTTTACTTCTATTTTAGCATCTTTTAAAACAATAATTTCATCAGCAAAAGAAAGTGCGTCAGTTGTATCATGTGTGGCAACTATACACGTAATATTTTTTAATTTTAAATACTTAAAAAGACTTCTTCTTAGCTTATTTTTTCTAAAATTATCTATATGACTAAAAGGTTCGTCTAGCAATAAAATTTTAGGCTCTTTTGCTATTACTTTTGCTATAGCTACACGTTGTTTTTGACCACCACTTAAATTTTTAACTTTCGTTTTTAGAAAGTTTGCCATATCAACAACTTCTAGTAATTCTTGTATACGTTGTTGCTTATTTGGGTCTAGACTTGATATATTTTTACCAATATTTTCTTCAACAGTTATGTATGGCATTAAGTCAAAATCTTGCGGAAGATATTTCATAAATTCTTCGCCTGGAATTAAATGAAATTTTGGTCCAAGTAGTTTTTCGTTATTCCAATATACAGCACCTTTTGCAATATGAAGTAGGCCGTAAATAATTTCTAACAGTGTACTTTTTCCACAGCCACTTTCACCTACAATAGCAATATACTCACCTTTATTTACTTGAAAACTAATGTTTTTAAGTACTTCTTTTGAAGTATAACCAAACGATATATTGTTTATTTTGAGCATTTTAAAATAAAAACGCCTTAGTTTTTATTAAGGCGTTTTCTTTTTTATATTTTAAAAATTGATTTAAAAGCTAGAGTTTAAATTAGATATCATTTCTTCTAATTCCCTTTTTGATGTATTCGATTTTAATAATTCTATAGCTTTTTCTATAGTACTACAATAGTTAATATTATAGCTTTCTTCCTTTAATTCTTCTTTATAAAGGTGTGAAAAAACAGTTGTTGAGGGTTCGTCAACAAGGTGAACTGTAACATATTTTTTATTAATAATATTTTCTTTAATTTCTACTAATTCTTCAATATGTTGCAATACATTTTTTAAATTTATATTTCTTAAATCAACTAGAACTTTATCAATATTTTTCCAATCGGGGTTATTGATAATCTTAATAACCTGAGCTTTATATTTTGGAATAGAAAAATTTCCTTTATATTTTTGAATTAAAAGGTTTTTCTCTTTAAATATTTGAAACTGAATTTCCATTTTTAAGAAATATTATTCTTCACTGTTAAGAGCTTCTTTAATTTTTCCCTCTAATTCATCAGCTAATTCTGGATTGTCTTTTATCAATGCTTTTACTGCATCACGACCTTGACCTAATTTTGTTTCGCCATAACTAAACCATGAACCGCTTTTTTTAACAATACCAAATTCAACACCTAAATCTAATATTTCACCTGTTTTAGAAATTCCTAAACCGTACATAATATCAAATTCAGCAATAGTAAACGGTGGTGCTACTTTGTTTTTTACCACTTTTACTTTTGTACTGTTTCCTATTACTTTATCTCCATCTTTAATTTGAGTTCGTCTTCTAATATCTAAACGAACTGATGCGTAAAACTTTAATGCGTTACCACCTGTTGTTGTTTCAGGATTACCGAACATAACACCAATTTTTTCACGTAATTGGTTGATAAATATTACTGTACAATTTGTTTTATGAATTGTACCTGTTAATTTACGAAGTGCTTGAGACATTAAACGTGCGTGTAATCCCATTTTAGAATCTCCCATTTCACCTTCTAATTCACTTTTAGGCGTCAATGCTGCAACCGAGTCAATTACAATAATATCAATTGCTCCAGAGCTAATTAAATTATCTGCAATTTCTAATGCTTGCTCACCGTGATCTGGTTGTGAAATTATTAAATTATCTACATCAATTCCTAAATTTTGAGCGTAAAACCTATCAAAAGCGTGTTCTGCATCAATAAAAGCTGCAATACCACCTGCTTTTTGAGCTTCAGCAATTGCATGTAAAGTTAATGTGGTTTTACCTGATGATTCTGGACCATAAATTTCAATTACTCTACCTCTTGGATAACCTCCAACTCCTAAAGCAATATCTAACCCTAATGACCCTGATGAAATAGCATCAATATCATTAATAGCAACATCACCCATTTTCATAACTGTTCCTTTTCCGTAAGCTTTATCTAATTTATCTAATGTAAGTTGTAATGCTTTTAATTTTGCTGCTTTTTCTTTATCGTCTGCCATAATCTGAATTAAAATGTGTATAAAATAGTTTATGCTAAAATAGAAAAAAGTATTGAGTATATTTAGACTCTTTATAAATAATATTAACAGTTTTTACAATGAAAAAAATAGTCAATTTAATTTTAATTAGTGTGTTGATTTTAACTAATTTAAACGCACAAAATGACGTGAATTCTGCTTTTTTATTGAAATGGGAGAATTCAAAAAATTACTTACTAGAAATAGCAACAATAATGCCTGAAGACACTTATAATTATAAACCTACAGAGCAATAAATGAGTTTTCAAGAACAACTACTTCATATAATAGAAAATATGGTTTGGTTAAGTGAAACTTACTTTACAGGTACTAATTTTATAAAATCAGAAAAAATAACACCAAAAACTAAAACAGAAATTATTAATGAATTAGAAATTGCTTTTAATAGAGTTTCTGCTATTGTTAAAACAATTTCTTTAGATGATTTAACTACTGAAGTCAATTTTTTTACTGGACCGAAAAGTAAATTACAAATTTTAAACTTATTACAAGACCATGTTACGCATCATAGAGGACAATTAATTGTATATTTGAACTTAAATAATATTAAACCTCCAAAATATAGCGGTTGGTAATCACACATAAATTTTTATAATGAAAAAATCATCTTTATCAGAAAATATAACTTACAACGAAACGAAACCTTCAATTTCAGTATTATTTGAAACAGAAACCACAAAAGAAATTAGAATTGTGTTTAAAAAAGATCAGTTAATGAAAGAACACAAAACTTCATTTCCTATTACTGTTGAAATTTTTGAAGGCGCTATTGATTTTGGTGTAAAAGGAACAACTTATAATTTAGTAAAAGGAGATTTGGTTTCACTTGAAGCAAGTATACCACATGATTTGGTTGCTAAAGAAGATAGTATTGTGCGTTTAACATTATCTAAATTAGATACTGTTGAGCGAGTAATTGAGGTAACTGAATAGCATTCAGTTTCTTATAATAATTGATTATTAGTAGTGTGAAATTCTGAAATAACACTTCTAAAAGCACTTGCGATAATTTCAAATTAACAACTTTTAATATTTTACAACAAGTTATTAATTTTAGCATATTGCAATAAAATTACAGTTTTTGCATCTTGTATTTCACCTGTTAAAATCATACTAAAAGCTATATTAAAGTCTAATTCCAACACTTCAATTTCTTCGGTTTCTGAAGCTAAACCACCACCTTTGTGTATTTTCATTTCATCGCTTACTTCAGAAATAAAATAATGAATAATTTCGGTTACAGCACCTGGTGAAGAATACAGTTGAAATATTTTTTTAGCAGTCGTTATTTTAAAACCTGTTTCTTCTTCGGCTTCATTTATAATACAAGTTAACGGATTATTTTTATCTAATAAACCCGCGCAAACTTCAATCATCATACCATTCGTATTTTCATTTAAATATGTTGGCATTCTAAACTGTTTGGTAAGAATTACAGTTTTTTTAGTTGAATTATACAATAAAATAGCAGCGCCATCTCCTCTATTGTAGCTTTCTCTGTTTTGATTTTGCCATTCTCCGTTTTTAGTTTGATACTCAAAATTCACTTTGTCTAAAGTGTACCAATCGTTAGATAAGTTTTTTATATTCTTAATTTTAACTTTTGGATTTGACATATAATTTTAGTTTTTTAACATTCCAATATGTGGGATTCCATCTTCTAAATATTCCTCACCAACTTGTTGAAATTCATGAGATTCATAAAAAATTTTCAAATACGTTTGAGCTGAAATTTTAATAATAGTTTCATTAAAATAAGTTTTAATAGCCTTAATAGAATGTTTTATAATTACATGTCCATAACCAAATTCTCGCTCATTTTTTGCAACCACTACTCTACCAATACTAGCTTTTTCAAAGTAATCTCCTGGTTTAAAAATTCGAGTATACCCAACAATTTTATTGTTTTTAATTCCAATTACATGCAATGCTTTTTGATCTTTATCATCAATATCTTGATACACACAATTTTGTTCAACCACAAATACTTCTGAACGTAATTGTAAAACTGCATACAATTCATTGGTTGTTAATTCAGAAAAAGATTTAGTAAAAACTTGTAACATAGTTAATCTTGAATTATAATTTCTTTACTATCGTTTCTTTTAAATTCTGGTTGTAAATTACAATGATGAATTTGAAATTTTGTAGTTAAAATTTCTTCAATATGTTCACAAATCACATCAAAATCTGAAAGTTGTATGTTTTCTTTAAATTCTATATGTGCTTCAAAATGACAATCGTGATCGTTTAATTGCCAAATGTGTACATGGTGTATATTTCTAATTCCTTTAACTTTTAAAACTTCATTTACAACATCTTCAATTTTAATATGTTCGGGAGCAAATAGCATTAAAATTTTTAAAGATGTAATTAAAATATCCCAGCTTAAATAAATTAAGTATAATGAAATTAGTAACGTTAACGTTGCATCAACCCAATAAACTTGGTAATATTTCATTAATAAACCACCAATTAAAACAGCTACAGATGTTAACATATCAGTTAATAAATGTAAATAAGCTGATTTCATGTTTAGGTTATCTTTAGCATCATTTTTAAGTAATAAAACACTAAAACCGTTTACAGCTATTCCTAAAATAGCCAACCAAATAACTAATGTACTATTTATTACTTGTGGATTGTTAAATCTTTTAAATGCTTCAATACCTAAAATAATTGCAATAATAATTAACGTACTTGCATTTATAAAAGCTGCAATTATTTCAGCTCTTTTATATCCAAAAGTTTGATGAAGTGTTTGCTTTTTTTTATTACTTAATAAATTAGCTACATAACTAATAATTAATGAAATAACATCAGAAAAATTATGAACAGCGTCTGATATTAATGCTAAACTTCCTGAAATAAAACCACCAATAAGTTGTGCAATTGTTATTATAAGATTTAAAACTATTGAGAGTAATAAATTTTTACCTGATAATGTAGAATGATTATGAGAATGATTATGACCCATATTTTAACAACATTTAGTTGGTATTTTTTCAACACGTGTTTGATGTCTTCCTCCTTCAAACTTAGTATTTAAAAATAGTTCTACAAAACCTAACGCTTGTTGTAAGGATACAAAACGAGCAGGAATACTTAAAATATTTGCATTGTTATGTAAACGTGCTAATTCAACCAATTCATTATTCCAACACAACGCAGCTCTAATACCTTGATGTTTATTCGCTGTAATTTGAGCACCATTACCACTTCCACAAATAATAATACCTAAACTAGCTTTATTGTTTTCTACTGCATCAGCAACTGGATGAATAGCGTCAGGATAATCCATACTATTATTAGAATCTGTACCAAAATTTAAAATTTTAATACCTTTGTTTTCTAACAGTTTTATAATTTTGAATTTATATTCAGTTCCGGCGTGATCATTACCAATTGCAATTGTCATAAATAGTGTTTTAATTATATTTTTAAAGTACAAAAGTACAAATTCACAGTTATTAACAGTAAAAAAAGTAATTGTTAATAGTAATTTTTAAAAACTTGATTTACAATTACTTTACGTTAAATTAAGATTGTGGATAAATAATGACTTAAAAAAGATAACTAATATTTGGTATGTAACAATTATTTCATAATGCAAAAATCACTATTTAATACCCAAATTTATTTATTATTATTTCAAAAGAAGTTATCAACTAGTTTTATACCTGTTATAAACATTTAGTACTTGTAAACTTATTCAAAAAAACTGTTAACTAACGTTTTTAGTAGATTGTTTATAACCTATATAATTTGATTGATTTTGAAGCTTTTAAAAAATTATAAGTTGTTTATATCTATTAATAAGTGATAAATAAAAATATATAATCACTTATTTATTGTACATATTAACACGCTATAATAGACATCATTCTTTTTTTAAAATTTAAATAAAACTTACTATTATTATTATAGTTGTTAATAACCTTTGTAGCTTAATTTTAAAATTAAAAATACTATTTTTACACTATATAATTTAATTGTTATGAAAAAAATACTACATTATTTATTTTTTATTATACCATTAATTACATTTTCACAAGTTCAAATAGGAGTTGATATAAATGGTGAAGCAGCTGGAGATAATTTAGGACATAGTGTTTCTTTATCTAGTGATGGAAGTATTCTAGCAATTACTGCACCTTATAATGATGAAACAGGAAGTGATTCAGGTCATGAATTTATCAAAATATATAAAGAAACTGGACTCAGGTAGGTATTAATATTAATGGAGAAGTAGGAGGTGATTTATTAGGTAATAGTGTTTATTTATTTAGTAACGGAAGTATTGTAGCTATTGGTGCACCAACAAATAATGGAAATGGTGCTGATTCAGGTCATGCACGAGTTTATGATTTATCATCTGAAATTTTAGGTATTTCAGATGAGTTTGTAGTTAAAAATTTTACTATATATCCTAATCCTGTTAGTACAAATTTATACATTCAATTAACAAGTGAATTAAAATTTATTTCAGTAAATATTTTTGATTATTTAGGTGAAAATGTATTAAAAAGTAAAAAAACTATGTTAGATGTTTCAACTTTATCTAAAGGTGTATATTTTTTAAAAGTTGAAACTAATAAAGGAATAGGTATTAAAAAAGTTATTATAAACTAATAATTATATTTTAATAGAAAGTTTTAAAAGGGTAGAATTAGGTGTTACAGTTTCTATAGTTTCATCTGAAGAAAATGAATTATTTATACTTTTTACAGTGAAGTAAATTCCTGCAAAAAATATAATTAAAAATAAGATGATAATTTTATATAACCGTTTCATTGTAATAGTGTTGTATGTTAAAAAGACGATTAATTTTAACATTTGTTACACTCTTATTAAGAAAATTTTAACTTTTTATGTTAAGGAACTATAAAATTAAGAGATTTTGGCAATATAGATATTGTAAAATTACCTGTACCTATAAGCTCTCCATCTGCTTGAATGTATGTTTTAGTAGTATCTAATACTTTAATTTTTATTTTTGAAGTTTTATAAGTACTTACTAATTTATGATTGGTAATAGTACCATTAAATAACCCTTTTATATTACCTAAAATTGTTAGTAGCTTTATTTTTTTAATATAAGAAATATCAAAAAGTGCATCTGTTGGATTTGAATTTTTAGTTAATTGCATTCCACCTCCAGAATATTTACACAAACCAATTAAAAAAAGTAATGTTTTACCTTTTAAAACTTTGTTATTAAAAGTAATTTCTAATAATGGTTTTTTATAACTTTTTAAACTTACCAAAGCACCAATTAAATAAGCTAACACACCAAACTTTTTATATTTCTTTACATTTTTTACAACAAATCCATCAAAACCAATACCAGCTAAATTATTAAAATACACAGTTTTATTAGTTGAAGAAATAATAATTTTTCCAATATCTTGTTTAATTGTACTTGAAGTTTTAAGTACTTGAATAGCTTTTTTATAGTTTTGTGGAATAGTGTAATTTTTTATCCAGTCGTTTCCAGTTCCAATTGCAATTATTCCTACTTTTATTTCTGAAAGATGTATAGAATTTAAACTTAAAATACCATTTACAATAGCATGTAATGTACCATCACCACCAACACAAATAAATTTTTTAAATCCTTTTTTTATAGCTTTTTCAACTAATTTTATAGCGTGATTTTCATACTCTGTAAAAGTAACTTCAAACTTAAAATTCTCATTTTTTAATTCATTGTAAATATTGGGCCATTTTTTTTTAGCAGCGCCATTTCCTGCAACCGGATTTACAATTACAAACCATTTATTAATCATAAATAAAAATTAAATATTGCACAAAATACAAATTGTAGTTTATAAAATCATTTAATAACCGCATCAACTGTAAATATTTGTACTTTTGATTAAAATATAAATGAATGTCAAGTAAAAAAAAGATATATAAAAAGAAAGGGAATATTCTAAAAGATTTAACTCGAAAAATATTACAAATATTAAATCAATCACCAGATAATAGTTTTAATTACAAACAAATTTCGTCAAAATTATCGTTGTCTGATGCAAATGCAAGAAATCAAATTATTCAAAAATTAGAAGAATTAAAAGGTCAACAAAAAGTTGAAGAAGTTGAACGTGGAAAATTTAAAATACTACCATTAGATAAGTATTATATTGGAACAATTGATGCAACAACTAACGGAAATGGGTATTTTATTTGTGATGATTTAGAACATGATATTTACATTCCTGCACGTAATTTAAATAAAGCTTTAGATAAGGATACCGTTAAAATTTATTTATACAATCGTAGAAACAGTAAAAAGCAAGAAGGTGATGTTGTTGAAGTTATAAAACGTTTTAAAACTGAATTTGTAGGTGTTTTGCAATTAAACAGAAATTTTGGATTTGTAATTCCAGATGATTCAAAAATGTATGCTGATATTTTTATTCCTCAAAATAAATTAAAAGGTGCCGAAGATGGTGTAAAAGTTTTAGTAGAAATGACCAATTGGCCAGATAAATCTAAAAATCCTTTTGGAAAAATAAAAGAAATTTTAGGAATGCCAGGCGACCATGATACTGAAATTCATTCTATCTTATTAGAATATGGTTTACCTTATAAATTTCCTGAAAATGTAGAAGCAGAAGCTGGTAAAATTCCATTAGAAATTACTGAAGCTGAGATTGCAAAACGTAGAGATATGCGTAAAGATTTAACGTTTACCATTGATCCAAAAGATGCAAAAGATTTTGATGATGCGTTGTCTTTTGAAATATTAGAAAATGGAAATTATGAAATAGGAATTCATATTGCAGATGTTTCACATTATGTGCAAGAAAAAACAATTTTAGAAGAAGAAGCATATAACAGAGCAACTTCAGTTTATTTAGTTGATAGAGTAGTACCAATGCTTCCTGAAGTATTATCAAACGGTGTCTGTTCATTAAGACCAAATGAAGAAAAGTTAACTTTTTCAGCAGTTTTTGAAATGAATGAAAAAGCACAAATTGTAAATGAATGGTTTGGGAGAACAATTACATATTCCGATAAGAGATTTGCTTATGAAGAAGCTCAGGAAATAATTGAAACTAAAGGAACTACTATTTCTTCTGAAATTTCAATAACCGGTGAAGAATATACGGTTGAACCTAAAATAGTTACAGCAACTTTAAAATTAGATGAACTCGCAAAAAAACTTCGTAAAAAACGTTTACAGCAAGGCGCTATAACTTTTGATAGAGTAGAGGTTAAATTTAATTTAGATAAAAATGCAGAACCTTTAGGAGTATTTTTTAAAGAGTCTAAAGATGCTAATAAGTTAATTGAAGAATTTATGTTACTTGCTAACCGTAAAGTAGCTGAATTTATTGGTAGAAGTAAAGGTGTAGCTAGTAAAAATACATTTATATATCGTGTGCACGATGAACCTAATTTAGATAAATTAGAAGGTCTTCAAGCAATTGTAAGTAAGTTTGGTTATAAAAATAAGATAGATACAACTAGTAAAAAAACGACTTCAACATCATTAAATCAGTTATTAAATGATGTGCATGGAAAAGGAGAAGCCAATATGATTGAAACTTTAGCTATTCGCTCTATGAGTAAAGCTGAATATACAACACAAAATATTGGTCATTATGGGTTAGCTTTTGATTATTATAGTCATTTTACTTCACCAATTAGAAGATATCCAGATGTAATGACACATAGATTATTGCAACATTATTTAGATGGAGGAAAATCACCAAAAGCTGAGATTTATGAAGAAAAATGTAAACATTCTTCAGAAATGGAATACTTAGCTTCAAGAGCTGAACGTGATTCTATTAAATATATGCAGGTAAAATACATGGATAATCATAAAGATCAAGAATTTGAAGGTGTGATATCTGGTGTTACTGAATGGGGAATTTATGTTGAAATTATTGAAAATAAATGTGAAGGAATGTGTAGAATTCGTGAAATTAAAGATGATTATTATATTTACGATGAAAAGCAATATGCATTGGTTGGGCAATCAACAAAAAACATGTATCAATTAGGAGATCACGTTTTAATAAAAGTAAAACATACCGATTTAGAAAGAAAACATTTAGATTTCACCTTATTAGATAAGATTAATATATAATTAACTTAAAAAGGCACAATTATTGTTTATTTTGTGAGTTATATGATAAAAATGAATTTAAAATGAAAAAACTAGCACTATTACTTACATTAACTTGTTCAATACTTTTTGCGCAAGAACCAATTACAAAAAACCTTGGAGATTTTAACACCTTAAAAGTTTTTAATGGTTTAACAGTTAAACTAGAAAAATCAGCAAATGCTAAAATTGTAATTTCAGGAGAAAAAGCGGAAAATGTTTCCATCAAAAATGCTAATGGAATACTAAAAATAAGATTAAAATTTCCTGAAGGATTTACTTCGGAAGATGTTAAAATAACACTTTATTATAATAGTAATATTGATATTTTAGATGCAAATGAAGGTGCTAGAATTATTTCAGAGACTACAATTAAACAGCAACACTTAGAAGTTAAAGTACAAGAAGGAGCTGTTATTAAAATACCTGTAGAAACAAAACATTTAGTTGTTAAAGCAGTATCAGGAGGTATTATAAAATTAAGAGGAGCTACTCAAAATCAAACTATTGAAGCTACAACCGGTGCTATTTATGAAGCATTTTATTTACAAAGTAAACAAGTAATTGCTACAGCAGCTTCAGGAGCAAGAGTTGAAGTTAAAACAAGTGAGGTTTTAGATGCGAAAGTACGTTTTGGTGGTACAATTTATTATAAAGGAACCCCTGAAGTTTTAAAAACCAAAAAAATAATTGGAGGTACTATTAAAAGTAAAAACTAATTTTAGTTTTGAATTTATTACTATCTTTGTAACTCAAAATTTAAAATTATGAATGCATTACATATATTTTTAGGAATGGTTGGCCCTTGGCAAATAGTGGTAGTTGTTGTTTTAGTATTATTATTGTTTGGTGGAAAGAAAATTCCGGAGTTGATGAAAGGCCTTGGAGGTGGAATAAAAGAGTTTAAAAAAGCTTCTCAAGAAGAAGAAGCCGATAAAGAAAAAGAAGAAAAAGAAAAAAAATAGTTTTGAACCATAGTATATAAAAAAACCTGTACAATTTGTACAGGTTTTTTCGTTTATATAAGATAATAATTTTTAAAATTTAATTGCGGTACCGGAAGCAGTTACCATTAACATACCTCCTTTAGCGCCAACAGTTTCATAATCTAAATCTATTCCTATTATTGCGCTAGCTCCAAGCTTTTGTGCTTGTTCTTCCATTTCTTTTAACGCAATTTCTTTAGCTTCTCTAAGTACTTTTTCATAAGAACCAGATCTACCACCTACAATATCTCTAATACCTGCAAAAAAGTCTTTAAAAATATTTGCACCAATAATAGTTTCACCAGATACAATACCAATATATTCTTTAACGGTATGAGTTTCTAATGTATTTGTAGTTGTTAAAATCATTACTTTTTAGTTTTTTTAGGAGTTAAATCTGATTCATTTATTTTATTAGCAGCAACTAAACTTGTAACCATATCATTTAACATTGAACTAGCTGCATTTGGATTGTTTGGTAATAGAATTAAGTTAGATTTTGTGTCAGATCCAATACTTTGCAATGTATCATAATGTTGTGTAATTACAATTAATGCAGATGCTTCTTGGCTGTTAATACCTGCATTATTTAATACATCAACACTTTCTTCTAAACCACGTGCAATTTCTCTTCGTTGATCTGCAATACCCTTACCTTGTAAACGTTTGCTTTCAGCTTCAGCCTTGGCTCTTTCTACAATTAAAATACGTTGTGCATCACCTTCGTGTTGTGCAGCAATTTTTTCTCTATCAGCTGCGTTAATACGGTTCATGGCTATTTTTACATTCTCATCAGGATCAATATCTGTTACTAATGCTTTTATAATATCATATCCGTATTCAAGCATCGCTTGTTTTAAATCTCGTTGAATTGCTAAAGCTATTTCTTCTTTCTTTTCAAAAACATCATCTAAAATCATTTTTGGTACTTCAGCACGTACAACATCAAAAATAAATGCTGTGATTTGTTCATGTGGGTTTTGAAGTTTGTAAAAAGCATCGTACACATGACCTTGTCTAATTAAAAATTGCACTGAAATTTTTAAATGTACAAATACATCATCTTGAGTTTTGGTTTCAACAATAACATCTAGTTGTTGCACACGTAAACTTACACGTCCAGCTACTTTATCAATTAAAGGTATTTTAAGTTGTAAACCTGCGTTTCTAGTACTTTGAAATTTACCAAAGCGTTCAATAACCGCAATTGTTTGTTGTTTTACGGTAAATAAGCCTGATGCTATAAGTACAACAGCAACAAAAATAATAATATACGTTCCAATCATTTTAATTTTTTTTATAAGGTTAATAATTCAATTTAAAGATACAACAATCCTTAATATCTTTATCTATATGTAGTTTTAATTTTGGTTATGTTACAAAGTAGTTAGAAATAATATTTATAACTTAAAGAAAACACAATGATTTAATATTAAACTGAGATTTTATACTCATATTTGAATATTATATTAAATTTTATGGATAAAAAATTCAAAACTACTGCAGCATCTGAAATTATATTAACGGAATTAATGCTTCCGTCACATTCTAATTTCAGTGGTAAAATTCACGGAGGGTTTGTTTTGTCATTAATGGATAAAGCAGCTTTTGCTTCAGCGTCTAAATTTTCGGGAGAATATTGTGTAACAGCATCTGTTAATAGAGTTGATTTTTTAAATCCTATTGAAGTTGGCGAATTGGTAACTATGAAGGCTAGAGTTAACTACGTTGGACGTTCTTCTATGGTTGTTGGTATTAGAGTTGAATCTCAAAATATTAAAACAGGCGTTATAAAACATTGTAATTCATCTTATTTTTCAATGGTAGCTAGAGATGAAAGTGGAAAATCGGTAAAAGTACCAGGTCTTATTATTGAAGACGTTAACGGTTTACGGCGTTTTTTACGTTCCATTAAACACATTAAAATGCGTAAAGAACGTAAGATTGAATTTAGCAATAAAAACTTTTCTGCTGATAATTACAGTGAATTACTGAAAGGATACAATGTAAAAATTGAGATATAAAAAAAGGAGCTAATTAGCTCCTTTTTTTCTGTTATAAAGTGTTAATAGCTTTATTAATTCTTTCAATAGTTGAAGTTTTCCCAATCATTTCAGTAATATCAAACAGGTGAGGACCTTTCATTGCACCAACCAAACTTAATCTAAAAGGTTGCATTACTTTTCCAAAACCTATTTCTTTTGAAGTGATCCATTCTTTAACTATAGTTTCAATGTTTTGAGAATTAAAATCTTCAATAGTATTTAGAACTTCAATTAATTCTTTCATTAATTCAGGAGTACCTTCTTTCCAATTTTTCTTTGAAGCTTTTGCATCAAATTCTAGAGGAGCTTCAAAAAAGAAACTACTTAATTCCCAAAAATCAGTTACAAAAGTGGCACGCTCTTTAATTAACGAAACAACTTTTTTAGTATAATTTATATCTGAAGAAACTCCTTTTTCAACTAATACTGCACTAAATAATTCAGCCAATTCGCTGTTTGATTTTTGCATCATATATTGTTGATTAAACCAATTGGTTTTATCTGGACTAAATTTAGCACCGCTTTTACTTACACGTTCTAAAGTAAATGTTTTACACAATTCTTCTAGCGTAAAAATTTCCTGTTCAGTACCTGGATTCCAACCTAATAAAGCAAGCATATTTATAAAAGCATCAGCAAAATAACCATCTTCTTTATAACCTCTAGAAACTTCTTTAGTTTCAGAATTTGTATACGCTAGCGGAAATACAGGAAACCCTAGTTTATCTCCATCACGTTTGCTTAATTTTCCTTTTCCAACAGGTTTTAAAATTAAAGGTAAATGTGCAAATTCAGGAATTTCCCAATTAAAAGCTTCGTATAAAGCAATATGAAGTGGGAGTGAAGGCAACCATTCTTCACCACGAATTACGTGGCTAATTTCCATTAAGTGATCATCAACAATATTTGCTAAATGGTACGTTGGCATTCCATCACTTTTAAACAAAATTTTATCGTCTAATAATTCTTTTTTGAAGGATACATTTCCTCTTATAATATCTGTTGATGAAATTATGGCACTTTCACCATCTTTCAAAGGATCGTGCATTTTAAAACGAACAACATAGTTGTCTCCATTTGAAATACGTTGTTCAACTTCTTCTTTTGATAAAGAAATTGAATTGGTTAATTTAGTTCTATTATGCCAATTGTAAATAAATGTCTTCCCTTTTTCTTCATGGTTTTTCCTATGAAAATCAAGTTCTTCAGCAGTATCAAAACAGTAATAAGCATTTCCACTTTCAATTAATTGATTTGCATACTGTTTGTAAATGTCTTTTCGTTCAGATTGACGATAAGGTCCAAATTTTTCATTTTTTCTCGGTCCTTCATCAAAAGGAATGTTACACCAGTTTAACGCATCAATAATATATTGTTCAGCATTAGCCACATAACGTGTTTGGTCTGTATCTTCAATTCTTAATATAAAAGTACCGTTGTGTTTTTTAGCAAATAAGTAGTTAAAAAGGGCAGTTCTAACACCGCCAATATGTAAAGGTCCGGTTGGACTTGGAGCAAATCGTACTCTAACGTTCTTCATTTTGTTTTGTTTTAAAGTGCAAAGATAATTTTTCAATAGGAATATGTGAATTTTATTCAAAAAATTAGAATCAAAAACACCGTATTGGTTATGTGTTGAATATTATTTAAGAATAAATTGTAATCCTATAATTTATTTTTAGTTTAATTTAGCTTTTACTAAAGGTTAAAAATTTACTATTGAGCACTTATAAAAGCATAGAAGTTAAACTTCAAAACTTTATTAAAAAGTTTTATTATAATGAACTTATAAAAGGACTTTTATTGTTTTTTGGTATTGGTTTATTGTATTTTATTGCTACTCTTTTTATTGAACATTTTTTATGGTTAAAACCTTTTGCGAGAACTGCTTTATTTTGGGTTTTTATACTTGTTGAATTAAGTTTATTTACGTTCTATATATTAATTCCAATTGTTAAATTAGTAGGTTTTAAAAAGGGAATTTCAGAAGTTGAAGCCTCTAAAATTATAGGAAATCATTTTCCTGAAATAAATGATAAGTTATTGAATATGTTGCAGTTATATAATACTGAACAAAATTCTGAACTTATTTCAGCAAGTATTGAGCAGAAATCTAAAGAATTACAACCCATTCCATTTAGAGGCGCTGTAGACTTCTCTAAAAACAAGAAATTTATTAAATATGCGCTAATTCCAATTGTAATTTGGCTATTGGTTTATGTAACAGGAAATATCACAATTTTTAACGATAGTTTTTCAAGAGTTGTACATTATAATACACAATTTGAACCACCCGCGCCGTTTTCTTTTATTATTTTAAATACCTCATTTAATGTTGTTGAAGGAGATTCTTATACACTTCAAATTGAAACGAAAGGAACTATAATTCCAGAAGATGCTAAAATTAATTTTTTCAATGAAAATTATTATTTAGAAAATCTAGGTTTTGGAAAATTTCAATATGTGTTTTCGAGTGTAAAAAAATCGATTCATTTTTCTTTAGAAGCAAATGGTGTAATTTCAAAAACCTATCAAATAAATAGTATTGCTACACCTGTTATTACCAATTTAAAAATGGTGTTGAATTATCCTAATTACACAGGAAAACGTAATGAAGTAATTCAAAATACGGGTAATGCAATTGTGCCACAAGGAACCAATATTTCTTGGCAAATAGAAACGCATCAAACAAATAGTATAAGTTTTCTTGAACAACAAAATGCTGTTAATTTTAAACAAGTTTCTAATGATTATTTTAGTTATTCAAAAGACGTATTTTCATCTATAAATTATAAAATAGCAACTTCAAATACACAATTAACCAATCATGAATCTTTAAATTTTGGAATTCAAGTAATTTTAGATGAGCATCCAAAAATAATAGTAAAATCTGATATTGATTCAATTAGCAGAGGACCAGCACAGTTTATTGGTCAAATAAGTGATGATTACGGTATAAAAAAGCTTCAGTTAGTATATTATAATAAAAATGAGAAAAACGTACTTAAAACTTATTTAATTACAGTTTCAAAATCCTCTTTTTCAGATTTTTACTATGTTTTTCCTGAAGGAATTTCTATTGAAGAAGGTATAGATTATGAACTGTATTTTGAGGTTTTTGATAACGATGCTGTAAATGGAAGTAAAAAAACCAAGAGCAACGTTTTTAGTTATTACAACAAAACTGAAAAAGAATTAAAAGAAGCATTGTTAAAAGAACAAAAAGAAACCATTCATAATATTTCAAAGACTTTAGAAAAATCTAAACTATCAAATGCTGAAGTTGAAAAATTTAAAAACACACTTCAAAAGAAAGCTGATATAAATTGGAACGATACTAAAAAATTAGAAGAATTTATAAAACGTCAAACTAAGTATCAGGAATTGTTTAAAAAGCAAACCAATCAGTTAGAAGAAAATTTAAACGAACAATCAAAAGATCCGGATTTAAAAGACAAACAAGAAGAACTTCAAAAAAGAATTGAAGAAACAAAAAAATTAGCTGAACAGGAAAAATTAGTAGACGAGCTAAAAGAACTTACTGAAAAACTGGATAAAGAAGATTTGGTTGATAAGTTAAAAGAGCTTGCAAAAAAGAATAAACAAAACGAGCAAAGTTTAGAGCGTATTTTAGAACTCACTAAACGTTTTTATGTGGAACAAAAGGCAAATCAGATTAGTGAAAAATTAGACGAACTTGCTAAAAAAGAAAAAGAGTTATCTAAACAAAACGAAGAAGAAAATACTTCTGAAAAACAAGAAGAAATTAAAAAAGATTTTGAAGCGATTAAAAAAGATTTTGAAGAATTAGAAAAACAGAATAAGGATTTAAAACGCCCTATGAAACTTCCTGATAGTGAAGATGAGAAAAGTGATATTGATAAAGATTTAAACAAAGCGTTAGACGATTTAAAAAAGCAAGATAAAAATAGCGCAAAGAAAAGTCAAAAATCAGCTTCCAAAAAAATGAAGGAATTGAGCGAAGCTATGGAACAATCTATGGAAGCTTCAGAAGGAGAATTTATTGATGAAAACATTGAAGATTTACGAAAAATTGTAGAAAACTTAATTGAGTTTTCTTTTCAACAAGAAGATTTGTTAGATCGATTTTCAAGTTCAGATAATCACCATCCTGAATATCCAAAAAACATTAAACAGCAACATGTGTTAAAAGAATATTTTGAACATATTGATGATAGTTTGTATGTGCTTTCATTACGTTTAGTAAAAATGAGTAGCGCTATTCAAAAGGAAGTTTCAGACGCACATTATCATATTGATGAGTCATTATTAAATTTTACCGAAAACAGATTTGATCAAGGAATTTCAAACCAACAATTTGTAATAACTGCAGCAAATAATTTAGCGAATTCTTTAAGTAATTTATTAGAAAGTTTAATGAATGCTTCACCTAGTTTTGGAAAAGGAAAAGGAAGTCCGCAAGAATTTAGTTTGCCTGACATTATTAAAAAGCAAGGTGAATTGATGGATAAAATGAAAGAGGGAATGAAAAAAGGTAAGAAACCAGGAGATAAACCTGGAGAAAAAAAAGGTAACAAACCAGGAGAAGGAGAAGAGCAAATGAATGGTGAATTGTATGAAATTTACAAACAACAATCTCAATTAAAAGAATTACTAAAAGAAATTTTAGGTAAAGAAGGAGTCAAAAAAGGCAACGGATCAGGTGATGCCGTGAAGCAAATGGAAGAACTTGAAAAGCAATTATTAGAGAAAGGTTTTACGCAAGAAGTTATTCAAAAAATGCAACAATTAAATTATGAATTGTTAAAATTAGAGAAAGCTACTTTACAACAAGGTGAAGATAAAAAACGCACATCTGAAACTAATATTGAACAATTTCAAAAACGAACTATTGATAAATTAAAATTACAAAATCTGTATTTTAATTATAATGAAATATTAAACAGACAATCATTACCTTTGCGCACTATTTACAAAAAGAAAGTACAAGAGTATTTTAAAACAGAGCAACAATAAATTTATAATGATTTTATTTAATTACGAAACCGATTTTAAACTAGACAATGAGGAGGTAACTCAACAATGGATTTCTAATTGTATTGCTTCACATGGTTTTTCTGAAGGTGAAATAAATTATATTTTTTGCGATGATGAATACTTGCTAAAGTTAAATATTGAATTTTTAGAACACGATACTTTAACCGATATTATTAGCTTTGATTATACACTTGGAAAGCTAATTAGTGGTGATATTTTTATTTCTGTAGAAAGAGTTAAAGAAAATGCTAAAAAATTAAGTCAAACACTTGACAACGAGTTAAGTAGAGTTTTAATTCACGGTATTTTGCATTATGTTGGCTTTAAAGATAAAAATGAGACAAATAAAGCTCAAATGAGAGTTGAAGAAGATAAATGTTTAGCTTTATTAGAATCTTAAAAAACGTTCCACGTGGAACACAATTTAATTAAATATGTTTAATACAGTTTACGATGTTATAGTTGTTGGAGGTGGTCATGCAGGAAGCGAGGCGGCGGCATCAAGTGCTAATTTGGGCGCGCACACACTTTTAATTACAATGAATTTGCAAAATATTGCGCAAATGAGTTGTAATCCAGCAATGGGCGGAATTGCAAAAGGACAAATTGTAAGAGAGATTGATGCTTTGGGCGGTTATAGTGCAATAGTGACAGATAAAACTGCGATTCAATTTAAAATGTTGAATAAATCTAAAGGTCCAGCAATGTGGAGTCCAAGAGCACAAAGTGACCGTATGCGTTTTGCTGAATGTTGGAGAACTATGCTAGAGCAAATTAATAATTTAGATTTTTATCAAGATAATGTTACGGGTTTAATTTTTGATGGAAATACAATTGTAGGTGTTAAAACAAGTTTAGGGATTGAAATAAAAGCTAAGAAAGTTATTATAACTGCAGGAACTTTTTTAAACGGATTAATTCATATTGGTGATAAAACTTTTGGTGGAGGTAGAGCAGGAGAAAGTGCTTCAATTGGAATTACAGAAGATCTTGTAAAAGTTGGTTTTGAATCTGGAAGAATGAAAACAGGAACTCCTCCAAGAGTGGATGCTCGTTCGTTAGATTTTTCAAAAATGATAGAACAACCTGGTGATGATAACCCTGAAAAATTCTCTTATTCAACCACTACAAAATCATTACAAAATCAACGTTCTTGTTATATGAGTTATACTTCGAAAGAAGTACATGATTTATTGAGAACAGGTTTTGATAGGTCGCCAATGTTTAATGGTAGAATACAAAGTATTGGTCCAAGATATTGTCCATCTATTGAAGATAAAATTGACAGATTTGCAACCAAAGAACGTCATCAAATTTTTGTAGAACCTGAAGGTTGGGATACTGTTGAAATTTATGTAAATGGGTTTTCAACTTCTTTACCTGAAGATGTTCAAGATAAAGCCTTGAGAAAAGTAGCTGGTTTTGAAAATGTGAAATTTCTCAGGTTTGGTTATGCTATTGAATACGATTATTTTCCACCTACACAATTAACACATACGCTAGAAACAAAGCTGATTAAAAATTTATATTTCGCTGGTCAAATTAATGGGACTACTGGTTATGAAGAAGCGGCAGCTCAAGGATTAATGGCGGGAATAAATGCTGCTTTAAGTATTCAGAATAAAGAGCCATTTATACTAAAAAGAAATGAAGCTTATATAGGTGTTTTAATAGATGACTTAATTACTAAAGGAACAGAAGAACCTTATAGAATGTTTACATCAAGAGCTGAATATAGAACTTTATTAAGGCAAGATAATGCTGATTTAAGGTTAACACCTTTAGGTTTTAAATTAGGTTTAGCTTCAAAAGAAAGAATGGATAGAGTGCAAGAAAAGCAACTTAAAACAGATTTGTTTGTTAAGTTTTTGATACAAACTAGTGTGAAACCTGAAGATATAAATCCTATTTTAGAAGAGAATAATACTGCTAAAATATCTCAATCTATGAAGTTATTTAAGATAGCTGCTAGACCACAATTAAACTTTGATGATGTACGAAAACTTAAAAGTGTTGAAGCATTTGTTCAAGAGAATTCTATTGATAGAGAAATTGTAGAACAGACAGAAATACATGTTAAATACGCTGGTTATATAGAGAAGGAAAAGAACCAAGCTGATAAATTAAACAGATTAGAAAACGTATCAATCCCTTCAAAGTTTGACTATACTAAAGTACAATCTTTATCTATTGAAGCTCGTCAAAAATTAACTAAAATACAACCAATAACTATATCACAAGCAAGTAGAATTAGTGGGGTTTCACCTAGCGATATTTCTGTTTTGTTGGTGTATATGGGAAGGTAATTTTAAACGTTCCACGTGGAACGTTTAAAATAATTTCAATAAAAAAGCATAAAATGAATACGATTATTTCTCCAATAATAGAAGTTGACGAACTTTTAAAAATACACAAATTAGAAGATGTAATTATTATTGATGCGTGTAATGGAGATGAAACAAACTATATAAAAAAGCATTTAAAAGGCGCTTTAGTAGTTAATTTAAACACACAATTATCTTCTATAAAAGAAGATGTTTCAATAGGAGGAAGACACCCTTTACCAACAATAAATCAATTTTCTGAGACATTAAATAAGTTAGGTATTTTTAAAGAAAGTCACGTAATAATTTACGATGATAAAAATGGATCAAATTCAGCCGCTCGTTTTTGGTGGATGTTAAAAGCAGTTGGACACAATAAAGTACAAGTTGTTAATGGAGGTTTTCAGGAAGCAGAAAGAAAAGGTTTTCCTGTGAATTCAGATGTGGTAATTTCTAAAAAAACTACAGAATATAAAATAACTTCTTGGATTTTTCCACAAGCAGATATACAAGAAGTAGAAAAATACTCATTAAATAAAAACTATAAAGTTATAGATGTTCGTGAAAAGGATCGTTATAATGGAGTTGAAGAACTAATTGATTTAATTGCTGGTCATATCCCTGGAGCAATAAACATTCCTTTTTCTACTAATTTAAATAACAATGGTTTGTTTAAAAACCCAAAAGAGTTGAAAGAACAATATCAAGCAATTTTTAAAAACACCAAATCAGAGAATAGTATTGTTCATTGTGGTTCTGGAGTAACAGCTTGTCATACATTATTAGCACTTACATATGCAGGTTTTAATATTCCAAAATTATATGTTGGTTCTTGGAGTGAATGGTCTAGAAATAAGAAGTCAATTAAAACTAATAAAACTAATTCTTAAGAATGATTTTTTTTGAAAACAATAAGATAACGTGTCAAGATTATACAGTTTCAAATGAAAAATTTGAGTTGGTTTATAATATAAAGTTAGAATTATTAGAAACATTTCCTCAACCAAAAATTGAAGACTTAGGTAAATATTATGAAAGTGTTGATTATATTTCTCACACAGATTCAAAGAAATCTGTTATTGATAAATTATATCAAGTTGTAAAAGGTTATGCTTTAAATCAAAAATTAAAGCTCATAAATTCGTTTAAAACCGAAGAGAAAAATATTTTAGATGTTGGTTGTGGTACAGGTGATTTTTTATTGAAGTGTAAAAATAATGGTTGGAATGTAGTGGGAGTAGAACCAAATTCAAATGCTTATAGTTTAGCTGAAACTAAACTTTCAAAAATTAAAACTTCTAAAATATTTTCAGATATAACTGAAATTACTTCAGAAAAATTTGATGTTATTACATTATGGCACGTGTTAGAACATGTTCCAAACCTTTCAGAATATATTTCAAAACTGAAATACTTATTAAAACCTAACGGAGTTTTAGTTATTGCAGTTCCAAATTATAAAAGTTACGACGCTAGTTACTATAAACAATTTTGGGCTGCTTTTGACGTGCCAAGACATTTATGGCACTTTTCAAAAAAATCAATTCAATTACTTTTTTCAGCACAACAAATGAATGTTGTAAAAATACTTCCAATGAAATTTGATTCGTTTTATGTATCCCTTCTAAGTGAAAAATATAAAAATTGTAAAAACAATTTTGTCAAAGCTTTTTGTATTGGCTTCCTATCAAATTTAAAAGCTATGGGAACAAAAGAGTATTCTTCATTAATTTATGTCATAAAAAAGACATAAAATCTATTTTAAAGCGATTTAAGCTCGTTTTAACCTGTAATATGTGAACTAATATTCAGTTTTTATGAAAACCACGTAAAAAAGCTGTGGTAAATCCATTTTTTATAAATTTTTATGATGGTTTATTACTTAACAATAAATTAATCTAATACTGAGAAATATTAGGGGAAACTTCTGTTTTTGTTTATATATTCGCAAAAATTTATACAACAATCCAAATCACTTTAAAAATGAAAAAATTATTAATTGTAGCTATTGCACTTATATTTGCATCGTGTAATCAAACCAAAATTGCATATATAGATATTGAAGCATTAATGAAAGATTATGAAGCTACCAAAGCATTAGAAGTTTCATTAAAAGCCAAACAAGAATCAATGGCAAAAGAATTAGATAGTATTAGCGCTCCGTTTCAGTTGAAAGTTCAGCAGTATTATCAAAAAGCTGAAAAGATGTCAACTCAAAAAAGAGCTGAAACTGAAAGCGCATTACAACAAGAACAACAATTTTTGCAATCTAAACAACAACAAGCTTCTCAATTATTACAACAAGAAAACCAAGAGAAAAGCGAAATACTAACTAAAAAAGTAGATAGTTTTGTTGCTAATTTTGCTAAAAATAAAGGGTATAAACTTATTCTTGGAACTTCAGGACAAGGTACGGTTTTATATGGTGATGAATCACTCAATGTAACAACTGAAATTTTAGAAATTTTAAACTTAGATTTCTCAAAATAAATTTTATAAAACACTGTAAATTAATTTAATAAGCCTATTAATTTAAAATTAATAGGCTTATTTTTTGTTTATTATTTTTATGAATTCAACTAACTATTTAAGTTTTAAATTTCATTAAAATTCAACTTTATGAAAGCAAAATAAGAAGTGTTAAAAAACATTAATCTTAATTTTTGTACATTGGGTTTTTAAATTTTTTAAACATGCCTTATTGGTTATACGTATTGGTTTTAATTTTAGCAACCTATTTGGTGCTAAGTATCATTTTATATTACGTTCAGGATTACTTTTTATTTAAGCCTGAAAAACTACCTAAAGATTTTCAGTTTTACTATGACAATCAGGAGATTGAGGAATATAATTTAGAAACCAGAGATGGAGCGACACTTAATGGCTTGCTTTTTAAACCTAAAAACGCATCTCGTGGTGTTGTTTTGTACCTTAAAGGAAACTCTAAAAGTATAAAAGGCTGGGGAAAGTTTGCAGTTGATTTTACTAGACACGATTTTAGCGTACTTATGGTTGATTATAGAGGTTTTGGAAAGAGTACAGGGAAACGTTCTCAAAAGGCAATTAAAAGAGATCTTCAAGTGATTTATAATAGAGTAAAAGAAGAATCATCAGAAGAAAGAATTATTGTGTATGGTCGTTCAATGGGTTCTGGTTTTGCTTCAAAATTAGCTTCCATGAACAACCCTAAAATGTTAATTTTAGATGCGCCTTACTACAGTTTAAGAAAGGTTGCAGGGCGTTATATGCCTTTTATGCCTTTATCAATTTTAATGAAATACCCTTTACCAACGTACAAGTGGTTGAAATATGTTAAATGTCCAATTCATATTATTCATGGAACACATGATAAATTAATTCCGTTTAAAACAAGTGTAAAATTATCCCAAATTCAACCTAAAATTACTCGATTGTATACAGTAATTGGTGGCGGTCATAAAAACTTAAATAACTTTGAGTCTTACCATAAAATGTTAGGTGAAATCATAAATTCTGTTCCCAAAGAAGTTAACTTAGAAGGTTCTAGCATTCATGTAAATCATGCTAAAAAAACAAAAAATGAGAAGGCTTAAAATAGGCGTTTTTAGTTTCATAATATTATACATAATGATAGCATCTTCGTTGTATTTTTTTCAAGAAAAAATAATATTTAGGCCAACCATATTACCACAGAATTATTCCTATAATTTTTCGAATAAATTTGATGAACTGTTCTTAAAATCTGAAGATGGGGCAATTATTAATGCGCTTCATTTTAAAGTAGAAAACCCAAAAGGAGTTATACTTTATTTTCACGGAAATATGGGAGATTTAAGTAGATGGGGAAAAATTACCGAGTTTTTTGTTGAATTGAATTACGATGTTTTTATAATGGATTACAGAACTTACGGTAAAAGTACAGGAACGTTAAGTGAAGAAGCATTTTATACAGATGCAGAAATGTGTTATAACTACGTTTTAAAACATTATAATGAATCAGAAATTACTATTTATGGGCGTTCTTTAGGAACAGGAATAGCAACTTATTTAGCAGCGAATAAAATGCCAAATCAACTTATTTTAGAAACACCTTATTATAGTTTAACAGATGTTGCAAAAAGAAGATTTTCTATATTTTACACAGATAAAGCACTTAGATATAATTTCCCATCACATACATTTATTCAAAAAGTAAATT